>NZ_LR134440.1:1670515-2004618 GCF_900637855.1 Neisseria animaloris
AAAGATTAGTTAAATATTTTAGTATTCATAGGTTGCTTTCGAGTGATCGTGTGTGAGCGAATGTTTCTTACTTTTTACTTTAAGTTTTGATTAATTATATGAAACACAAATTCCGTTATCTTGTTTTATTTGTTAGTACGGCGTTAGCTGCCCAAGCGGCTCAAGCATCAGGCTATCATTTTGGTACGCAATCTGTAGCTGCACAGGGAACAGCAAACTCATCTGCTGCTGAAGCATCAGATGCTTCTACATTGTTTTACAACCCGGCCGGTTTAACGAAATTGGATGGACATGAAATTTCTGCTTCATTAAACCTGGTTTCTCCAAGTGTAAAATACAGTGAAGCTAAAGCTAAATATAACGGCGGTAAAACAGTAGCTAATAGCAGTAATAGTGGCAAGATTGCTGAAAATCTTATTTTTGCTCCTCATCTTTATGGTGCCTATAAAGTTAATGATAATGTAACGGCCGGTTTGGGAGTGTATGTACCGTTTGGTTCAAAGACCGAATATGCAGTCGATTCTGTATTGCGCTATAACTTAAATAAAACCGAACTTACAACTATTGCTGTTGAGCCGGCAATTGCCTTGAAGTTAAATGAAAAACATTCAGTTGCGGTAGGTGCTATTGCACAGTACAGTACCGCAGGATTGCGTAAATATGCGGATTGGGCTGCATCTCTTCGTCCTAGTATGCCTATTGATCCTAATGGTGTCGGTTTAATGGATGGCCATGCCGAAGTAAAGGGGAAGGATTGGGGATATGGTTATCATTTGGCATGGATGTGGGATATCAATGATCGCACTCGTGTAGGTGTCAATTACCGTTCTCGGGTAAAACATAACTTGGAAGGAACGGCGGATTGGACCGCAGATGGTGCTGCCGCAAAACAAATTTATGCGGGACGAATTGGTAAAACCATTGCAGAGGATGGTTTGGGCTATGTTCCCCATGAGAAAGCTAATTTAAAGATTACAACACCAGAGTCTTTATCTTTGCATGCTATGTATCAAGCCTCGCAAAAATGGAATCTTTTCGGTGATGTAACATGGACGCGTCATTCACGCTTCAGTCGAGCAGAGTTGAATTTTGAAAATCCTAAGCATACAGTTAGTGGACAGCTTTCTAATCAAACTGTTATAACGCCTAATTGGCGGGATACTTATAAAGTAGCTTTAGGTGCAGCCTATCAGTATAGTGATCCGTTGCAATTTCGATTTGGCATAGCTTATGATCAATCACCAGTGCGGAATGCTACCGATCGTTTGGTAACTATGCCTGATAACAACCGTATTTGGTATTCTTTAGGCGGTAAATATGATTTTGCTAAAAAGCATAGTATTAATGCCGCTTACAGCTATATTTATGTACAAAATGCCAAAGCAAATGTGCGAGCAAAACCTTCAAATGCCGAAGTTAATACGGTTGATAGCAATGTCTCTTCTTCTGCACGATTCAAAAGCCATGCGCACATTGTAGGGGTGCAGTATAACTACAAATTTTAAAACGAGATTGTTCAGTGAGTTTTATAAATGATGTAGGCCGTCTGAAGTAAATTTCAGACGGCCTGTGAATTTGATGATGAAATTTTTATAGTGTGCATAGATGTTATAGAGCCGAATTGTCTGAAATGGTTTGTGCTATAATTAATAAAATTCGGTTTTGAAAAAGTAAAGGAAAAACGATGTCGCTCTTTATTACAGATGAGTGCATTAACTGTGATGTTTGCGAGCCAGAGTGTCCTAATGATGCCATCTCCCAGGGTGATGAGATTTATGAAATCAATCCTAGTCTGTGTACTCAGTGCGTAGGGCATTATGATGAGCCGCAATGCCAACAAGTGTGTCCAGTAGATTGTATTTTAATAGATGAAGAAAATCCTGAAACTCAAGAGGAGCTGCAAGCTAAGTATGAGCGGATTGTTGCTGGAAAATAAAATCATTTAAAATGATTGTGTTAAAAAAAATACTAAAAAAAATAACAAAAGCAGCTTGACGTATTTTAGAGAACTATCTAAGATTGTATTTCTCTTTTGGAGGGATTCCCGAGCGGCCAAAGGGGGCAGACTGTAAATCTGTTGCGAAAGCTTCGAAGGTTCGAATCCTTCTCCCTCCACCAAATCCAATCTTACTTGGAGCAGAGATTACAGTAAGTATGCGGGTGTAGCTCAATGGTAGAGCAGAAGCCTTCCAAGCTTACGGTGAGGGTTCGATTCCCTTCACCCGCTCCATATGTATAATCCGCCCATGTAGCTCAGGGGTAGAGCACTCCCTTGGTAAGGGAGAGGTCGGCAGTTCAAATCTGCCTATGGGCACCATTTCTATTGATTTTTACCCAAAACTTTAAAGCTTAGGATAGGAAATTGCCATGGCTAAAGAGAAATTCGAGCGGAGCAAGCCGCACGTAAACGTTGGCACCATTGGTCACGTTGACCATGGTAAAACCACTTTGACAGCTGCACTGACAACAATTTTGTCAAAAAAATTCGGTGGTGCGGCCAAAGCTTACGACCAAATTGACAATGCCCCGGAAGAAAAAGCCCGTGGTATTACCATTAACACCTCGCATGTAGAGTACGAAACGGCAACCCGCCACTACGCTCACGTAGACTGTCCGGGGCACGCCGACTACGTTAAAAACATGATTACCGGTGCCGCCCAAATGGATGGTGCTATTCTGGTATGTTCGGCTGCGGACGGTCCTATGCCGCAAACCCGCGAGCATATTCTGTTGGCCCGCCAAGTAGGTGTACCTTATATCATCGTATTCATGAACAAATGTGATATGGTTGATGATGCTGAGTTGCTGGAATTGGTTGAAATGGAAATTCGTGACTTGCTGTCAAGCTACGATTTCCCCGGTGACGATTGCCCGATCGTACAAGGTTCTGCATTGAAAGCGTTGGAAGGCGATGCTGCTTACGAAGAAAAAATCTTCGAATTGGCTGATGCATTGGACAGCTACATTCCGACTCCTGAGCGTGCAGTAGACAAACCGTTCCTGTTGCCGATTGAAGACGTATTCTCGATTTCTGGGCGTGGTACGGTAGTTACCGGTCGTGTAGAGCGCGGTATCATTCATGTAGGTGACGAGATTGAAATCGTTGGTTTGAAAGATACTCAAAAAACCACTTGTACCGGTGTGGAAATGTTCCGCAAACTGCTGGACGAAGGCCAAGCAGGTGATAACGTGGGCGTACTGCTGCGCGGTACTAAGCGCGAAGAAGTTGAGCGTGGTCAAGTATTGGCAAAACCCGGTACCATCACTCCGCACACTAAATTTAAAGCTGAAGTGTATGTGTTGAGTAAAGAAGAAGGTGGTCGTCATACACCGTTCTTTGCAAACTACCGTCCTCAATTCTACTTCCGTACAACTGACGTTACTGGTGCGGTTACACTGGAAGAGGGAGTTGAAATGGTAATGCCTGGTGAGAACGTGGCGATTACTGTTGAATTGATTGCGCCGATTGCGATGGAAGAAGGTCTGCGTTTTGCGATTCGTGAAGGTGGTCGTACGGTAGGTGCCGGTGTGGTGTCTTCTGTTATCGCTTAATATTTAGAGGCCAGTAGCTCAATTGGTAGAGTATCGGTCTCCAAAACCGAGGGTTGGGGGTTCGAGACCCTCCTGGCCTGCCAAATAGTAAAAATTAACCGGCCTAAGGGTCGGTTAATTTTTTATTGTTTATATTTATATAATGTTTTATTCCTTGGAGTGGTTAACTCAAGAAAGTTATACTGAATCAGTATGAAATTTAAAATTTTATATTACTATTTGCTTAATTTCTGATATTGGATAAGAGATGGCTGAGAAATTACCGCAAGATAGAGAAGGCTCTAGTCAGCTTGTGAAATCTGTAAATCAATTAGTTAGTCCAAAAAATGATACTATGCTGCAAGGTGCTGATTTCCTTAAGCTCCTGATTGTTGTGTTGTTAATTGCCAGTAGTATTTGGGTTTTTTATACTATGCAAGATATACCTGTATATCTACGAACATTGTTTCCAATTGTAGGTATTATTTTAGGATTATTAATAGTTTTTTATTGGTGTCATTTTGGGCGTCAGTTGGTTAGATATGTGCGTGATTCTGTGACCGAGTTTAAAAAGGTTGTTTGGCCGCCTAAAAATGATGCAATTCGTATGACTATTTTTGTTGTTATTTTTGTGACTGTTTTATCTATGTTTATTTATGCGACAGATAGTCTGATATCGTGGTTATTTTTTGATTTGCTATTAAAGAGGGGATAAAAATGTCTAGACGTTGGTATGTTGTACAGGCTTATTCCGGCTTTGAAAAAAATGTTCAAAAGACTTTGAAAGAACGTATTGCCCGTGAAAATATGGATGATTATTTTGGGCAAATCTTGGTGCCTGTGGAAGAAGTGGTTGATATAAAAAATGGAAAAAAAACAATTAGTGAGCGTAAGTTTTTTCCAGGTTATGTGTTAGTTGAAATGGAAATGACAGATGATTCTTGGCATTTGGTGAAAAGTACACCTCGTGTGTCAGGATTTATTGGGGGTACTGCTAATAAGCCTATGCCTATATCTCAAAAAGAGGTTGATACCATATTGCAACAAGTTCAATCGGGGGGAGAGAAGCCTAAGCCGAAAGTTGAATTTGAAGTAGGGCAACAAGTTCGAGTAAATGAAGGCCCATTTGCTGACTTTAATGGAATTGTTGAAGAAGTCAATTATGAGCGTAATAAATTACGTGTTTCCGTGCAGATTTTTGGGCGAGAAACACCTGTTGAGCTGGAGTTTAACCAAGTAGAAAAGATTTAATAAAATTGAACTGCTGTTTAGGTTGTTAAATTTTATTGAAAAAATATTTAATAGAATCTATAATAAAAAATTAACTTTTATGTTTTATGTGTGGGGAGCGATTTTCGCGTTATACCCATTGATTTAGGAGCTTTATAAAGTGGCAAAAAAAATTGTAGGCTATATTAAACTGCAAATTCCTGCAGGAAAAGCCAACCCTTCTCCTCCAGTTGGTCCTGCCTTGGGTCAACGTGGCTTGAATATTATGGAATTTTGTAAAGCATTCAATGCCGCAACGCAGGGCATGGAGCCGGGATTGCCAATTCCTGTGGTAATCACTGCTTTTGCGGATAAGTCATTCACTTTTGTGATGAAGACGCCCCCCGCTTCCATATTGTTGAAAAAGGCTGCTGGCTTACAAAAAGGCAGTTCAAATCCTTTGACTAATAAAGTAGGTAAGATTACTCGGGCTCAATTGGAAGAGATCGCAAAAACCAAAGAACCTGATTTGACTGCTGCGGATTTAGATGCGGCTGTTCGTACTATTGCAGGTAGCGCCCGTTCTATGGGTTTGGATGTGGAGGGTGTGTAATGGCTAAATTATCTAAGCGTTTAAGTGCTTTACGTAGTGCTGTTGAGGCTAATAAACTGTATGTAATTGATGAAGCAATCGCGTTAGTTAAAAAATCCGCTACTGCTAAATTTGATGAGTCTGTAGACGTTTCGTTTAATTTGGGTGTTGATCCTCGTAAATCTGATCAAGTTATTCGTGGTTCTGTAGTTCTTCCTAAGGGGACTGGTAAAACTACTCGTGTTGCTGTATTTGCACAAGGAGTCAATGCTGAGGCGGCGAAAGCGGCTGGAGCTGATGTGGTAGGTTTTGAAGATCTGTCCGATGAAGTTAAAAAAGGTAATCTGAATTTTGATGTAGTTATTGCATCTCCAGATGCTATGCGAATTGTGGGACAATTGGGTACGATCTTAGGTCCTCGCGGTCTAATGCCGAATCCTAAAGTAGGCACGGTTACACCTAATGTTGCGGAAGCAGTAAAAAATGCTAAGGCTGGCCAAGTTCAATACCGTACAGATAAAGCAGGTATTGTTCATGCTACTATTGGTCGTGCTTCATTTGCTGAGGCTGATTTGCGTGAAAACTTTAATGCATTATTGGATGCTATTGTTAAAGCTAAGCCTGCTGCTGCAAAAGGTCAATATCTGAGAAAAGTAGCTGTATCTAGTACTATGGGCTTAGGTGTTCGTGTTGATACATCAAGTGTAAACAGTTAAATAGATAAATAGAATTTTCAGACAGCCTGTAAAGTTAATATGCTTTGTAGACTGTTTGGATTTGGGCTACTTATTGTTAAGTAGATGTCCAAGACCGTAGGGATCGTAAGATTTAATAGTTATACCCTACGCAGACGGTAGTCCTGAATTGAATAGCAAGATTGCTTGTTAAATGTCTTTTTAGGTTGCCGCGCTGGTGGAATACATTTTTTGTATTTCTTTATTAAACAGTAGGAGGTAGACCTTGAGTCTCAATATTGAAACCAAGAAGGCTGCTGTAGAAGAGATTAGTAATGCCATTGCTAATGCTCAAACTATGGTTGTTGCCGAATATCGCGGTATCAGTGTTGCTAGTATGACTGAGCTGAGAGCTAATGCTCGTAAAGAAGGCGTATATCTGCGTATTCTGAAGAATACATTAGCTCGTCGTGCAGTTGAAGGCACTTCGTTTGCTGCATTGGCAGACCAAATGACAGGTCCGTTAATATATGCAGCATCTGAAGATCCTGTTGCAGCAGCAAAAGTACTGCATCAATTTTCTAAAAAAGATGAAAAAATTGTTCTGAAAGCGGGTTCTTATAATGGCGATCTGTTAAATGTTGCCCAAGTCTCTGAACTTGCTTCCATTCCAAGCCAGGAAGAACTGCTTGCGAAGTTGTTAGGTGTCATGCAAGCGCCTGCTTCAGGCTTTGCTCGTGCATTGGCAGCTTTGGCAGAAAAGAAAAGCGCAGAAGAAGCTGCATAAAACTGTTGAACAATTTATATTCATTTAATTATTAAATATATCAATTTTAGGAGTTTAAATAGCATGGCTATTACTAAAGAAGACATTTTAGAAGCGGTTGCTGGTTTGACCGTTATGGAATTGAATGAGCTGGTTAAAGCTTTTGAAGAAAAATTTGGTGTTTCTGCTGCTGCTCTTGCTGTTGCCGGCGGTGCTGCTGCCGGTGCTGCTACTGCCGCTGAAGAGAAAACTGAATTTGATGTAATTTTGGCTTCTGCCGGTGATCAAAAAGTAGGTGTAATTAAAGTGGTTCGCGCTATTACCGGTTTAGGATTGAAAGAAGCTAAAGATATGGTTGACGGAGCGCCTAAAACTCTTAAAGAAGGTGTTTCTAAGGCTGAAGCCGAAGATATCCAAAAACAATTGGAAGAAGCTGGCGCTAAAGTCGAAATTAAATAATTTTATTCTGTTGTTAAAGGCTGGCAGTTCACTGCCAGCCTTGTTTTGCTTTTTTATGATTAAAAATAGTTTATTTACATTTAATTACATTTGTAAATTAAAATTTAGTTAATAAATGTAAGTGAGTAATTTTTAAGTAGCACTAGATATATGAAGAGATTTAGTTCATCTGTGCGCAATTATTCTAAAAGTCTCCCCTTTTTGGAGTTTTTCATGAGTTATTCTTTTACCGAAAAAAAACGTATCCGTAAGAGTTTTGCAAAACGTGCCAATGTCTTAGAGGTGCCATTTCTGCTGGCTACTCAGTTGGATTCTTATGCAAAATTTTTGCAATTGGAAAAGCCATTCAATCAGCGTACTGATGATGGTCTACAAGCGGCATTTAATTCGATTTTTCCGATTGAGAGCCATAATGGTTATGCACGCTTGGAATTCGTACACTATACCCTAGGTGAACCTTTATTTGATATTCCAGAATGTCAATTACGAGGTATAACTTACGCAGCTCCGTTGCGTGCCCGTATTCGATTGGTTATTTTGGATAAAGAATCTTCTAAACCCACAGTAAAAGAGGTTCGAGAGAATGAAGTGTATATGGGAGAAATACCCTTGATGACACCAAGTGGTTCTTTCGTAATTAATGGTACAGAACGGGTAATTGTTTCTCAGTTACATCGTTCTCCGGGTGTATTCTTCGAGCATGATAGAGGCAAAACGCATTCGTCCGGGAAATTGTTATTCTCTGCTCGCATTATTCCTTATCGTGGCTCTTGGTTGGATTTCGAATTTGATCCGAAAGATCTGCTTTTCTTCCGTATTGACCGCCGTAGAAAAATGCCGGTTACGATTTTGCTGAAGGCTTTAGGTTATAACAATGAGCAAATTTTAGATACTTTTTACGATAAAGAAACTTTTTATCTTTCTAAAGATGGCGTTCAAACTGACTTAATTGTAGGCCGTCTGAAAGGCGATACAGCGAAACTGGATATTGTAGATAAAGACGGTAATGTTTTAGTCGCTAAAGGTAAACGTATTACTGCAAAAAATATACGTGATATTAGCAATGCAGGCTTAACTCGTTTGGATGTTGAGCCTGAAAACTTGTTGGGTAAGATATTAGCAACTGATTTGATTGTGTCCGATACCGGCGAGGTATTGGCTGTTGCCAATGAAGAAATTGCAGAAGAATTATTGGCTAAGTTAGATATTCATGGCGTTGATAAGGTTGAAACGCTGTATATCAATGAGTTGGATCAAGGTGGTTATATTTCCAATACCTTACGTACTGATGAAACTGCTGATCAACAAGCCGCTCGAGTGGCGATTTACCGTATGATGCGCCCCGGTGAGCCTCCTACCGAAGAGGCGGTTGAGCTTTTGTTTAATCGATTGTTCTTTAACGAAGATAGTTATGATTTATCACGTGTGGGCCGTATGAAATTCAATACCCGCACTTATGAACAAAAACTGGATGCAGAACAAACAGCATCATGGTACGGGCGCTTATTGAACCAAACTTTTGCCGGAGCAGCTGAAAAAGGTGGTTTTGTATTAAGCGTGGAAGATATTGTTGCTTCTATTGCTACTTTAGTTGAATTGCGCAATGGTCATGGCGAAGTGGACGACATCGATCATTTGGGTAACCGTCGTGTGCGTTCAGTAGGTGAATTGGTGGAGAACCAGTTCCGCAGCGGCTTGGCACGTGTTGAGCGGGCGGTGAAAGAGCGTTTGAATCAGGCAGAATCTGAAAATCTGATGCCTCACGATTTGATTAATGCCAAGCCGGTTTCTGCTGCAATTAAAGAGTTTTTTGGTTCCAGCCAGTTGAGCCAATTTATGGATCAGACCAACCCACTGTCAGAAATTACCCATAAGCGTCGTGTGTCTGCTTTAGGTCCGGGCGGTTTGACACGTGAACGTGCGGGCTTTGAGGTGCGCGACGTACATCCGACCCACTATGGCCGTGTCTGCCCGATTGAAACACCTGAGGGTCCGAATATTGGTTTGATTAACTCGTTGTCTGTTTACGCACGAACCAATGAATACGGTTTCTTGGAAACACCATACCGTCGCGTAGTAGATGGAAAAGTAACCGATGAAATCGATTACTTGTCTGCCATCGAAGAAGGCCGTTATGTGATTGCACAGGCAAACGCCGAACTAGATTCAGACGGCCGCTTGACAGGCGATTTGATTACCTGTCGTGAAAAAGGTGAAACCATTATGGCGACTGCCGATCGCGTTCAATATATGGACGTGGCGACCGGTCAAGTGGTTTCCGTGGCTGCTTCTTTGATTCCTTTCTTGGAGCATGACGATGCGAACCGTGCCTTGATGGGTGCCAACATGCAACGTCAGGCCGTACCATGCTTGCGCCCGGAAAAACCGATGGTAGGTACCGGTATTGAGCGTTCGGTAGCCGTGGACTCTGCTACTGCAATCGTTGCCCGCCGCGGTGGTGTTGTGGAATATGTGGATGCCAACCGTATCGTTGTTCGTGTACACGATGATGAAGCGACTGCTGGTGAAGTGGGTGTGGATATTTACAACTTGGTGAAATTTACCCGCTCAAACCAATCAACCAATATTAACCAACGTCCTGTCGTGAAAGCCGGTGATCTGCTGCAACGCGGCGACGTCGTGGCCGATGGCGCTTCTACCGATTTAGGTGAATTGGCCTTGGGTCAAAACATGACCATCGCTTTCATGCCGTGGAACGGTTATAACTATGAAGACTCGATTTTGATTTCTGAAAAAGTGGCAGCAGATGACCGCTACACTTCTATCCATATCGAAGAATTGAATGTAGTGGCACGTGATACCAAATTGGGCGCGGAAGACATTACCCGCGATATCCCTAACTTATCTGAGCGCATGCAAAACCGTTTGGACGAATCCGGTATCGTTTATATCGGTGCAGAAGTTGAAGCAGGCGATGTGCTGGTAGGTAAAGTAACGCCTAAAGGCGAAACCCAACTGACACCAGAAGAAAAACTGCTGCGTGCCATTTTCGGTGAAAAAGCATCGGACGTGAAAGACACTTCATTGCGTATGCCTACCGGTATGAGCGGTACCGTAATCGACGTGCAGGTATTTACCCGCGAAGGCATCCAACGCGATAAACGTGCGCAATCGATTATTGATTCCGAGCTGAAACGTTACCGCCAAGATTTGGGCGACCAATTGCGTATTTTTGATAACGACGCATTCAGCCGTATCGAGCGCATGATTGTCGGCCAAAAAGCCAATGGCGGCCCGATGAAGTTGGCTAAAGGTAGCGAAATTACTGCCGAATATCTGGCATCTTTGCCGAGCAAGCACGATTGGTTCGATATCCGTTTGGCTGATGAATCATTGGCTAAACAAATGGAGTTGATCAAAGTCAGCCTGCAACAAAAACGCGAAGAAGCCGATGCCTTGTATGAAGTGAAGAAGAAAAAACTGACACAAGGTGATGAGCTGCAGCCGGGCGTTCAGAAGATGGTAAAAGTATTCATCGCCATTAAACGCCGCCTGCAAGCCGGTGACAAAATGGCGGGTCGTCACGGTAACAAAGGTGTGGTATCGCGCATTCTGCCGGTGGAAGACATGCCTTATATGGCAGACGGCCGCCCCGTAGATATCGTATTGAACCCGTTGGGCGTACCGTCCCGTATGAATATCGGCCAGATTCTCGAAGTGCATTTGGGTTGGGCGGCAAAAGGTATCGGCGAGCGTATCGACCGCATGTTGGCCGAGCAGCGTAAAGTAGGCGAAATCCGTGAGTTCCTGAACAAACTCTACAACAGCAGCGGTAAGCAGGAAAATCTGGACGAGCTGAACGATGAAGATATTTTAGCTTTAGCAGAAAACCTGAAGCGCGGAGCCACCTTTGCCTCGCCGGTGTTTGACGGTGCCAAAGAAAACGAAATCTACGAGATGCTCGACTTGGCTTATCCGAGCGACGATCCCGAAGTAGAAAAACTCGGCTTCAACAACAGCAAAACCCAAATCACTTTGTATGACGGCCGCTCGGGCGAACCGTTCGACCGCAAAGTAACCGTCGGCGTGATGCACTACCTGAAGCTGCACCACTTGGTTGACGAGAAAATGCACGCCCGTTCTACCGGCCCGTACAGTCTGGTTACCCAACAGCCGCTGGGTGGTAAAGCCCAATTCGGCGGTCAGCGTTTCGGTGAGATGGAGGTGTGGGCACTGGAGGCTTACGGTGCCGCCTACACGCTGCAAGAGATGTTGACCGTGAAATCGGATGACGTTGCCGGCCGTACCAAAATGTATGAAAACATTGTTAAAGGCGAGCACAAAATCGATGCCGGTATGCCCGAATCCTTCAACGTATTGGTTAAAGAGATTCGCTCGTTGGGCTTGGATATCGATCTGGAACGTTACTAATATCGGAACCGGTTTTCAGACGGCCTCCAAAACATTCGGGCCGTCTGAAAAAAGATTTTCAAATGAATAGGCTTTCTTAATGAGGCCGTCTGAAAACTACCGTTCCACAAGGAGCAAAAATGAATTTGTTAAACTTATTTAATCCGTTGCAGTCTGCCGGCATAGAAGAAGAATTTGATGCGATCAAAATCGGCATTGCTTCACCTGAAACCATCCGTTCATGGTCTTACGGCGAAGTGAAAAAACCCGAAACCATCAACTACCGTACCTTCAAACCCGAGCGCGACGGTTTGTTCTGCGCCAAGATTTTCGGTCCGGTGAAAGACTACGAATGTTTGTGCGGTAAATACAAACGCCTGAAATTTAAAGGCGTAACCTGTGAAAAATGCGGCGTGGAAGTTACTTTGTCTAAAGTGCGCCGCGAGCGCATGGGTCATATCGAGTTGGCCGCACCCGTTGCCCATATCTGGTTCTTAAAATCATTGCCTTCACGTTTGGGTATGGTTTTAGACATGACCCTGCGCGATATTGAACGCGTGTTGTATTTCGAAGCCTATGTGGTTACCGACCCGGGCATGACACCTCTGCAACGCCGCCAATTGCTGACTGAAGATGATTACTACACCAAGCTGGAAGAATACGGCGACGACTTCGATGCCAAGATGGGTGCCGAGGGTATTCGCGAATTATTGCGCAGCTTAGACATTGCTTCAGAAGTAGAAGTATTGCGTCAAGAGCTCGAATCTACCGGCTCGGACACCAAAATCAAAAAAATCGCCAAACGCTTGAAAGTATTGGAAGCCTTCCAACGCTCGGGTATGAAGCTCGAATGGATGATTATGGATGTGCTGCCGGTGTTGCCGCCTGATTTGCGTCCGTTGGTACCGCTTGACGGCGGCCGTTTCGCCACTTCCGATCTGAATGATTTGTACCGCCGCGTGATCAACCGTAACAACCGTTTGAAACGTTTGTTGGAATTGCATGCGCCGGATATTATCGTACGCAACGAAAAACGTATGCTGCAAGAAGCGGTAGATTCGCTGCTGGATAACGGTCGTCGCGGTAAAGCCATGACCGGCGCCAACAAACGTCCGCTGAAATCATTGGCGGATATGATTAAAGGTAAAGGCGGCCGCTTCCGTCAAAACCTGTTGGGTAAACGTGTGGACTATTCAGGCCGTTCCGTGATTACCGTAGGCCCTTACCTGCGTCTGCATCAGTGCGGTTTGCCGAAGAAAATGGCTTTGGAATTGTTCAAACCGTTTATTTTCCACAAATTGGAAAAACAAGGTTTGGCTTCAACCGTAAAAGCAGCTAAAAAGCTGGTAGAGCAGGAAGTGCCGGAAGTTTGGGATATTTTGGAAGAAGTGATCCGCGAACATCCCATCATGCTTAACCGTGCGCCGACGCTGCACCGTTTAGGTATTCAAGCATTCGAGCCGATTCTGATTGAAGGTAAAGCCATTCAGCTGCATCCTCTGGTTTGTGCCGCGTTCAACGCCGACTTTGACGGTGACCAAATGGCCGTACACGTTCCGTTGAGCTTGGAAGCGCAAATGGAAGCGCGCACTTTGATGCTGGCCTCCAACAACGTATTGTCTCCCGCCAACGGCGAACCGATTATCGTGCCGTCGCAAGATATCGTATTGGGCTTGTACTACATGACCCGCGACCGCATCAATGCCAAAGGCGAAGGCAGCTTGTTCTCCGATGTGAAAGAAGTGCATCGTGCCTACCACACCAAACAAGTAGAGTTGGGTACGAAAATTACCGTGCGTTTGCGCGAATGGGAGAAAAATGCCCAAGGCGAGTTGGAGCCGGTGGTAAAACGTTATGAAACCACAGTAGGCCGTGCTTTGCTCAGCGAGATTCTGCCCAAAGGCCTGCCGTTCGAATACATTAATAAAGCGCTGAAAAAGAAAGAAATTTCCAAGCTGATTAATGCATCGTTCCGTTTGTGCGGCCTGCGTGATACCGTTATTTTTGCCGACCACTTGATGTATACCGGTTTTGCATTCGCAGCCAAAGGCGGTATCTCAATTTGTGTCGACGATATGGAAATTCCGAAAGAAAAAGCCGCATTGCTGGCCGAGGCGCAAAGCGAAGTTAAAGAAATCGAAGACCAATACCGCCAAGGTTTGGTAACGAACGGCGAGCGTTACAACAAAGTGGTCGATATTTGGGGGCGTGCCGGCGATAAAATCGCTAAAGCGATGATGGACAACCTTTCCAAACAGAAAGTCATTGACCGCGAAGGTAACGAAGTAGACCAAGAATCGTTCAACTCCATTTACATGATGGCCGATTCGGGTGCCCGTGGTTCGGCAGCGCAGATTAAACAGCTTTCCGGTATGCGTGGTTTGATGGCCAAGCCGGACGGCTCGATTATCGAAACGCCGATTACCTCAAACTTCCGCGAAGGTTTGACGGTATTGCAATACTTTATTGCGACACACGGTGCGCGTAAGGGTTTGGCGGATACCGCCTTGAAAACGGCAAACTCAGGTTACTTGACCCGCCGTTTGGTAGACGTTACCCAAGACTTGGTCGTGGTAGAAGACGATTGCGGCACAACTGACGGTTTTGTAATGAAAGCCGTGGTGCAAGGCGGTGATGTGATCGAACCGTTGCGCGACCGTATTTTAGGCCGCGTAACTGCCGGTGACGTGGTTGATCCTTCAAGCGGCGAAACGCTTGTTGAAGCAGGTACGTTGCTGAATGAGCAACTGGTTGATCTGATTGACCAATCGGGTGTCGATGAGGTTAAAGTCCGCACCCCGATTACCTGTAAAACCCGCTACGGTTTGTGTGCCCACTGTTATGGCCGCGACTTGGCGCGAGGCAAATTGGTTAATACCGGCGAAGCTGTTGGCGTGATTGCCGCTCAGTCTATCGGTGAGCCGGGTACTCAGCTGACGATGCGTACCTTCCACATTGGTGGTGCCGCATCGCGTGCCGCCGCCGCCAGCCAAGTGGAAGCTAAGTCAAACGGTACCGCACGTTTCAGCAGCCAAATGCGTTATGTTGCCAACAACAAAGGCGAACTGGTGGTAATCGGTCGTTCTTGCGAAGTAGTGATTCACGATGAAATCGGTCGTGAGCGTGAGCGCCATAAAGTGCCTTACGGTGCGATTCTGTTGGTACAAGACGGTGCGGCGGTGAAAGCCGGCCAAACCTTGGCTACATGGGATCCGCATACCCGTCCGATGATTACCGAGCATGCCGGTCAGGTGCGTTTTGAAAACGTGGAAGAAGGCGTGACCGTTGCCAAACAAACCGACGATGTAACCGGCTTGTCTACATTGGTAGTAATCGACGGCAAACGCCGTTCGGCATCTACTTCCAAACTGTTGCGCCCGACCGTGAAACTGTTGGATGAAAACGGCGAAGAAGTATGCATGCCCGGCACAACCACTGCCGTTTCGATGGCGTTCCCGGTAGGTGCGGTAATTACCATCCGTGAAGGTCAGGAAGTCGGCAAGGGTGACGTATTGGCGCGTATTCCGCAAGCCTCTTCCAAAACCCGTGATATTACCGGTGGTCTGCCGCGTGTAGCCGAACTGTTTGAAGCACGCGTGCCCAAAGATGCCGGCATGTTGGCCGAAGTAACCGGTACAGTGTCTTTCGGTAAAGAAACCAAAGGCAAACAACGCCTGATTATTACCGATGTGGACGGTGTGGCTTACGAAACCCTGATTTCCAAAGAGAAACAGATTCTTGTCCATGACGGCCAAGTGGTAAACCGTGGTGAAACCATTGTCGACGGCGCGGTTGACCCGCATGATATTCTGCGTTTGCAAGGTATCGAAGCGTTGGCTCGCTACATCGTACAAGAGGTGCAAGAGGTTTACCGCTTGCAAGGTGTGAAGATTTCCGACAAACACATCGAGGTGATCATCCGCCAAATGCTGCGTCGAGTGAACATTGCCGACGCAGGTGAAACAGGTTTCATTACCGGTGAACAAGTGGAGCGCGGCGATGTTACATTGGCTAACGAGAAGGCGTTGGCCGAGGATAAAGAACCGGCACGTTACGAAAACGTATTGCTGGGTATTACCAAAGCCTCGTTGTCTACCGACAGCTTCATCTCAGCCGCATCGTTCCAAGAGACCACACGCGTATTGACCGAAGCCGCAATTATGGGCAAACAAGACGAGTTGCGTGGTCTGAAAGAAAACGTGATTGTCGGCCGTCTGATTCCGGCAGGTACGGGCTTGACTTACCACCGTACCCGTCGCCAAGCATGGCAGGCGCATCACGAAGCCGAAGTAGCCGAACAGGTTAAAGAAGCCGAGTAATTTGTCACAAACAAAAAACCGCCGATTGTGAATGCAGTCGGCGGTTTTTTCAGACGGCCTCACACTTCAGACGATCAATCTGCATGGTTGATTGCATCTGCTGCGCATACGGCGGAAGACCATGCCCATTGGAAATTATAGCCGCCGAGCCAGCCGGTGATATCCATCACTTCGCCAATAAAATAAAGGCCGTCGCATAGTTTGCTTTGCATGGTTTTCGAATCAATTTCCTTTACATTGACACCGCCGCGGGTGGCCTCGGCTTTTTTGTGGCCGTCGCTGCCGCTGGGAAGCAGTGTCCAATGATTCAGGCTGTTACCGAGCTTTTGCAACAGGGAGTCGGGAATATCCGCCCATTTTTGCGTGGCGAATGCAGCGAAATCAGGTTGGTTTAGCCAAAATTCGAGCAGTCGGTCGGGTAAGGTAGGACAGAGTTGTTTCAAGGCGGTGTTGAGTTGTATTTTTTGTCTGATTTTTTCCTCGCATAATGAGTTTGCAAGATTCACTTCGGGAACAAAGTTCACGGTAAGGGTTGTGCCGGCGCGCCAGTAGCTGGATATCTGCAAAATGGCAGGGCCGCTCAGTCCCCGGTGGCGGAAAAGTAAATCTTCATGGAAGCTGATTTTCTGTTTGCCTGTTCCGGTGCTGATGATGACGGGTAGGGCGATCCCCGACAAACAGTCGAAGCCGTGTTGCGCCCAATGTTCGAAGCGCAGCGGAACCAACGCTGCTTCGGGAGGTATAACGGTGTGTCCGAACTGCTTGGCCAGTTCATAACCGAAAGGGCCGGCACCGATAGCCGGTATCGCCAATCCTCCGGTAGCAACTACTAAATTGAGGCAATGGAAAATACCGTGGTCGGTACGGATTTCAAACCGTGATTCGGAGGCCGTCTGAAAAAGGGTGGCGGAATCAACGCGGCATCCGGTGTGCCATTCGACTTTACCCTTTTCGCATTCGCTTTGTAATACGGAAATAATGTCTTGGGCGCTGTTGCTGCAAAACATTTGTCCTTTGTGTTTTTCGTGGTAAGCAACGGAATAGCTGTCCAGCAGGCGGATAAAGTCTTCGGCGCAATACCGCGATAAAGCGTGGCGGACGAAGCGCGGATGTTGTGAGACGAAATATGGAGAAGCATCATGGCCATCAAGGTGGCAGTTGGTAAAGTTGCAGCGGCCGCCGCCGGAAATACGGATTTTTTCACCTATTTTTGTTGCATGGTCGAGTAACGCGACACGGTGTCCGTGTTGCCCGATACGGGCAGCGCACATCATCCCTGCTGCACCTGCACCGATGATGACGGTATGAAACGGGTAAATGGTAGCCATAGTGGAATACTGTTCTGAAAACAGCATTGTAATGGATTCAGGCCGTCTGAAAGCGAAGTCGTGCGGTAAAACACAATATCCGATAAAATAGGCCGTCTGAAAAAAGGATACCGATATGGCAAAACCCAAAGGCGGCTTGGGCCGCGGCTTAGATTCTCTGATTTCCAATAATATAGACGACGGCGGCAACGACCGCCTGACTACGGTAGCCGTGTCCGACATCCAACCGGGCCGCTATCAACCGCGTGTGCAGATGGACGATGAGGCTTTGCAAGAACTGGCGGAGTCGATTAAAGCGCAAGGCGTTATCCAGCCGGTAATCGTGCGGGAACGCGGATTGTCCCAATACGAGCTGATTGCGGGCGAACGCCGTTGGCGGGCAAGCCAGTTGGCAGGGTTGACGGAAATTCCGGTGGTCATCAAAAGTATCAGCGATGAAGCGGCGCTCGCAATGGGTTTGATTGAAAACATCCAACGTGAAAACCTCAATCCGATTGAGGAGGCACAAGGTTTGAAACGGTTGGTCGATGAATTCGGACTTACCCATGAAACCGTTGCCAAAGCGGTAGGACGCAGCCGCAGCAGCGTTTCAAACAGTCTGCGTTTGTTGGGGTTGCCCGAACCTGTGCAGGATATGCTTTATCAGCGCCGCTTGGAAATGGGACATGCCCGGGCATTACTGACATTACCTGTGGTCGAACAATTGGAATTAGCACAAAAGGCAGTAAAAAATGGTTGGTCGGTGCGCGAAGTGGAGCGTCGCAGTCAAGTACTCCAGCAAGGCAAAAAAGCAGAAGCACCTAAAACCATCCATCCCGATATCCGCCGTCTTAATGATGCGATTACCGAGAAACTCGGTGTAAATGCAGAAGTACAAACAGTTAACCAAAAAAAAGGCAAAATTGTTTTGTATTTTGATAATCCCGAAACATTGGATAATTTGTTAAAGCAATTCGGTATCGAATACGGGGGGTAATGGAAGGAAAGTATTTTGAGGCCGTCTGAAATTTCAGACGGCCTGTGTTTTGGTATAAACCATTTCTATTTAAGAGAAAATAGGGCAGATTATGAACGGATAAGGGAAGAATTTGCTGTATAACTTTTTGAATTGTGTAGTATTATGTAATTCATAGCGAGAGCCTTTCCGAAAGGTCCTAAAACAGGCAGGTAACAGCCCGAAAACTTAATTCACAAAGATTAACAATTTTCTTGACGCACCCTAGTAAGTTCATTATAGTAGCTCGGCCTATATTACCTGTGGCTGAACTGAATGAATAAGATTCTGTATATACAGTTAAGTGCGTTATCAGTCACATCCGTTATATGTACGCTTGTAAGTGGAATAAAAGGCTTTTTATCTTCATGGGCCGGCGGCTTATGTTATTTATTGCCTTCTGCAGTTGCAGTATTACTTTTAAGTTTTCTAAAGCGTTACCCGCAAGTAGCCGCAAAGGCTTTTTTGTTTGTAGAGAGCTTAAAAGTAGTGCTGTCGCTGGTGTTGATGCTGATAGTATTTTATTTTTGGCATGCGTCACTAACATTTATTCCCTTCTTGGCGGGGTTATTTGCTGTCAGCCATCTGGTTTTTTTAGCATTGTTGAGAGTTAGAAATTATGGCAGGTGAATCAATGACTGCTGCAGACTATATCAAGCACCACTTGCAAAGCTTGACGAGTTTGCAGGATGTAACCCAAGGGCAGGGTTTGAAAAATATTGCCGACTTTTCATTTATCAACCTTGACGCTATATTTTTTGCTATCGTAATGGGCATTTTGGGTAGCTTCTTCTTATGGCGTGCTGCAAAAAAGGCCACTCCGGGTGTTCCCGGTCGTTTTCAGGCCGCAGTAGAAATTTTGTTCGAGTTTGTGGACGATATGTGTAAAAACATCGTTCACAACGAGAAATCCCGTAAATTTGTCGCTCCTTTGGGTTTGACGCTCTTTGTATGGATTTTCTTAATGAACGCGATGGACTTGTTGCCGGTTGACCTGTTGCCTTTGACTTGGCAGGCTGCGACAGGTGAGCATCATGCGCTGCTTCGCGTTGTTCCTACTGCAGACTTAAATACTACGTTGGCTTTAGCTCTCGGAGTTTTATTGATCTGTATTTTCTACAATATCAAAATCAAAGGTTTTGGCGGTTGGATGCATGAATTATTCAGTGCTCCTTTTGGTGTGAAACTTGCACCTGCCAATTTTATTTTAAATATTGTAGAGTTCATATCCAAAACCATCTCTCACGGTATGCGGTTATTCGGCAATATGTATGCCGGTGAGTTGGTGTTCTTACTTATCGCCCTGTTAGGTGGCGCATGGGCTGTATCTGGCAGCGTAGGCGTGCTCGATCCGGTTATGTTTGTATTCCACATACTCGCCGGTTTGGTTTGGGCCATTTTCCATATCTTGGTTATTACCTTGCAAGCTTTCATTTTTATGGCTTTGACCTTTGTTTATATCGGTCAAGCACATGATGCACACTAGTTACTATATTGCAATTTGATAAAGTAGTATTTTTAACGTGGTTTTAACCTTTGTTTTTATTAAGGAGTTTTGAAATGGGTTTGATTGCTATCGCATGTGGTTTGATCGTGGCTTTGGGCGCTTTGGGTGCTTCTATCGGTATTGCTATGGTAGGTTCCAAGTATTTGGAGTCTTCTGCCCGTCAACCTGAGTTAATTGGCCCGCTGCAAACCAAACTGTTCCTGATTGCCGGCTTGATTGATGCCGCCTTCTTGATCGGTGTGGCTATTGCACTGCTGTTCGCCTTCGTTAACCCGTTTGCAGGCTAATCCGAACAGAAGCTGTTTCGAATAAGCGAAACATCTATGTGTATGATTAACCCTAATACGAAGGTTAAGTAAAGTGAATATTAATGCAACCTTATTTGCGCAGTTAATCGTCTTTTTCGGTTTGGTATGGTTTACCATGAGATTTGTGTGGCCACCGATCGCAAAAGCATTGGATGAGCGCGCCGACAAAATCGCAGAAGGTTTGGCTGCCGCCGAACGGGGTAAAAGCGATTTTGAACAGGCAGAAAAGAAAGTTGCAGAACTCTTGGCCGAAGGTCGGAACCAAGTTGCTGAAATAGTAGCTAATGCCGAAAAACGTGCAGCTAAAATCGTAGAGGAAGCTAAAACACAAGCCTCAACAGAAGCTGCCCGCATTACAGCGCAGGCCAAAGCCGATGTCGAGCAAGAAGCTAACCGTGCGCGCGAAGCTTTGCGCGAACAAGTAGCTGCATTGGCAGTAAAAGGTGCCGAGTCAATTTTGCGTAGTGAAGTCAATGCTGAGAAGCATGCGCAAATGCTTAGTGCTTTAAAACAGGAGCTGTGATCTTATGGCTGAGTTCGCAACAATTGCCAGACCGTATGCAAAAGCATTATTTGGCCTGGCTCAAGAGAAAAATCAAATTGAGTCTTGGTTGGGCGGACTGAAAGAGCTGTCATCCGTTGTACAGCAGGTGAAGATTGCTGCATTGATTGAACAGCCCGAAAAAAGTGCTTTTGATAAAGCAGAAGTTTTGGTTGGATTGGTTGAGTTGAACGATGCGAGTTTGAAAAATTTCGTACATGTTTTGGCTGAACAAAAACGCTTGCAGCTTTTGCCTGAAGTTTATGCACAATTTCAAGATTTAAGTCTGACACTAAATCACACAAAACGAGCTGTTATTTATAGTGCTTATGAATTAACAGATGCTCAATTGAAGGATCTGGTTGCAGAGCTTCAAGAGCGATTTGGTACAAGTTTGGAAATTACTACCGAAGTTGATCCTGAGTTGATAGGCGGTATAAAAGTTGAAATGGGTGATCAGGTGTTAGATTTGTCGTTACAAGGTAAATTGAATGCCTTGTACGCGGCTATGATAAATTAGGAGAGTTTTCATGCAGCTTAATCCTGCTGAAATTAGCGATTTGATTAAAGCTAAAATCGAAAATCTGTCTGTAAACACAGAGGTTCGTAACCGCGGAACCGTAATTTCTGTAACTGACGGAATCGTTCGTATTCACGGCTTGTCAGACGTTATGCAAGGTGAAATGCTTGAATTCCCCGGCAATACTTTCGGTTTGGCCATGAACTTGGAGCGTGACTCTGTTGGTGCCGTAGTGCTGGGTGAATATGAGCACATTAAAGAAGGCGATACCGTTACTTGTACCGGGCGCATTTTGGAAGTTCCTATTGGTCGTGAGCTGGTAGGTCGAGTAGTAGATGCTTTAGGCCGTCCTATTGACGGTAAAGGGCCAATTAATACAACCTTATCCGCTCCAATTGAAAAGATTGCTCCTGGTGTGATTGCCCGTCAATCAGTTGACCAGCCGATGCAAACGGGCTTGAAGTCCATTGACTCAATGGTTCCGATTGGCCGTGGACAACGTGAATTAATCATTGGCGACCGTCAAACCGGAAAAACAGCCGTTGCTTTGGATGCGATTGTTAACCAAAAAGGCACTGGTGTTATCTGTATTTATGTTGCTGTTGGTCAAAAGGCATCTTCTATTGCGAACGTCGTGCGCAAATTGGAAGAGCATGGTGCAATGGAACATACTATCGTTGTTGCCGCCACAGCTTCTGAAGCGGCAGCATTGCAGTTTATTGCTCCATATGCGGGCTGCACTATGGGCGAATTCTTCCGTGATCGTGGCGAAGATGCTTTGATTGTTTATGATGACTTGTCTAAACAGGCGGTGGCCTATCGTCAGATTTCTTTGCTGTTGCGCCGCCCTCCCGGTCGGGAAGCATATCCTGGTGATGTATTCTATTTGCATTCCCGTTTGCTGGAACGAGCTGCACGTATCAATGTGGACGAAGTTGAAAAACTAACCAACGGCCAAGTGAAAGGTAAGACAGGTTCTTTAACTGCATTGCCTATCATCGAAACACAAGCCGGTGACGTATCTGCATTCGTGCCGACCAACGTAATTTCTATTACAGACGGCCAGATCTTTTTGGAAACTGACTTGTTTAACTCTGGTATCCGTCCAGCGATCAATGCCGGTATTTCAGTATCCCGTGTAGGTGGTGCCGCTCAAACTAAAGTTATTAAGAAGTTAGGTGGTGGTATTCGTTTGGCACTGGCCCAATATCGTGAGTTGGCAGCATTTTCGCAATTTGCTTCCGATTTGGATGAAGCTACCCGTAAGCAGTTGGAACACGGTGAGGTGGTAACTGAATTGATGAAGCAAAAACAATTCAGTACTTTGAGTACGGCGGAAATGGCTTTAACGCTTTGGGCCATCAATAACGGTTCTTACGAAGATGTTCCCGTAGCTAAAGCATTGGCGTTTGAAGCTGAGTTTTTAAACCATGTACGCACCCAACATCCGGATGTATTAGATGCCATCAATGCTTCTGGGGCAATGTCTGACGAGAATGAACAGATATTGGCTCAAGCCATGAAATCCTTTAAATCTTCTTATAGCTATCAGGCTTAAGATTAGAGAGAAAGGAGTCTGAAATGGCAGTAGGAAAAGAGATTCTCACCAAAATCCGAAGTGTTCAAAATACCCAAAAGATCACTAAAGCGATGCAGATGGTGTCAACCTCTAAAATGCGGAAGACTCAAGAGCGGATGCGATTGGCGCGTCCGTATGCCGAAAAAGTACGGTTGGTTATGAGCCATTTGGCGCAAACCCATTCTGATCACGGTATCAAATTATTGGAACCACACCGCACGATGCAACGTGCCGGATTCATTCTGATTACTACCGATAAAGGTTTGTGCGGCGGCTTAAATGCTAATGTGCTGAAGAAGTTTTTGGCTCAAGTTCAAGAGTATCAGGAACAAGGTGTTGCAATTGATGTTGTATGCTTAGGTAGCAAGGGTTTGGCTGCTTGTCAACGTATCGGATTAAATGTTATTGCCAGTGTAACCAATTTGGGCGATACCCCTAAAATGGAAAGATTACTGGGGGCGTTAACCGAGATTTTCCAACGCTATGAAAAACATCAATTAGATGCCATCCATTTGGTTTATTCAGGGTTTATCAATACGATGCGTCAAGAGCCGCGTATGGAAACCTTGTTGCCTATCGGGCAAAACACGATGGAAGGTGTTAGCGAGAGTAAAGATTACAGTTGGGATTACCGCTACGAACCGAGTCCTGCTACTGTTTTGGAATACTTAGTCCGCCGCTATTTAGAGTCTGTGGTTTATCAAGCATTAAGTGACAATATGGCATCTGAGCAAGCCGCACGTATGGTAGCAATGAAAGCTGCAACCGATAATGCGGGTAATGCCATTAAAGAGTTGCGTTTGGTGTACAACAAATCGCGCCAAGCTGCTATTACTACAGAATTGTCAGAAATTGTTGCAGGTGCTGCGGCCGTTTAAGGTCGTGGTAGTGTGCATTTAAAATAGGATACGATAATGAGCCAAGGCAAAATCGTACAAATCATCGGTGCGGTAGTTGACGTGGAATTCCCACGTGATGCAATTCCGCATGTATACGATGCTTTGAAATTAGTCGATCACGATCTCACTTTAGAAGTTCAGCAACTTTTGGGTGATGGTGTTGTTCGTACTATTGCAATGGGTAGTTCAGACGGCCTGAAACGCGGAATGGCCGTAACTAACACCGGATCGCCTATTACCGTGCCAGTGGGTAAAGCCACGTTGGGACGTATTATGGACGTATTGGGCAACCCTGTGGACGAAGCCGGTCCCGTTGAAGCCGAAGAAACCCGAGCGATCCACCAGTCAGCCCCTAAATTTGATGAGTTGTCTAGTGCCACCGAGTTGTTAGAAACCGGTATTAAAGTGATTGATCTGCTGTGCCCGTTTGCAAAAGGCGGTAAAGTAGGTTTATTCGGTGGTGCCGGTGTAGGCAAGACTGTAAATATGATGGAGTTGATTAACAACATCGCGAAGGCACATAGCGGTTTGTCTGTGTTTGCCGGTGTAGGTGAGCGAACCCGTGAAGGTAACGACTTCTATCATGAAATGAAAGACTCCAACGTTTTGGATAAAGTAGCCATGGTTTACGGCCAAATGAATGAACCTCCGGGTAACCGTTTACGTGTTGCTTTAACAGGTTTGACGATGGCCGAATATTTCCGTGACGAAAAAGACGAGAACGGTAAAGGTCGTGACGTATTATTCTTTGTAGATAATATCTACCGTTACACTCTGGCCGGTACCGAAGTATCTGCATTGTTGGGACGGATGCCTTCTGCAGTAGGTTATCAACCTACATTGGCCGAAGAAATGGGCCGTCTGCAAGAGCGTATTACTTCTACTCAAACAGGTTCCATTACTTCTATCCAAGCGGTTTACGTACCTGCGGATGACTTGACCGACCCGTCACCGGCGACTACTTTTGCCCACTTGGATGCGACCGTGGTGTTAAGCCGTGATATTGCTTCCTTGGGTATTTATCCTGCAGTGGATCCGTTGGACTCTACTTCACGTCAGTTGGATCCGATGGTTTTGGGTCAAGAGCATTACGATGTGGCCCGTGGTGTACAATCCACTCTGCAAAAATATAAAGAATTACGCGATATCATTGCAATTCTGGGTATGGATGAACTGTCTGATGAAGACAAAATGACCGTGATGCGTGCACGTAAGATTCAACGTTTCCTGTCTCAGCCATTCCATGTTGCGGAAGTATTTACCGGTTCTCCAGGTAAATATGTTTCATTGCGCGATACGATTGCCGGCTTTAAGGCAATTTTGAATGGTGAATATGACCATCTGCCGGAGCAAGCTTTCTATATGGTTGGTGGTATCGAAGAGGCCGTAGAGAAAGCGAAAGCTGTAAACTAAGGAGATCGGCATGAACATCATGCAAGTTGAAGTGGTAAGTAACGAGCAACATATCTATTCAGGAGAGGCAACGTTTGTTGTAGTGCCTACTGTAACCGGAGAGCTTGGTATTTATCCGCGACATGAACCGATCATGAGTTTAGTTCGTCCGGGTACTTTGCGTTTGACAAGTCCCGGGCAGGCTGAGGAAATATTAGTTGCCGTTTCCGGCGGTCTTTTGGAAGTGCAGCCTGATAAATTGACGGTATTGGCAGATGTTGCCGTCCGCAGCAGTGAAATGGATCAGGCGCGTGCGGAAGAGGCTAAAAAAGCGGCAGAGGCCCGTATTTCTCAAGCTCAAGACGATGAAGCTTTGGCTAAAGCACATGCGGCGTTGGCTGCTGCGATTGCCCAACTCAAAACCCTGGATTATATTCGTGCACAAAAGAACAAATAAATTTTGTTTTAAATAAATCAATCAAAGCACAGCTTTATGGCTGTGCTTTTTTGTTATTTAGAATTGGCATAATCACTTATTATTTTGAGTTACCTGAATTAAATAACAGCATACCCGATAATGCATGGCAGTGAAATCAAATCTTGTGTCGCAAACAATCGGTTGCAGAAATAAGAAATGAAATAGTACGACAAGGACAAACAAAGTAATGTGAAATACTTGGTTTCGCAACACAAGCCATTGCAGTTAAATTATTTTTTAACTCTTGAGTTTTTAACGGCTGCCCTAATCTAATTGTCAATTTTCATAAACCCTTCAAAATAAGTATTATGAGTAACAAAGATTTTTACGAAACCTTAGGCGTTGCACGCAGTGCAAATGATGATGAAATTAAAAAAGCCTATCGTAAATTGGCTATGAAATATCATCCCGACCGTAATCCGGATGATAAAGATGCCGAAGAAAAATTTAAAGAAGTTCAAAAAGCATACGATATTTTGTCTGATAAAGAAAAACGTTCTGCCTACGATCAATTTGGTCATGCCGGTGTCGATCCCAATATGGGAGGCGGCGGTTTCGGTGGCTTTGGAGGATTTGGTGGAGCTCAAGGGTTTGATTTTGGTGATATTTTCAGCCAAATGTTTGGTGGTGGAGCAGGTGGCCGCCAACAGAGCTACCAAGGGGCGGATTTACAGTATGCCGTAGAAATCACGCTGGAAGAGGCTGCCAAAGGTATCAAAAAACGCATTACCATTCCGACTCATGAAGAATGTGATGTTTGTCACGGCAGCGGTGCCAAGCCGGGAACATCTGCAACAACCTGTTCCACCTGTCATGGAAGCGGTACGATTCATGTCCGCCAAGCAATTTTTCAAATGCAGCAAACCTGCCCGACCTGTCACGGTACGGGTAAGCAAATTAAAGATCCTTGCATGAAATGCCGTGGCGAAGGCCGCGTGAAAACCAGCAAAACGGTTGAGGTAAATATTCCTGCCGGTATTGATGACGGCCAGCGTATCCGTTTGAGCGGCGAAGGCGAACCGGGTATGCACGGTGCGCCGAATGGTGATTTATATGTTGTGGTGCATGTGAAAGAACACAAAACATTTGAGCGAAACGGCTTGGATTTGCATTGCGAGATGCCCATTAGTTTTGCGATTGCTGCGCTTGGCGGAGAAGTGGAAGTGCCTACATTGGATGGTAAGGTGAAGCTGAGTATTCCCAAAGAAACGCAAACCGGCCGCCGTATGCGGGTAAAAGGGAAAGGAATCAAATCGTTGCGTTCCAGTGCCGTAGGTGATTTGTATTGTCATGTGGTTGTAGAAACACCTGTGAATCTGACCGATCGTCAGAAAGAGCTGTTGGAAGAATTTGAGAAAATTTCTACCGGTATGGAGCGTTCGCAAACGCCGCGGCAAAAATCATTCTTCGATAAAGTACGCGATATTTTTGATTAAGCTGATTAATCGGATGTAGTAGCCAATATCTGTTTTTTCAGACGGCCGTCTGAAAAATATATTTAAGATAGCAGAACGGATGGTCTTTTGACTGTCCGTTTTTGTTTTCAAACAAGCCGGATGCCGATGGACATGCTTTTCAGATGGCCTTAAAAGATTGAACGAGATAGCCAATCTGATAAGGCGGCAAAGTGCAGCAACACCGTAATAAGGGTAAGGTCGATTGAGTATATAGTGGCTCTAACAAGCAAAACGGGGATAACTATTCACTAGGAGTTGCAAGCATATGGCGGTGAACATCAAAATTCATACAAGGCAGTAAACCGCAAGCAGTACGGTGGAGATGGCGCAATGTGAACCGGTATTCCTTGTTATGGCCGAATGACTCCAACCGCAGTAAAAGTAAGCAGAACCGGTTTGCCCCGTTATTGAACCGCCATTTTATCTTGCTCGCCATAAACACCGGAGGCCGTCTGAAAACCTAATTTCAGACGGCCTCCGGTGTTGTCATATCACAAGGTTTCGATATTAACCGTTTCTTCGGCGGCTGCGCTCAATGCTGCATTTAATACGGAGAAAAATTCACTGCCATCGCGAGTAGCCAGCCATCGGCCGTTTTTTTCGGAAAAATGATAACCGCCGCTTTTGGCTGCAATCCACAATTCCTGATTGGGGGTGTGGCGGTTAACAATAATTTGCGTGCCGTCGCCTGCTTCGATTGTAAGGACGTTGCCGCTGAACCGGCAGTCGAAATCCCAGCCGCCTTCGTCGATTTGGTCTTCAATATGGGCGAAGAGGGCATCGGAATGTTGTAAAAATTCGCTTTCAGTCATGATGGTTTTGTGCATTGCTGCGTTTTTGTTTAAGATACCGAATCTTGCCATATTACCGTGCCTGAAGGAAGACGATCATGAAGTCCACCGCACTTTTACTGGTAGCTGCCGTATTTTTGGCCGGCTGCGGTTACAAAGGCGATCTGTATCTGCCTAAAGAGAACGATAAAGCCCGTTTTGGAGTTATCCAAACCGGTTTGCAGTTTGAATCCAAAGAACCTACCGCTCCCTCGGAATAAACCATAATGACTTTACATTGCGAACAAACCTCTTTTACCCATCTTGCCGACCAGTTTGGCACGCCTTTATATGTGTATAGCAAAGCTGCGCTTACCGAGGCTTTTCACGCTTATACCGATGCGTTTGACAAGCTGGAACCGTTGGTTTGCTACGCCGTTAAAGCGAACGGCAATCTGAGTATCCTCAAACATTTTGCCAGCCTCGGCAGCGGCTTTGACATTGTATCGGGCGGTGAATTGGTACGGGTGCTGGCGGCGGGCGGCGATGCGGGTAAAACCATTTTTTCAGGAGTGGGTAAGAGTGAGGCGGAAATTGAATTCGCGTTGAATGCCGGCGTGTTGTGTTTCAATGTGGAAAGCCTGCCTGAACTTGACCGCATACAGGCGGTGGCCGGGCGGTTGGGCAAAACAGCTCCCGTCTCATTGCGTATCAATCCCGATGTGGATGCGAAAACCCATCCTTATATTTCTACCGGTTTGAAATCCAACAAATTCGGTATTGCCTACGCCGATGCGCTTGATGCTTACCGCTATGCGGCCGGTTTGGGCCGTCTGAAAATCGTCGGTATCGATTGCCATATCGGTTCGCAGTTGACCGATTTAAGCCCGTTGGTAGAGGCATGCGAACGTACGTTGAAGCTGGTCGATACGTTGGCGGCCGAAGGTATTGTGCTGGAGCATATCGATTTGGGCGGCGGTGTCGGTATTGTATACGATGATGAAGAAGTACCCGATTTGCCATCTTATGCGCACGCCGTTGCGGAATTGATGGGCGGACGCAAGCTGAAATTGGTATTGGAACCGGGGCGCAGTTTGGTCGGAAATGCCGGTACTCTGCTTACCCGTGTCGAGTTTGTGAAGCAGGGCGAAGAGAAAAATTTTGTGATTGTTGATGCGGCAATGAATGATTTGATGCGTCCGGCACTTTACGGTGCTTTCCACCGTATCGAAGCAGTTGAATCAAAAGATATTGCACCGTTTACCGCCGATGTGGTCGGCCCTATCTGTGAAACGGGTGATTTTCTGGCTAAAGAACGCGTATTGGCCTGTGAAGCGGGCGATCTGTTGGCCGTTCGCAGTGCCGGAGCATACAGCAGCAGCATGGCGAGCAATTATAATGCCCGCAACCGCGCGGCGGAGGTGTTGGTGGACGGCAGCGAAGTGAAGTTGATTCGGCAACGCGAAACGATTGAACAGCAATTGGCCAATGAAACAGCTTGCTTATAACAACCGGTAGCGGATGACGGAGAGGCCGTCTGAAAGTAGCTTTTGCTTTCAGACGGCCTTTTTTACGGCACATTCAAGATGAGAGGCGTTGTTTTGTTGGTCGAACTGTTTTCGGTGTTCCGCTTCGGGATAGATAGGAACGGAGCGGCTATCCGCATGCAACGGTGCTGAATTTCGATTGCATCAAAGCATAGGTTTCAAGATAGCCGGTTTTAATCGGCATCAGCAGCGTGCCACGGTTTTTGTGCGCCGGCATGGAATGAGGGTTTTTCGCCGCCCCACAGGCTGTCGATGTCGTAAAAATCGCGCACGGCAGGCAGCATAACGTGTACAACCAAATCGCCTGCGTCGACCAATGCCCATTCGCCGCTGTCTTGGCCTTCGCTGCCGAGAATTTCAAAACCGGCGGCCTTCAAATCAACCGCCACATTATTGGCCAAGGCTTTTACTTGGCGGGAGCTGTCGCCGTTGGCGATAATCATGCGGGCAAACAGAGAGGTTTTTTCTTGGGTTTCCAGCACGGTGATGTCTTTGGCTTTGATGTCTTCCAATGCGTTTACGGCGACATCGACCATTTTTTGCAAGTCTTGCAGTTCTTGTTCGTTCATTAGCTTTCCTGTTGGTGATTTTGTTAATAAAAGATCGGGGGAAGGGTTTTCAGACGGCCTTTTTTCCGAGGCCGTCTGAAATCACGGTTTATACAGCTTGTGCTGCCGGATGTAGTTTTCTACGCGGCGGTCTAAAAAATCGGACACCGGTTCGTTACGGCCGATGCGTCGGCGCAGTTCGGTGGAACTGATGTCGTACAGCGGCGTTTGCAGCGGTTTCAGGCGGCCGTTTTGCAGGGCTTCGCCCAGCCATGCATGGATTTCTTGCGGGGCCTGATGAAGGCTGAAACCTTGTCGGGCGGCTACGGCGATGTTGATTTGTTTGACTAATGTTTGCCACTTTTTCCATGTGTGGAGTCGAAGCAGGCTGTCGCTGCCGAGCAGCCACCATAATTGGGCGGCAGGGAATTGCTGGCGGAAAATCTGTACCGTATCGAAAGTGTAGGTGGCACCTTCGCGCACAATATCGCAATCGCTGACGGCGAAACGTTCATCGTCGGCGATTGCCAGTTCGGTCATGGCAAGACGGTGGTGTGCAGGCGTGCGGGTGGCTTCTTCTTTGTGATAAGGGTCGCCTGCGGGCAGAAAAACCACCATGTCCAAACCCGATTCGTCGGCAAACGCACGGGCGATGTGCAAGTGGCCGTTGTGGATAGGGTCGAAGGTGCCGCCGAAAAGTCCGATTTTTTTCATGGGTTGAGGCCGTCTGAAAAGGCTATTTGTTAATGGGGCATTCGTTGTTGCCGTTGACGATCACGGTGAGTTTGCCGGTGGTGGGGTGGATAACCAAACCGTGTACGGCAACGTTTTCGGGCATCAGCGGGTGGCGGCGGATAATGCCGACCGTATGGCGTACGCTGTCTTCGACATCGTCAAAGCCGGTGAGCCAGCCGTCAAGGTCGATACCGGCGTTGCGCAGGGTGGTAATGCGGTCGTCGGGGATGCCGTTTTGATGGGCGTGGTTGAGAAAAGAATCGGGATGGAGGCCGCGCATGCCGCAGTCGTAGTGGGCAATCACCATGATTTCTTTCACTTTCAGTTCAAACACGGCCACTAGCAGGCTGCGCATCACGGAACCCCACGGGTGGGTAACGACGGCTCCTGCATTTTTAATCAGCTTGGCATCGCCGTTTTTCAAGCCCATAGCTCGCGGCAGCAATTCAACCATGCGGGCATCCATGCACGATAAGATGGCTAATTCGCGTTCGGGAAATTTATTGCTGAAAAATTGGGCGTATTCGCCCGAATCTACGAATTCCTCGTTGAATGTCAAAATATTGTTAAGTTCGCTCATAATGCCCTGATTTTTTGTGTTCACACAATCATTATAACGGTTTCGGCTAAGGCGTGCTGTAAAGGCTGCCTGAAAGCGGTGTTTTCAGACGGCCTGACATGATCGGATGACGGGTGTGGGGAATGCCTTTGGGTTAGTCGGATTGACCGCTTTCGGGAGTATCTTCCGAAACGGGATGATACGGCAGGTAAACGTCAAATCGCGTGCTTTTACCCGTGTATTGATAGGCAGGTTTTTCGTTGTTGAGAAAGACTCCGAGGCGGGGGCGTTTGACGACAATCCGTTTTTTCGCCACGGCGCGGGCGGCGGTCAGTAAAGCGGCTTCGTTTTGTGCGGTACCGACCAGACCGTGAAAATAGGCCATTTCTTTTTTTACGGCGGCGGATTTCTGCCGCTCGGGGTACATCGGGTCGAGATACACCACATCGGGGCGGCCTCGGGCGGCGGCCAGTTCAGGCAATAAGGCGGCGGTATCGCCAAAGTGCAGGGTAATGCGCTTGGCAACGGCGGCGGTATCGGGTGATTCGGCAGCACGCTTAAGGCCGTCTGAAAGCAGGCAGGCAACGGCGGGGTTTTGTTCGAATACATCCACCTGCAAGCCGAGGGAGGCCAGCACGAAAGCATCGCGCCCCAAGCCGCCCGTGCCGTCCCAGACGGTGGGTCGGGCAGTGTGGTTGACCGCTTTGGCAATCAGTTCGCCGCCGCCTTTGGTTCGCCGGTATTGCGCTGCCCCGCTGACGAAATCCACTCGTACCCGTCCTTTTTCTTTGGCTTTGCAAAGAGAGAGGCCGTCTGAATCCGCCAGCAGGTATTCTCCTTGCCCCGGCGGGCAGGCGCATACGGGCAGGCCGAAGCGGTTGATGAGTTCGCGGGCGGTTTCGTCGGCTGTATCGGTAAGGTAAACGGAAGTCATGGTTTCAGATGGCCTGTTTTGTCAGGCACGGGTTGGGCGGTGTGGCAATATTTCAGACGGCCTCATGCTTTATGCCGGTGTCGGGAGGCCGTCTGAAAAAAGTATGGTTTTGTTTAATGGATGTCCAACCGTTCCATACGGTAGCGCATGGAACGGAAACTGATGCCAAGCAGCTTGGCAGCCTGCGTACGGTTGTAGCGGGTTTGTTTCAAAGTCTGCTCGATAATTTCACGCTCGATCTGATCGAGATAATCCTGAATCTGCATCTTTCCGGGAATGAAATCGGGCAACAGACCGCCGGGGTTTACTCTGTCGGGATCGGGTTCGGAAATTTCGTCAAACGACAGTTCTCTGGGTTTGTCGGACGATGCGTTATGGCTGGTGTTGATTTGCAGGTCGTCCAATTGGATAACCTGTCCGACGGTTAAGGCTACGGCGCGTTCGAGAATATTTTCCAACTCGCGGAAGTTGCCGGGGTAGCTGTAATGCAGCAATGCTTCTTGAGCTTTGGGGCTGAGTTTGTAATTTTCGCTGCCTGTGCGGTGTTTGTGAAGCAGGTGCATGATCAAGCCGCCTAAGTCTTCCCGCATTTCGCGCAATGGCGGCATGTTGAGGGAAACCACATTCAGGCGGTAGTACAAGTCTTGGCGGAATGCACCTGATTCTACCAGGGCTTCGAGATTTTTATGGGTGGCGCAGATGATGCGGACATCCACATAAGTTTCACGGGCATCACCGATGCGGCGCACGGCCTTTTCTTGGATGGCACGCAGCAGTTTAACCTGCATCGCCAGCGGCAGGTCGGCCACTTCGTCGAGAAACAGTGTGCCGCCGTCGGCGTGTTGGAAAAAGCCCAATCGGTCGCTGTCCGCGCCGGTGAAGCTGCCTTTTTTATAGCCGAAAAATTCGCTTTCCATGAGGTTTTCAGGAATGGCACCGCAGTTCACGGCAATGAAAGATTTGTCAGCACGCTCCGATAATTCGTGTATGGTACGTGCCGCCTGCTCTTTACCGGTACCGGATTCGCCGGAGATATAAACGGGCACGCCGCTACGGGCAAGACGGCGGATGAGGTGGCGTACTTCTACCATTTGCGGCGATATACCGAGCAGGCGCGGCATATCCTCATCACCACGTAAGGGGACGTCGTGCCCCGACAAGATGCGGGCGGTAAGTTCGCCGCTTGAAAAACGGTCTTTCAGAGAGCGCAGGCTTTCCGGTATACCAGTCGGCTGGGTAAGGGCGGAACCTTTACGCACAGGTTGGTTCGATACAGGAACAAAAGGCGAGGGAACGGCACGGCGGATTGCGGAAAAAGGCGGTTGCGCCGCAGCCGGCGGCTGCTTGGCCGGAGTGGGGCGGGGTGCCGGAGGCTCGGCCGCGGAGGGAGCCGCAGCTTCATGCTTCATGCTTTCGGGCGGCTCATTGATTTTGATAGCGGATTTTACCAACGAACGAAGCTGCGACAGGGTAATCGGTTTTTGCAGGTAGTCGAAAGCGCCTGCCCGCAATGCTTCGACGGCTTGGTCGGCATTGCCGAAAGCGGTAATAACGGCAACGGGCGTATCCAGCGTCAGCTCGTTAATGTATTGCACCACTTCCAAGCCCGAGCCGTCGGGCATACGCATATCGGTCAGTACCAGCGAATAGTCGTTGTTATCGAGTTTGTCTTTAGCATCTTCTACGCCGACCGCCGTTTCTACGCGCAACCCCATTTTCATGAGGGTCATTTCCATCAAATCGCGGATATCGGCTTCATCATCCACAACCAAAACTGGGTCTTGCAATTTATGATTGCTCATGGGTTTCTCTCGGTAAAATCAGTTCAAAGCCATTCATTTCGGGATGATAGTGCAACTGACCCATATTGGCGTGTGCAAGTTCGCGGGCAACATAAAGCCCTAACCCCGTGCCTTGTTTGTCGGTGGTAAAGAAAGGTTCAAACAAGTGGTTGCGTATATCGGGCGGAACACCGGTGCCGTTGTCGGCTACTACGATGGAAATATGGATGCGGCCGCTCGGTTTGATTAATACGGTAATCGCATGGCGGTCTTTTCGGCTGTGCCGCCAGGCGTTATTACACAAATTCCACATAATCTGCTGCAAGTGCATGGAATCGGCTAAAACACTGAGATTGTTGCCGTCCATGTTCATGCGCAGGCAGCCTACGGCATCGGGATTGTTGAGTGTGAATTCCTGTTTGAACTCCAGCCAGAACTTCATCAGATTAATCGGTTCGCGGCTTACCCCGTCGCGCTTGTTGATCAGCGATACGTCTTCCAGCATTTTATCGATGCGTTGAATGTTACTGTCGATGATGTTGTGCAATTTGGTTTTGGTCGGATCCATTTTGTTTTCGTCATACAGTAAATCACTGGCATGGCGGATGGCCGACATGGGATTGCGGATTTCATGGGCAAGATTGGCGGTAAGCTGGCCGAGAGAAGCCAGTTTGGTAGACATGGCTTCGGCGGCTACTTCGCGTAATGAACGCACATAAAGGATAAGCAGTTCGGTTTTTTCTTGAATCAGCGGTACGGCGCGCACGTGCATGGAGTGCTGGAAAATATGGATGTCGGTTTCAAAGGCTTTATCGGGTTGGTATTGCCAGCGCGAAATCAATTCACCGAATACGTTTTCCTGTTTGTCGACGGCCAGTCCGGGAAAATAGGTTTTGGCCTGACGGTTAAACAGCCACACACGTTGGGAAGCATCGATAACGATAACGGCTTCTTGAACACGGTTCAACACTAAGCGGTTCAAGCCGCTCACACGGCGGTAGGCAAGTTGGTGTTTAGTGGCGGATTCGGTGGCGGCTTGGAGGTAGGTGGCCGAAAAAGCGGTAAGGGCGGCAACCAGATAGCACGCACCTGCAAGCAGGGCTGAGGATACGAGTGTGCGGTCTTCCCATTGGAAAGGGGTAAGTCGAATCTGTCCGGTAAAGAACATGTTCAGCAAAATCAGCAACAATGCATAGCTGGCGTAAAGTATCGGGTAGCGCCCGTGGCTGAGCAGACAAGAGGTGGCGATAAAAGGCAGCACCAAAATACCGAAGCCGGAATCAACGCCGCCGGCAATGTAAGTCAGCAGCATGATCATGGTGATGTCGACAACAGCACTGGCATTGGGCAGGTCAAGGTTTTGCAGTTGCCAGTCGGGTTTAAATACGGTGAGTAAAATCAGAAATGCATATACTGCCGCCCAGCTGTAAAACTCCACCGGAGAAAACATTTCCTTACCTGTTCCTCCGCCAGAGTAGGTGCTGATCAAATGAAAAACCAGCAATGACAATACAATCGACGTTCGGGCGATATTAACCAACCCGGGTATCCGGTCATTTAAACTTTCCCAGTCTTGTTTAACAAATAGCTTATTTACGCTCATTCAACGTATGCCCTTTTCGTTTTCTTATTTATTTTATGCCTTAAGGCATATACATAATTGCATTCTACGGCGGTATTTTTGTTTCTTCGGATAGCCGATGCTCCCATGCAATATGGTTATTATCATAACACTCAATATTCCTCTTATTATATTATACCGAATCTGTGCCGGATAATCTTTTCAGACGGCCTGAAATCTCTAAAACTTTGCCTTTTCTGCCGCGTTTGTTGTTTATATCTTGAATCCGCAGGCGTTCTTTGTGCGCTGCACCGCGTTTGCCGGTGCTTTCTACGATAAATTCGGGCGACGAGGTAACGGCGACATGTTCGAGCCTGATGCCGTCTGAAAGGCTGATCAACTGCAAACCGCGGCCTTTGGCCATCACTTCCAATTCGCCGATGGTAAACGCCAGCAGGCGCGGTTCGTCGGTGGCCAGCAGCACTTTGCACTCGGGGTTGATGAGTGAAACGGCATAGATGCTGACCGGCGGCAGGGTTCGCTCTCCGGCTTTGAGCGTCATCACCACTTTACCGGCTTTGATGCGGCTGACCATATCGCCGAGTTTGGCGATAAAGCCGTAGCCGCCGCTGTTGCTCAATAAATAATGCTGTTCGGGCAGGCCGGTCATCATGGCGACGACTTCGGCGCCGTTTTGCAGTTCGATGAGCGAGGCTACGGGTACGCCGTCGCCGCGGCCGCCGGGGATTTCCGCCGCGTCCAGCGTGTAGGTGCGGCCGTGCGAATCCAGCACTACCACCGGCCACACGGTGCGGCCTTCGATCACCTGTTTCAGCCCGTCGCCTTCTTTGAAGGTGGTTTGGCTTAAATCGACGTTGTGGCCGGCGCGGCTGCGTATCCAGCCTTTGTTCGACAATATCAGCGTAACCGGTTCGTCGGCGGTGGTTTGCGTGAGGGTGGCGCGGCTGGCTTCTTCGACCAAAGTGCGGCGTTCGTCGCCATACTGTTTCATGTCGGCCTGCATTTCTTTGACAATCAATTTGCGCTTTTCGTTTTCGTCGCCCAGCAATATTTTCAGACGGCCTTCCTCTTCGCGCAGTTCGTTGAGTTCTTTTTCGAGCTTGAAGCCTTCCAAGCGGGCAAGTTGGCGCAGGCGGATTTCGAGAATGTCTTCGGCTTGGATTTCGGTGAGGCCGAACACCGCCATCAGGTCGGGTTTGGGTTCGTCGGATTCGCGGATAACCTTAATCACTTCGTCGATATGCAAAAAGGCGATCATGCGCCCGTCGAGAATGTGGATGCGTTTTTCCACTTGGGCAAGACGGAATTTCAGACGGCGTGTTACGGTGATGACGCGGAAATCCAGCCATTCCTGCAAAATGGTTTTGAGGTTTTTCTGCGCGGGGCGGTTGTCCAAGCCCATCATCACCAAGTTCATCGGCACGTTCCCTTCCAAACCGGTTTGCGCCATCAGCGTGTTGATGAAGTTTTCGGGTTCGATGCGGCTGGATTTCGGCTCGAACACCAAACGCACGGGCGATTCGCCGTCGCTTTCGTCGCGCACTTTTTCCAGCAGCGACAACATCAAGGCTTTGGTGTTTTGCTGGTCTTGCGTGAGGTTTTTCTTGCCGGACTTGGGTTTGGGATTGGTTTGCTCTTCGATTTCGGCCAAAATTTTCTGCGCGCTGGTGTTGGGCGGCAGTTCGGTTACGATAACGCGCCATTGTCCGCGTGCCAGCTTTTCGATTTCGTAACGCGCACGCACGCGCACGCTGCCTTTGCCGGTTTCGTAAATCTGCTGCAAATCGGCGGCAGATGTGATGATTTGGCCGCCGCCGGCAAAATCGGGCGCGGGAATATACTGCATCAGGTCGGCCGTTTCCAGCGACGGTTTTTTCAAGAGGGCGATGGCCGCTTGGGTCACTTCGGTCAGGTTGTGCGACGGGATTTCGGTGGCCAAACCGACGGCAATGCCCGATGCGCCGTTGAGCAGCACCATCGGCAGGCGGGCGGGCAGATGCACCGGCTCTTCAAACGCGCCGTCGTAGTTCGGCACGAAATCCACCGTGCCCATATTGATTTCGGAAAGCAGCAGCTCGGCAATCGGCGTGAGCCGCGCTTCGGTATAACGCATGGCCGCCGCGCCGTCGCCGTCGCGCGAGCCGAAGTTGCCGATGCCGTCGATTAAGGGATAGCGCAGGGTAAAATCCTGCGCCATACGCACCATGGCATCGTAGGCCGAAGCATCGCCGTGCGGATGGTATTTACCGAGAATCTCCCCCACCACGCGGGCGGATTTCACCGGCTTCGCGCCGTGCGTCAGCCCCATGTCGCGCATGGCGTAGAGAATCCGCCGCTGCACGGGCTTTTGGCCGTCTGAAACTTCGGGCAGGGCGCGGCCTTTAACCACGCTCATGGCGTATTCGAGATAGGCGCGTTCGGCGTATTGGCCGAGCAGCAGGTAGTCGTCGCCGACGGCGGGTTGGGAGATGTGTTCGTTCATTGCAATCAGAAGATACTGAAGGGGAAAGGGTAATTATTGTAAAGCAATTTAACGGTATTTGCTCGGTCGGCACGGTTTCGGACGGCTCGAACCATTCTGCATGATGCCAATCATATTTAATATGATTGAGCATATAAGACGGTGTACTGTTACAATGCAGCCGTTTTTTTATCATTTTTCCGGATGCGCCGCTGATGAACCGACCGCGATTTACCTACTGTTTGGGAGAGCTTGAGCAAAACCGTTTATGGGAGTGTCTGCAAAGTCATTTCGACTGGGGGTCGTCTATATGGAAACCTTTATGGCTTAATGGTTTGAAATTAGGAAGTTTGAACGAAAAATGGTTGGAACAGGTGCGGTTGGATTGGACGGAAAGCATAACGGAAATGCCGGAAGGCATACATTTGCATACCGACGGCTGGCTGGCTATGGGCGACAGTCTGCAACACATGGCACAAGGCTGGAAACAGTTCGGTTACTTGAGCGGTTGGCGCAACGAACAATTTGATGTCAACGATTCGGAAGGCCGGCCGTTGTTTACATTGGAGCGTTCCGCATTCAGGCCGCTCGGTTTGTTGAGCAGGGCGGTGCACATCAACGGACTGACCGAATATGAAGGCGAATGGGTGTTTTGGATCGGTCGGCGCAGCCCGTATAAGGCGGTCGACCCCAACAAACTCGACAACCTCGTGGGCGGCGGCATTGCCAGCGGAGAAAGCATACGCGAAGCGATGTTGCGCGAGGGCATGGAAGAAGCGGGATTGGATGAGGCCTTATTGCAGAATTTGAGCGGACAAAGCCGCCGTCGCAGTTGCCGCCCCGTATCGCGCGGCCTGCACAATGAAGAACTGTTTATCTTCGATATCGTGCTGCCGCCGGATGTGCTGCCGGAAAACCAAGACGGCGAAGTGGCCGAATTCAGGCGGATGCGTATTCCCGAGCTGACCGAAGCCATGTGCAGCGGTTTGCTGATGAACGATGCGTTTCTGGCCACTTTGGACGCATTCAACCGCTACGGTCTGCTGGATAGACAGCATCCGCTGGCGGTATGGTTGGACGAAAATCGGTAAGTCATATTCAATGGCATTTGAGGCCGTCTGAAAATCGTTTTTCAGACGGCCTCACCACGATGATGGAAGGAAAAGGGCGGCATGGTTCGGTTGCGTGCCTGACTCGGGCCGGGGTGCCGCATCTCGAACGGTTTTCGAATCGGGCGGTTCGGCGCGGGCCTTAATTTGTAAACAATCAAACTCACATGTAAAATCATGTCAGGTTATGATATTTCAGACGGCCTCAAGGCCGTGATTTTTATGGAGAGTAGGGATGAATGCCGTTGTGATTGCCGTTGCCGTGATGCTGATATTGTCGTTGGCGCGGGTGCATGTGGTGTTGAGCCTGCTACTGGGCGCGCTGGCGGGCGGTTTGACCAGTGGTTTGGGGCTGGCGAAAACCATGGAAGTATTTCAAACCGGTTTGGCCAACGGTGCGCAGATTGCGCTTTCCTACGCCATGCTGGGGGCGTTTGCCGTGGCCATTGCCCATTCGGGTTTGCCGCAAACGCTGGCCAATGCCGTTATCCGCCGTTTGGATAACAGCCACGTGCGCGACAATGTGCCGGGCAGCGTCAACGTGGTGAAATGGGGGCTGCTGCTGGCCTTGCTTGCCATGAGCGTGATGAGTCAAAACCTGATTCCCATCCACATCGCGTTTATTCCGCTGATTATTCCGCCGCTGCTGCTGGTATTCAACCGCATCCGACTCGACCGCCGCTTGCTGGCCTGTGTGATGACTTTCGGTTTGGTTACCACTTATATGTGGCTGCCGGTGGGTTTCGGCGAAATTTTCTTGAAACAGATTTTGGTCGGCAACATCAATAAGGCCGGTTTGAATGTTGACAATATCAATGTGGTTCAAGCCATGACTATTCCCGCTTTGGGCATGGTTGCGGGCTTGTTGGTTGCGGTGTTCGTCAGCTACCGCCGTCCCCGTATTTATCAAAATACTGCAGCAGATGTGGAAGCTAACCACCAGGCCGCGGCACAGCCGAAAATTTCTACCTACCGCAGCATAGTGGCTTTGCTGGCGATTGTGATTTCTTTTGTGGTGCAGTTATGGGCGGGTTCGCTGCTGCTGGGCGCGATGGTCGGTTTTGCCGTGTTTATGGCGGCGGGCGTGGTGCGCTGGGGCGAAGCGGATACGGTGTTTAACAACGGCGTGAAAATGATGGCGATGATCGGCTTTATCATGATTGCCGCGCAAGGTTTTGCCGAAGTGATGAAAGCCACCGGCCAGATTGAGCCGCTGGTGAAAGCTTCGGCCGAAATGTTTGCCGGCAACAAAGGCATGGCGGCATTGATTATGCTGTTGGTGGGTTTGCTGGTTACGATGGGCATAGGCAGCTCGTTTTCCACCTTGCCGATTATCGCCACCATTTATGTGCCGCTGTGCATCAGCATGGGCTTCTCACCGATGGCTACTTTGGCGTTAATCGGTACGGCAGGCGCATTGGGCGATGCCGGTTCGCCAGCATCCGATTCCACTTTAGGCCCCACCGCCGGTTTGAATGTGGACGGCCAGCACGACCATGTGCGCGATACGGTGATTCCCACCTTCCTGCACTATAACCTGCCGCTGATGGTTTCCGGCTGGATTGCCGCGATGGTGTTGTGATGAATGATTTGGAAGCGCGCGTTACCGAGTTGGAAATTCAGACGGCCTTACAGGAAGACTTGATTGCCAGCTTGAACGACACCATTGCCAAGATGCAGCAAACGCTTGATTTACAGCAGGGGCAGTTGCGCTTGCTGTATCAGCGGATGCAGGAAAAAAGCAGCGGCGACGGCGAGCCGTACAGCCTGCTTGATGAGATACCGCCGCATTATTAACCTTAATGATGAGGCCGTCTGAAAAAAAAGTTTTCAGACGGCCTCATCATTATCACAGCGGATTTTCCGCAAGAGAAAGAGCCATGAATATTACCGTTTTAGCCGTCGGCACCAAAATGCCGCGCTGGGTGGACGAAGCCGTAAACGAATACGCCAAGCGTTTCGGGCGCGACGTGAACTACACTCTCAAAGAAATCAAGCCCGAAAAACGTGGCGCAGGCGTGAATGCCGCGCAGGGCATGGCGGCGGAAGAAAAACGCATTCTCGAAGCGGTGCCGCAAGGTGCATTTTTAGTGGTGTTGGACGAACGCGGCAAAGCGCCCACTTCGGTGGAACTGGCGGAGCACCTGAAAAACTGGCAGCAAAACGGCGAACACGTCTGCTTTGTGATCGGCGGGGCGGACGGCATGACCGACCGCCTCAAACAGCAGGCACGGCTGATGCTGCGCCTATCCAGCCTCACTTTACCGCACGGCATGGTGCGCGTGTTGCTTACCGAACAGCTTTACCGCGCCGTGTCGATTTTGCACAACCATCCTTACCATCGGGAGTAGCGGTTTATACTTTAAAAATCACTAAGGCATCAAAACAAAACACCGAGGCCGTCTGAAAACAGTTTCAGACGGCCTCGGTGCATCTTTCATATCGTGTAGAGGGCGAAACGGGTATTAATCGTCATCGTCATCATCATCTTCGCGGTATTTTTTACAGCGGTATTTCTTGCCCTTGCGGTAATGGTCGCAATAACAGCTTTTTTTGCAGTGTTTGCCCGAAGCATGATGATGGCGGGCTTGTTCGGCCGCTTCTTTTTTCTGGTTGCGCTTGGCATACAGGTTGCCGGCGGTGCCGCCGATGGCCGCGCCGATAAGCGTGCTTTCCATATTGTTGCCGGCCACTTTGCCGATAACGCCGCCGACGGCTGCGCCCACAATCGTCGCTTCCGTGCGGTCGGTCATGCGTGCTTGGGCGGTGGTGCCGAACGAGAGCGCCACTGCCGCCAGCACGGCAATCAGGGTTTTACGGATGGTGTTCATCAGAAGTCTCCGAGTTATATCAGGAAGAATAATTCGCCTTTTACCACACAACCGCGAAAGATGTGGCAATATTCGGAAACACGGTTGCTGCAAACACTTGGCTGTTGCAGCAACCGCCATAATGCTGAGAGCGGTAAAACGGTTAAAGGTTTTTGAGGATAATGTAATATTCTGCAACCGCCCCGAAGTTGCGCGGCCGCCCTGCAAAATGCCGTTGCCGCGTTGCCGCCGTATTTTGAATTCGGAACATCGAAAGCCCGTTATGACTTATTCCTACCGCCAAACCCTGCCCGATACTGCATTGGATATCGTGGGCGACGTGCACGGCGAACTCGAAGCCCTGCAATCGCTGCTGCACCATCTCGGCTATCGGGATAACGGAGCGCATCCGCAGGGGCGGAGGTTGGTGTTTGTCGGCGATTTGTGCGACCGCGGGCAAAACAGCCCTGCGGTGCTGGCGTGGTTCAAACAGGCTTACGATGCGGGCCATGCTTTCATGGTGCTGGGCAACCACGAGTTGAATGCGCTCGTGCGCGACCCGAAAGACGGCTCCGGCTGGCTTTTTCCCGAACGGGAAGCCAAAGATGCCGTTCAATACGCGCCGTGGAACGTGTTGCCCGAAGCTGAAAAACCTATGCTGGAAAGCTGGTTGGCGGAGCAGCCGCTGATTTTGGAACGCCCCGATCTGCGCGTGGTACACGCCGCATGGTTGCCGCAGCAGTTTGCCGCGCTGGAAGCCGCCGCCGGCGAAAGATTGGTCGAACAATACCGCCGCTTTGATGGCAGGCTGAAACGGCATCTTCAGACGGCCTCTTGGTATGCCGACTATCTCGACGAACAGCAGCGTTACGCCGAAGTTGTCGAAAACCCGCATTTCCCGCCGCCGCCTATGCCCGCCACGGCGCAATACGAACTCAACCGCAGCCGTATGCACCCGATACGGGCGTTGACCAGCGGCGTGGAGCAGATCGCCCCCGCACCGTTTTATGCGAGCGGGCGTTGGCGTTTTACCGCCCGTTGCGCGTGGTGGAACAATTATCGCGACGATGTGCCGGTGGTTGTGGGCCATTATTGGCGTTCGTGGCTGCCGCAACCGCCGTCGCCGCACCGCGAAAACCTGTTGCCCGCAGAAGGCGCGGCATGGCACGGGGCGCGGCATAATGTGTTTTGTATCGACTTTTCCGTCGGCGCACGCTGGCGCGACCGTAAAAACGGCACGCCGCCCGAGCGTTCCGAATTCCGCCTTGCAGCTTTGCGCTGGCCGGAACGGGTGCTGGTCTTCGATAACGGGGAAACGGCGCCCACGGTGCAGGGTTAACAGTAGGGCGGGCAGGGATGCCCGCCCTACTGTGTTTATCGACCTAGATAAACAAAGGCCGTCTGAAAACATTTCAGACGGCCTTTCAGGTTTTTCAGACGGCTTATTTGAACCAAGATTTGATTTTTTGAAACAGCGACATACTTTGTCTGTCGAAGCCGTTTTCCACCATGGCGGCGGGCACGGCGGCTTCGCGGTGTACCGGCAGCGCGCCGAAACTTTGCGCCACCGGCATGATTTCGATACTGTTCACGTTCATGTGCACGGGGCGTTGGTAGAGCCATAAAGCGGTGTTGGCAATATCTTGCGGGCGGATGAACTGCACGTTTTCATACAGCTTGGCCACCCGTTCTTCGTCGCCTTTGAAGCGCACGTTGGAAAATTCGGTGTCGCCGCACAAGCCCGGTTCGATGTTGCTCACGCGCACGCCGGTGCCGGCCAAGTCAGCCCGCAGGTTGAGGCTGAATTGGCGCACGTAGGCTTTGGTGGCACCGTAAACATTGCCGCCGGGGTAGGGGTAGGTACCGGCAATCGAGCCGATATTGATGATGTAACCGTTTTTGTGTTCGGTCATCTGCGGCAGCACTTTGCGGGTGAGGTAGGTGAGGCCGACGATATTGGTTTGGATCATGGTTTGCCAGTCGCCGAAATCGGCTTTGTCGGCACTGTCCAACCCGAGGGCGAGGCCGGCGTTGTTGATGAGGCAGTCGATTTTGTCGAAAGGCTCGGGCATGTCTTGCAAGGCGTTGTCGATCGACGCGGTGGAAGTCATGTCCATTTCCAGCGGCAAAAACCGTTCGCCCAGCTCGACCCGCAATGCTTCCAGCTTGTCGATGCGGCGTGCCGCGCCGATAACGTTGTAACCGGCCGCTACAAAAGCGCGGCACATTGCTTCGCCGAATCCGGCTGATGCGCCGGTAATCAAGATCGCCATTTGGTTCACTCCTTCAAGAATGCGGATTGTTTATTTTTCACACTGCAAATCGAAAATAAATTGCCGGTGTAGTCCCCGCTACAGGTTTCAGGTATGATGTTTGAACAATTCAAACAATATTACCACAATGAAAAGGAACACTATCATGAAAATCAAAACCACTCTGCTGGCCGCAGCTTCCGTTGCCGTGTTGGCACTGTCCGCATGCGGCGGCTCTGCCGAATCGGGCGTTGCCAAAGGTCCGATTTCCGAAGCGCGTACCACTGCATTTAAGTCTATGATGCCGAATTTCAGCACGATGGGCAAAATGGTTAAGGGCGAAGAGGCTTATGATGTGGAAAAATTCAAAACGGCTGCCGCTGCTTTTTTGGAAGAGAGTAAAAAGCCGTTTGAACATTTCCAAAAAGACGAACAGGGCGACGGCGATACGCTGCCGGTAACTTGGGAAAAACCCGAAGAGTTCAAAGCTGCCGAAGAGAAATTCCATGCGGCGGTGGCTGAGTTGAACACCAAAGCCCAAGGCGGCAATCTGGAAGAAATCAAAGTGGCTTACGGCGAAGTGGGAGCCAACTGTAAATCCTGCCATGACACCTTCCGCCGTCCTAAATAACGATGTGCTGAATCTTGAATGATGCCCGAGGCCGTCTGAAAACCGTTTTTCAGACGGCCTCTTTGCATACTTTCATCAGGCCGTTTCCCCACTGCAGCCACGCTTTCAGATGGCCTCAAACATTGCTATGATAGGCCGTCTGAAACCTGTTTGCGCCCGTCATGAACCCTATCGAAAACGCCCGCCGCCATTCCCAATATCTCGCCCGTCATCTCGACAACGGCAACCTGAACCCGAACATTCTCAACCCGATGCTGGAAAAAGTGCTGGAAACCGCCGATTTCGCAGCCTTCGCCGATTGGGGGCAAATCCAAGCCGAGGAAAAAGAAGCCGAACTCGCCCACCAGCTGCGCCGTTTGCGCCGCTATGTGATGGCGCAGATTATCGTGCGCGACATCAACCGCATCAGCGATTTGGCCGAAGTTACCCGCACGATTACGCTGTTTGCCGATTTTGCCGTCAACACCGCGTTGGATTTCGCCCATGCTTATTATCGGGATATGTACGGCACGCCGATCGGCCGTTACAGCAACGAGCCGCAGTTTCTGAGCGTGGTGGCGATGGGCAAGGCGGGCGGTTACGAATTGAACGTGTCGTCCGACCTTGATCTGATTTTTATTTATCCCGAATCGGGCGACACCGACGGCAGGCGCGAGCGCAGCAATCAGGAATTTTTTACCAAAGTCGGCCAAAAGCTGATTGCGCTGTTGAACGACATTACCGCAGACGGACAGGTGTTCCGCATCGACATGCGTTTGCGCCCCGACGGCGACAGCGGTGCGCTGGTGTTGAGCGAAACCGCGTTGGAACAATACCTGATCCAGCAGGGGCGCGAGTGGGAGCGTTACGCATGGTGCAAAGGCCGCGTGGTTACGCCGCACGCCAACGGAATCAGCGCATTGGTGCGGCCGTTTGTGTTCCGCAAATACCTCGATTTCAACGCCTACGAAGGCATGCGCGGGCTGCACCGGCAAATCCGCAGCGAAGTCAGCCGCAAGGGTATGGCCGACAACGTGAAGCTCGGCGCGGGCGGTATCCGCGAAATCGAATTCATCGCCCAGATTTTCCAGCTGATACGCGGCGGCCAAGTGCGTGCGCTGCAACTGAAAGGCACGCAGGAAACCCTGCTCAAACTTGCCGAACTGGGCATACTCCCGCACGAAACCGTTAACATGCTGCTCGAAGCCTACCGCTTTTTGCGCGATGTCGAACACCGCCTGCAATATTGGGACGACCAACAAACCCAAACCCTGCCCGACAACCCCGAACAGCAACAGCGGCTGGCCGAAAGCATGGGTTTTGCCGACTACGCCGCCTTTTCAGACGGCCTCAACCGATACCGCAGCCAAGTGAACACCGTGTTTAACCAAATCCTTGCCGAACCGGACGGGCAACCCCAAGCGCACGCCGACGGCTGGCAAGACATCTGGCAGGAAAACGCCGATGAAGAAGCCCGTTTCAACCGCTTGGCGGAACACGGTTTCGACGCAGCACCGATTGCACGCCGGCTCGACCAGCTCCGCAACAGCGGCAAATACCGCCACCTTTCCGCCCAAGCCCAGCCGCGTTTCGATGCCGTGATTCCGCTGCTGATACAGGCCGCCGCATCCCAACCCAACCGCACCGTAACCCTGCTGCGCCTGTTGGATTTTCTCGAAAACATCAGCCGCCGCTCGTCGTATCTCGCCTTTCTGCACGAGCACCCGCAAGCCCTGCAACGGCTGGCCGACATCATGGGGCAAAGCTCGTGGGTGTCCGGCTACCTGACGAAGCACCCGATTCTGCTCGACGAGTTGCTCAGCGCACAATTGATGGACACCGGCAACGATTGGCCGAAACTCGCCGCCGAGCTTTCAGACGGCCTCAACAATGCAGCGGGCGACACCGAAGCGCAAATGGACGTATTGCGCCGCTTCCAACACGCCCAAGTGTTCCGCCTCGCCGTGCAGGACTTGGCCGGATTATGGACGGTCGAATCGCTGTCCGACGAACTTTCCGCACTCGCCGACACCATCCTCGCCGCCGCCCTGCCCGCCGTATGGGCAGATACCCCCAAAACCCATACTGATGCCCCGCGCATCGGCATCATCGGCTACGGCAAACTTGGCGGCAAAGAGTTGGGCTACACCTCCGATTTGGATTTGGTGTATGTGTACGACGATCCGCACCCCGACGCACCCGACGTATACGCCCGCTTCGCCCGCCGCCTCACCAACTGGCTTTCCGCCGCCACCGGCGCAGGCACGCTCTACGAAGTCGATTTGCGCTTGCGGCCGAACGGCGACAGCGGCTTCCTTACCCACAGCATCGCCGCGTTTGAAAAATACCAGCGCGAAAACGCGTGGACATGGGAACACCAATCGCTCACCCGCGCCCGCTTCATCTGCGGCCTGCCCGAAACCGGCGCATCCTTCGACCGACTGCGCACCGAAATCCTCACCCGTCCGCGCAACCAAGCCGAACTTGCCCGCGAAATCATCGCCATGCGCGAAAAAATGTTCGCCACCCACCCGCCCGAAGACAGCAACGTCAAATACGCCCGCGGCGGCGTGGTCGATGTGGAATTTATCGTGCAATACCTGATACTGGCTTATGCGGGCAAACATCCGCAACTGCTCGACAACTACGGCAACATCGCCTTGCTCAACATCGCCGCCGATGCCGGTTTGATAGATAAAACGCTGGCCGAACAATCGCAAACCGCCTACCGTTTCTACCGCCAACAGCAACACAACGCCAAGCTGCGCGATGTCGGCAAATTGGCAGTCAACGAACAGGTTCAGGCGTATTACGGCAGCGTGAAAAAACTGTGGGAACAGGTGTTTGGCGAAGAGGTCAGGTTTGGGGCCGTCTGAAAACCCGACGGCAGGGCTGGCATTGCTGCCTGCCGCATAATTTTGCACGTGCAGATAAGCGGCGGGCAGAAGTGCCCGCCCTGTTTACATGCAGCGGTGTTTCAGTGCGGGCAAACGGTTGCGGACGCTTTGCAACCGTGCGGCTTCCAACTCGGCCATCACCATGCCTTCGCCTTCGGGCAGCACGTCGAGCACTTCACCCCACGGGTCGATAATCATGCTGTGTCCGAATGTGCGTCGCCCGCTTTCATGCAAACCGCCTTGTGCCGCGGCAATGACATAGCATTGGTTTTCCACCGCACGGGCACGCAACAACAGTTCCCAATGTGCCTGTCCGGTGGTGTAGGTGAAAGCGGCGGGCAACAGCAGCACGTCGAACGGCAGTTGGGCACGGAAAAATTCAGGAAAGCGTATGTCGTAGCAAATGCCTGCCGCCAAACGGATGCCATCGGCAGACAGTTCGGGCGCGTTGGAACCTGCTGCGATGGTGTCGGCTTCGGCATAGCTTTCGCCCAAGCCGGAATAGCCGAACAGGTGCATTTTGTTGTAGGCACCGATGCATTCGCCGTTGCGGTCGTAAACCTGCATGGTGTTGAATACTTTGCTTTTATCCGGGCTTTGCAGCGGTATGGTGCCGCCGAACAGCACGATGCCGTTTTGTCGGGCGGCTTCGCTTAAGGCCGTCTGAAAAACACCGTTGCCCAAAGGCTCGGCAAAAGCGAGTTTGTCTGTGTCTTTTATGCCCATCAGGGGCCAGTATTCGGGCAGCAGCACCCATGCCGCCCCGCGTGCGGCGGCTTCGGATACCAAACGGCGCATGGTTTGCAGATTCTCTTCGGGGCGGGTAACCGAAACCATTTGAACGGCGGCAATACGAACGGTATGCATGGTTTTCTCCTTTTTTTCAGACGGCCTGACGGCTTCACGTTCATCTTTTGCTTTTATTATGATTTATTTACGGCAATTCTGTTACACTTTTTCAATTTATCGAGAGGGGATATGCAACCATGAAAAAATCCATTCTGATTCTGGTGACGGCATTACCGGTGTTTGCGCTGGCGGATGTCGAGCTTTACGGCAACATCCGCAGCGGAGTGAGCGTGTCGCAGGTGAAAACGGATACCCAACGCTACACACGCACGTCGGTTGATGATTTCGGCAGCTACATCGGTTTCAAAGGTTCGCATCCGATTGGCGGCGGCAATAATGTGATCTGGCAGTTTGAACAGGATACGCCGGTGGGTAAAAGCGGTTCGTTGCGGGAATATTTCCGTGAGAAAAAGAAAAACAGCGTGCTGCGGACGCGGAATTGAATGCGGGTGTGTAATGGTTAAGAGGCCGTCTGAAAAGGGATTTCAGACGGCCTCGATTGTATCTGCGGGCAATCCTGTTAAGGCTTCGGGCTGATACAGACTCAATCGTTGCGCATAAAAATATACCTATAGATTTTTTAAGATATTGTAAAAACAAAGATTATTAGATTTTTTGAACGTAAAGTTAGTTTGCCAAACCGAAACTTTTACCGTGTAATCCCATCAGATTAATTCTAATAAAACAAAAAATGGGAGTATTGCGCATGAGAGATTATCACGCCAAACAGCAATACCGGCATGTCTATGATATGGGAAATGAATTTATACTTTTTCATAAGGAAGGAATACCGGCCAAAGGGTTGCAGAACCGGTTCCATCCTTATAGCCGGCTGATTTTTTCGGGAAACAGCTCTTTGCCGGTAACGGTCGGCGGGGATAACGAATTTACTTTGCCGCCCAAAACCGTTTTGTTTTTATCACCTTATATGCTCTACAGCATCTTGCCCCGCCGGGAAAAAACCGACAGTTTATTACTTAATCTCTGCTCTTTCGGTTTGAATGTTACCGCATCTCCTTTCTGGGAAAATGTCCGCGGACTTTTGGAAAGCGGTAAATCGGGCCTGCATTATCCTGAAGACAAATCCGATTTTATTTATCGGGTTTATGATGAAATCGAAAATGGATTCGACCTTAAAAATTTGTCTAAAATCATTGAGCTTTTAGACCATATGACGACCTGTATGCCGCAAAACAGCATCGTGGATAAGCTGTGCGATATTCATCAGAACAATTTGCATTTTTGCCAAACTGCCAACGAATATATTTATTCACACTTGAATTGCAAAGGCATGGTCAGTGAAATAGCCAAACAATCGCATATGTCGGTATCCAGTTTCCATCAGAAATTCCGCCAGCATTTCAAAGAGTCGTTTCATAGCTATTTGTTAAAACAAAAGATTCATTTGGCCTGCAACCTGTTATCGACCACGTCGATGACGGTGGCCGAAATTGCGGAAGAGTTGAATTTCAATTCCCCCTCCCACTTTACCGTTATTTTCAAGCAGCACCGTCAAACAACTCCGGGAGCCTACCGTACTCAGGCGATGCGGTTGAAAAACTGATTCGTTTATGTATTTATAAAAACAGGCGGCAGGCAAAAAAGCCTGCCGCCTTGTTCGTGATTTGTCTGTCTTTTATTATTAAGGTTTATTCGGGTGCGTTAATCACCTTGCCGGTTTCATCGTCTATTTCCACTTCCTCTCCCAATAATTCATCATTGGCGGTTTCTTTACTGAACATAATCGCTATGAGTGCAATGACTGCAATACCCGCCAAATACCATGCAGGCGCAAGTTGGTTGCCGGTTTCGTAAATCAATGTTGTGGCAACCAAAGGTGCCGTACCGCCGAGCAAGGCGTTACCGAGGTTGAAGCACAAAGCAAAACCGCTGAAACGTAATGAAGTGGGGAAGATTTCGGTTAAGAAACCGGGCAAAGTACCGTCGTTCATGGCCAATATGGCACCAAACACCACCATAACCACCAAAGTCAAAATAAAACTTCCCGTTTCTAACAACATAAACAGCGGCACGGATAACACGATGAAGGCAACACAGGCGCAAGTCAGCATGGTTTTCCGTCCGTAAAGGTCGGATAAATGCCCCATCATGAAAATAAAACCGATATAAGTTAAAAGTGATACGCTGGAAGCGATAAACGAAGAAGTTTCGCTCATATGCAATTCGGCGCTCAGATAAGTGGGCATGTAGCTTAAAGTGGTATAAAAAGCAACGGCGTTCAAAGCTACGACACCGCAAGCGATGAGGATTTGGCGGCGGTAACCGATAACCAAACGGTAAATCGGCAAACGCCGTTGTTGGCGGTGTCCGAGGCGCTCTTCCATTTCACGGAACACTGGAGTGTCTTCAAGGTGCAGACGGATATACCGTCCGACCAAGCCGAAAGGTGCGGCCAATAAAAACGGCAAACGCCACCCCCAGCTATGCAGTTGTTCATCACTTAAAATGGCATACAGTAAAGCAACCAGCAAAGAGCCGAGCAATAAGCCGCTGGCCGTGCTGGCGGGAACCAAACTGGTATAAAGCCCGCGTTGATGCGGCGGTGCGTATTCGGCAAGAAATGCCGCAGCTCCTGCATATTCTCCCGATGCGGAGAAGCCTTGTACAAAACGGATGATCAACAGCAACAAGGGAGCAACGAATCCGACTTGTTCGTAAGTCGGCAGAAAAGCGATACAGAAGGTTGCAGCCGACATAATTAAAATCGACCATGACAATGCTGTACGGCGTCCGTATCTGTCTCCCCATTGTCCCCACACGATACCGCCAATCGGGCGGATGATGAATGAAATAGCAAAAACGGCATACGCGGCAATCAAACCGATGGTTTTATCTTCAGACGGGAAAAATACAACGGCAATAATGGCGGCCAGATAGCCGTAAGCGGCATAATCGAACCACTCGACAAAATTACCGATAAAGCTTGAAACCGCCGCTTTGCGCAAAGCACTACGTTCGCTTTCCGAGAGCTGTGCAGTATGATGGGAAGGGTTGATGGCAGGCATGATTTTCTCCTTGGTTTCGTTATTTAATTCCGAACAGAAGGAAGTGCCGGTTGTTATGCACTTACCGATAACATTCACTAATCAGAAAGTTATCAGGTATGAAAATTCCATTTACACATTAAATTTTTATAAAGCGAAAGTGTATGAAAATATTGTGTAAATGCATGACAACCGGATTGAGTCAGTCAGCCTACTTCCTTCACCCTTGTGATTTCAGTTGCTTGACTGCCTTTGCGGGAGAAAAGGCTTACCAACACTTCACTCATACCGCCGATAATAATCAAGGCTCCTCCGGTTAATTGTGCGGGGCTCATGGCTTCGCCGTACACCATCCAACCGATAAAAACGGCGGCTACAACGCATTCCCAATAAGATACGCATGCAAACTCTACCGCTTTCAGATGGCGTGTGGCGATGGTGCAGGTACCTAACGCGCCGAAACCGCATACGAAACCGATGCCGATCCACCATAACCAGTCGGTACTCGTCATTTGGCTTACAGTCGGTTTTGTGAAGACAAATAGAATCACAATACCGATTAAAGCGAAAATAAAATTCCAAAATGCACGGGTATCTCCGGGCACTTCGGTACGGAACCGGTTAAAAAATAGAAACAGACCGTAACCAAGACCGGAATAAAGGGCCAACATATCCCCTACGAAAGTTTCTGAAGAAAATTTCATGTCAAATTGCAAACCGTTTACACTGTCATAACTTACCAGTCCGACGATCAACAGCATACCGGCAAATACCGCAGCCACCGATGCCCATGTAACCCAGCGCATTTTCTCTTTCAGGAAAATAACGGCCAGCAAGGTAGAAATGATTGGGCCGATATAAATAAAGAATACGGCATTGGCAATCGAAGTAAGCTGGGTTGCCGCAACGTATGCCGACAAGCAGTTACCCATAAAGAAACCGCTGGCAACCATGTGCCAAGAAAGTTTAAACGTCTTCAAATCTGATAACTTGCCTCTCGCTCCGATAATCATTAAAAACAAGATGGCACCGAAAGCCATGCGCGAGAGGGCGATAAAATCTCCTTGTGCATTAATATGGCGTGCGAAAAAACCGACAAAGCCCATCAATGTGGCAGCGATAAAGGCATTTACAAAGCCGATTTTTTTGTTAATCGGCGAGCTTACTTGTGTGCTCATGGTTGCTTCTCCAAAGATTAAAAATATAAGGGGGAAATCTTTACCGTCCCATTTTGGATTTATGCTCTTATTTCTAAAATAATTTGGGCGGGCGAGATAACCCGCCCTAAAATCAAGCACCTAAGCTGAACTCAGTACGGATAGCCTCAGCCATTTTTGATGAAGCAGTTTCCAGTAAAATTTGGCCTTTTTCTTTTGTGGCATTCGCTGCCGAAGACAAGCAGCCGGAAGGCGGGGTCAGCTCCGGTTTAATTGGCAGAATATCGTAGTTCGGCAATTCTGCAGGCGGGCCGTCCATCACGGCATTCATATCTACCATTTCAGGATGCAGCAATAACATCAGTGAAGTTTCCAGAACACCTCCGTGTTCCAAGTCCCAGCCGGTAAAGCCTTCAGGATACAGGCGTGCAATCGTGGCATCGTCTACAAAATCCCAATACGACATCAACAAGGCTTTTACTTCAATGCCATCGCGCTTGAGTTCACGGATTGCCGTATCGACACCTTCAAACAGAAATTGGTAGTTTTCGTAATGCCCATTGCAGAAAACAAACCTGCGCACGCCGTGGGCAGCTAATTCCAATGTAATTTCACGAGCAAGGGCAATGAACGTCGTGCCGCTTAGAGAAGTCGTACCGGCCAAATGGTAACCGCCGCCCGAGCGTTGCTGGGATTTATAACCGAAAGAAAGGGCAGGGCCGACAAGTCCGCCGATACGCTCTGCCACGGCTGTCGCCACATCGGTGGATAAAAGTTCGTCTACATTCATCGGCATATGCGGGCCGTGCTGCTCAAGCGCACCTACGGGAACAACGACAACAGGGTTTTCTTTTACACGGTTTCGATATTCAAAAGCATTCATTTGCTTCATATTGATATTAGCCATAATGTTACCTCTCCAATATCTTCGTTAACCCATTATTTGGCAGGGGGTATAGGTGTCGGAATTCCGGTGGGCTTCGAACCTCTGGTAGACAGATAAACCTGTGATAATCCTCCTCCGACGATTAAGATACCGCCGAGATACTGCATCGTAGTCAAATGCTCAGAGAAAAGTACCATTCCGAGTATTGAAGCCATGATGGTTTCCTGATATGAAATGGTTGCCAGCTCTCCCGCCAATAGAATTCTGGAAGCAACGGTCAGGAAGTAGAATGCTCCGAATCCTGTAACCAATGCAGCAACAATCAGTACAATCCAAGAATCCATCGGCATTGTTGCAATATCCCACGGAATTGAAATGCTCCGACCTTCCGCGTCTTTAACTGCGTATTCCAAATTGTTCCAACGGAAAACAAGCATCAGACCTATGGTCATCACGGCAAATAGGAAATTGTAGAAAGACCTTACGTTGGAATTGAAATCGGTGCGGTAACGGGATACGAAAAGATAGAGTCCGTATGCAACCCCAGAAAGGAGCGCAATCATATTGCCCGTAGTGTATTTGGGATCAAGATCCAGTCCGAAACCTTTTTCGGAAACGATTCCGACAATTAAAAGCGTGCCGAGAATTACCGCTGACAGCGAACCCAGCATGGGAATTTTAAATGGTTCTTTCAGGAAAATAGATGCCAATACGGTTGAATAAATCGGACCGGTATAGATGAGGAACGAAGCATTGGCAAGCGTAGTGTACTGCGTTGAAATAACATAAAGCGAAGACAGCAGGCCGAGAAAAATACCTGAAAACAAGATAGCCGGCGAAAATTTTTGCGCCTTTACGGTTTTAAATCCACCAACACATAGGAAAATCAATGTCATTCCGATGAGGCCAGCAAAGCTCCTACAGAATGCAATGAAGTCTCCCGGAGCACTGATATAGCGGGCAAATGCTCCAATACCCCCCATCAGCGACGAAGACAGAAACATGAAGCCGAAACCTTTCAGTTTCGTTAATGACTCTTGGTTCATCTCACACTCCTTTTTCAACATCCTTTACGGTGAATGGAATGAGCCTTTCCCGAAATGTGTTAAATGTGAGGATTAAATTTAAACAACGTAAAATAGAAATTGACTATGCAATATTTCTATATGTATACGGCTTATACTTCCTGCAAACAGCATGAAGTTTCACTCTTCTCGTTTCCCCTTTCATTACAAACAAGTTACGGAACCACAAAGAACTTCTTCTTTTGTAAATCCCTTTCACTTTTCATTATATTTGCCTGAAGATTGAAAAAACGGCAGCGGTTATGGATTTAGGAAAATCACGCCGCCGCCGTTTGCAGTTTTATTGATTTACAGCCTTAAACAAGCGTCAAATCATCAAAGTTACGGTTCGGGAAGTAGTCCTCGCAACCACCTTCGCGATATACGTCTGCAGTAGCACAGTGCAGCGCACCGCCAAACGGATAAGCATCACGGAACGGAACAGGAATTACGTTCATGCCTAATTTATCCATTTGTTCTTGTTGATGCACTTCGGATGCTTCCACAATCACTGTTTTGTGATCCAGAACCAGACAGTTCATAGACAGCCATACAGAGCTATAGCACAGTGGAGGCGGTTCGGTGTGTGCCGGTTGTGCGGCTTCCACGATTTGCCAATCGTTTTTCTCGAAGATGGCGCGTTGCTCTTTCGGCAGCGGACGTACAGGGTTGTTGATGATTAAACCCGGACGTAGCGGAACGAAAGTAGCGTCAATGTGGATCGGATATGGGTCGCCCGGGAAGTTCACGGCATGGACGGTCAATTCCGGATAGTAGCGTTTGAACCATTCCATTGCAGTGCGGTTGGTGGTCAAACCGTGTTGGATGAACAAGTCTTTACCTAGACGCAGAACGTCGGCGGCATCCCACATTGGCTCTTCTTCGGTGGTTACGAAGTCTTTGTTGGCGGTACGGATTAAGCGCTCTTCCAAAGAGATTTGCTCGTCGTAGTAGTTATGTTTGTAAGACTTGTCGGTCAAACGCGGACGGGGCGCTTGGGTCCATTTGAATTCCGGGTCTTCTTCGAAATATTTTTTCATCAGCGGCCAATAGGCAAGATATTCGAAGTAGCGGCAGCGGAAAGAGTTGGCCGATGCCATGATTTCATTACCGATAGTTAATAAAATATCCCGCGGCGGCATACAAGTCATCATCGAACCTGTGCGGAAATCGGGAGTGATTACTGGTTGGTTCCATTGCAAAGGAGTAGGACGGTCAACGATTACACCGCGTTCTTCGAGCACTTTGGTCAAATAATTCAATTGGTCATTGGCTTTTTCTACGGTTTCCAACGGACGTGGGCCCCACATACCGCGCATTTTGCTGTCAATGGGCACTTTTTCAGAAGTAGCCGGTTCTTCGGGAGGAATACAACTATGGTCGGCAACACCGACAATTACCCGTTTCAGCGGGTCAAAGTCATTCCAGGAATTTACGATTTTTGCCATGATTCATCTCCTTAACAATGACGGAAAACTAAAACAACGCTTTCATCGCTTTTCACAAACCCCACCCAATCAAACAATATATGCATAATTATAAATACATAAACCAATACTGTTTCGGATTGGGATTTTTGTGAAACTTATTCTAACGGCTGCTCCTTTTTTTAAAATATAGAAAAGAATAACAACACTATCAAAAAAGACCAAATCTTATTTATTTCATGAAGTTATATTCTTACATGGCATGATGGAAATTGATTGAAATCAATAGAAAGGTTTTCTGGCCTTGATAACCGGGGAAATGCTTTTTAAATATTCGACGAAGCAGAATACGATAACATCAAGTTCGTACGGTAAATGCTAAGCCAATTTTTCCTTCAATATTTTTAGGTGCGGTTCACATTTTTCCTGCTGCCATAAAATTGCTTGACAGAAGCGTAGAATCTTCTAAAAAATAGACCGTCATTGCATTTGTTTACATAGTTGCAATGCAACAATCTTATTTTTGAAAAATATTAACAACAACCGGGCCGTCTGAAAGTACTGAAACAAATAAGATTCCGGTTAAGGAGATGGATTAACTATGTCTAAGCGAGTGATGTTCACGCGAAGTGTCTTGCTTTTGTCTTTAGGAGTGGCGTTCGGGTTAACTGCCTGCGGCGGCGGGGAAAATACTTCAAATATCAGCCGTGTTCAATCCGACGAACCGGCTGAAAAACAGGAGATCGTTATTAATAACGGTGCCGAGCCGGAATCGCTTGATCCGCATAAAGTATCGGGCGTACCCGAATCAGGCATTATCCGCCAGATTTTGGTCGGCCTCACTTCTACCGACAACGACGGCAATACCGTTCCGGGCATGGCTGAAAAATGGGAAAGTGCCGATAACAAAGTATGGGCATTCACGCTACGTGATGCCAAGTGGAGTAATGGAGACCCTGTAACCGCTGAGGATTTTGTGTACAGTTTCCGCCGCGTTACCGACCCGGCCACCGCATCGCCTTATGCCAGCTATCTGGCTGATGCCAAAGTAGCCAATGCAGCCAAAATCGTCGAAGGTAAAGCCAAGCCCGACAGCTTGGGTGTGAAAGCCGTGGATGCGAAAACGCTGGAAATCACGCTGGAAGAGCCGGTGCCTTACTTCCCCGACATGTTGATTCACACTTCCGTGAAACCCGTGCATAAAGCCACAGTGGAAAAATTCGGCGACAAATGGACTTCTCCCGCCAATATCGTCGTAAACGGTCCCTATACAGTGAAAGCATGGGACGTAAACAGCCAAATCGTGTTGGAGCGCAACCCGAATTATTTCGACGATGCCAACACCACCATCACTAAAGCCACTTTGTTGCCGATTTCTTCACCGCCTACCGATATGAGCCGCTTCAAAGCCGGCGAGGTGGAGTTCACTTACAACGATATTCCGACCGAGCAGTTTAAGTCGCTGAAACAAGAAATGGGTGATCAAATGAAAGTTGCGCCCTATCTGTGCAGCTATTACTACGAGTTCAACCACAACAAACCGCCGTTTGACAATGAAAAAGTACGCAAGGCTCTCCAACTTGCGTTAGACCGCGATACGCTAGTGGAAAAAGTGCTCGGACGCGGCGAAACCGTGGCTTACCAGTTCACGCCGCCTGCCGCTCAGGGTATGAAAGAATTTGTGCCGGAATGGAAAGCATGGGATAAGGCCAAACGCATTGAAGAGGCGAAAAAACTGCTGGCCGAAGCTGGTTACAGCGAGTCTAAGCCTTTGAATTTCGAACTGCTCTACAACACCAACGAAAACCACAAGAAAAATGCCGTGGCTGCCGCTGCGTTGTGGAAAGAGGCATTGGGCTTTGTGAATGTGAGTCTGGTCAACCAAGAGTGGAAAACCTATCTTGATACCCGCCGCAACCAAAAACACCAAATGGCGCGCGGCGGCTGGTGTGCCGACTACAATGAGGCTTCTTCTTTTCTGAATGCGTTCAAGTCTGAAAACAGCAGCAACTACGGCAAATATCAGAGTGCCGAATTCGACAAGTTGATGCTGCAAACCCTCAGTAGCGATATTACGCCCGAACAGCGCGGCGAGCTTTACCGTCAAGCAGAAGCCGTGATGGATAAAGATGCGGCAACCATTTTCGTTTTCCACTATGTAAATGCCCGTTTGGTGAAGCCGTATGTCGGCAATTACTCTGTAAAAGACCCGATGGACAACTGGCAGATTAAGCACTGGAAAGTTTTAAAACACTAAACCGGAGAGGCCGTCTGAAAACAGAATATGCTTGTTTTCAGACGGCCTCTGCTTAAATACACCATTATAGATACAGAGATAACAACCACAGGCCGTCTGAAACGGCCGGGCCGAAAGTACAAACCACCGTTAGAGTTCGCTTATGTTGAAATTCATCATCAGGCGCGTGTTGGAAGCCATACCCACGCTGCTGGTTCTGATTACCGTATCGTTTTTCATGATGCGTTTGGCTCCGGGCAGCCCGTTTACCGGCGAGCGCAACCTGCCGCCCGCGGTGCTGGCGAACATCGAAGCCAAATACCATCTCAACGACCCCATCTGGCTGCAATATCTCAATTATCTGAAACAGCTTGCCCACGGCGATTTCGGGCCGTCGTTCAAATACAAAGACTACACCGTTAACGAGCTGCTCTCGCAAGCCTTTCCCGTGTCGCTCGAAATCGGCCTGTACGCCTTCATCATCGCGCTGGTTGTCGGCGTGCTGCTCGGCGTGCTGGCCGCCTTGAAGCAAAATTCATGGCTCGACTATCTCACCATGGGCGTGGCCATGACGGGCGTGGTGATTCCCAGCTTTGTGAAAGCACCGCTGTTGGTATTGATTTTTGCCATCTGGCTCAAATGGTTGCCCGCCGGCGGCTGGAACGACGGAGCCGTGAGCAATCTGGTGCTGCCGGTGGCGGCGTTGGCGATTGCCTATATTTCGAGCATTGCACGGATTATGCGCGGCTCGATGATCGAAGTGATGAACAGCCCGTTTATCCGCACCGCCCGCGCCAAAGGGCTGCCTACCCGCTATATCGTGTGGAAACACGCCCTGCGCCCCGCCATGCTGCCGGTGATTTCTTATCTCGGCCCGGCGTTTGTGGGCATCATCACCGGCTCGATTGTAATTGAAACCATTTTCGGCCTGCCCGGTATCGGCCAGCTTTTTGTGAACGGCGCACTCAACCGTGATTACGGCATGGTGTTGAGCCTGACCATTCTCGTGGGTGTGCTCACGATTGTGTTCAACGCCGTGGTCGATATTCTGTATGCGGTGATTGATCCGAAAATCCGTTATTGATTTGAGAGGCCGTCTGAAAACAGCATAAAGGTTTTCAGACGGCCTGATGTGTTGATCTATCCAATAAAAAAACCATAAGGCACACAACCATGATGGTAAGTAAAAAACAGGCAGCCGCATTAGCCGCCGCCCTGGAAGACCAAAACCTGCCCGATGTAAAAGGCCGCAGCCTGTGGCAGGACGCATGGCGGCGTTTCCGCCATAACCGCGCCGCGCTGGCAAGCGGGTTGGTGTTGCTGCTGATCTGCCTGTTCGTATTGATTGCGCCGCTCGTTGCGCCTTACGACTATGCCCACACCGACTGGGGAGCGATGCAGATGCCGCCCGAATGGGCCAACAAACACTATTTCGGCACCGATTCGCTCGGCCGCGACCTGTTTACCCGCGTGGCCGTGGGCGGACGCATTTCGTTGATGGTAGGCGTGGCCGGTGCGCTGGTGGCCGTCATTATCGGCGTGGTGTACGGCGCGGTGTCAGGCTTTTTCGGCGGCAAAACCGATATGCTGATGATGCGCTTTTTGGAAATTCTGAACGCGTTTCCGTTTATGTTTTTCGTGATTCTGCTGGTTACGTTTTTCGGCCGCAATCTGGCGTTCATCTTCGTGGCCATCGGCATGGTGTCGTGGCTCGATGTGGCGCGGATCGTGCGCGGCCAAACCTTGAGCCTGAAACGTAAAGAATTTATCGAAGCCGCCCATGTGTGCGGCGTATCCAACCGCCACATCGTGTTCCGCCACATCGTGCCCAACGTGCTGGGCGTAGTGGTGGTTTACGCCTCGCTGCTGGTGCCGGGCATGATTCTGTTTGAATCGTTTTTAAGTTTCTTGGGCTTGGGCGTGCAAGAGCCGATGACAAGCTGGGGCGCGATGCTGCAAGACGGCGCGAATACCATGCAGATTGCGCCGTGGCAGCTGCTCGTGCCCGCCGTGTTTTTGGTGGTTACACTGTTCTGCTTCAATTTCATCGGCGACGGCCTGCGCGACGCGTTAGACCCGAAAGACAGATAAATCCAAGAAAAATCAATATTTTCAGACGGCCTCTTGATGCTTGAGGCCGTCTGAAAAGGAAAAAACAATGAGCACACCCTTACTGCAAGTAAAAGACCTCGAAGTCCGCTTCAAAACCGAAGACGGCCTCGTTACCGCGGTCAACAAACTCAATTTCGATCTGCACGAAGGCGAAACGCTGGGCATCGTCGGCGAATCCGGCTCCGGCAAATCGCAAACCGCCTTCGCCATCATGGGCTTGCTGGCCAAAAACGGCCAAACCTCAGGTTCGGCGCTGTTTAACGGCCGCGAAATCCTCGGCCTGCCCGTTAAAGAGTTGAATAAAATCCGCGCCGAGCAAATCGCCATGATTTTCCAAGACCCAATGACCTCGCTCAACCCCTATATGCGCGTGGGCGACCAGCTTAGCGAAGTGCTGCGCCTGCACAAAGGCATGGGCAAAAGCGAAGCATGGGCCGAATCCGTGCGTATGCTCGAAGCCGTGAAAATCCCCGAAGCCAAAAAGCGCATCGGCATGTATCCGCACGAATTTTCAGGCGGCATGCGCCAGCGCGTGATGATTGCCATGGCCTTGTTGTGCCGCCCCAAACTGTTGATTGCCGACGAACCCACCACCGCGCTCGACGTTACCGTGCAGGCGCAAATCATGGCGTTGCTCAATGATTTGAAACGCGATTTCGGCACCACCATCATCATGATTACCCACGATTTAGGCGTTGTCGCCGGCATTTGCGACCAAGTGTTGGTGATGTATGCCGGCCGCACCATGGAATACGGCAAAGTGGACGACATCTTCTATCGCCCCAGCCACCCCTACACCATCGGCCTGCTCGGTGCCGTGCCGCGCATGGACGAAACCGCCGACATCCTGTCCACCATTCCCGGCAACCCGCCCAACCTCACCAGCCTGCCGCCCGGCTGCCCCTTCCAAAACCGCTGCCTGCACGTCGAAGACATCTGCCGCCGCGAAGCACCGGCATTAGAAATCCTGCACGACCACCGCAAACGCGCCTGCCACAGGCCGTCTGAATATTTACAGGGAGCACAGGCATGAGCGAAACCCTATTATCCGTACGCGATTTACACGTTACCTTCGACGTTAAAGCCGACAACGCTTGGTTTTGGCAAAAACCCGCCACCTTAAAAGCCGTCAACGGCGTATCGTTCGACCTTCAAGCCGGCGAAACTCTCGGTGTCGTCGGCGAATCCGGCTGCGGCAAATCCACTCTTGCCCGCGCCATCATCGGCCTCGTCAAAGCCAAAAGCGGCAACATCATCTGGCAGGGCGAAGACTTAACCGCCCTTTCCCCCGCCGCCATGCGCCTGAAACGCCGCGAAATCCAAATGATTTTCCAAGACCCGTTGGCCTCGCTCAACCCGCGCATGACGGTAGGCGACATCATCGCCGAACCGCTGAAAACCTTTCACCCCAAGCTCAAAAAAGCCGAAATCGAACAACAGGTTAAAGACATGATGGCCAAAGTCGGCCTGCTGCCCAACCTCATCAACCGCTACCCGCACGAATTTTCAGGCGGCCAATGCCAACGCATCGGCATCGCCCGCGCGCTGATACTCAAGCCCAAGCTGATTATTTGCGACGAACCCGTGTCCGCACTCGACGTTTCCATTCAGGCACAAGTCGTCAACCTGCTGAAAGAAGTGCAGAAAGAAATGGGGTTGACGCTGATTTTCATCGCCCACGATTTATCGGTAGTCAAACACATTTCCGACCGCGTGCTGGTAATGTATCTGGGCAACGCCGTCGAACTCGGCACCGACCAAGCCGTGTACGACCGCCCCGCCCACCCCTACACCCGCGCCCTAATGTCTGCAGCACCGCTGCCCGACCCGGAAGCCGAGCGCAACAAAGTCATCCAACTTCTGCCCGGCGACCTGCCCAGCCCCATCAACCCGCCCAGCGGCTGCGTATTCCGCACACGCTGCCCGCAGGCCGACAACGGCTGCGCCGAAACCAAACCCGTGCTGCAAGGCACATCCACCCATACCGTAGCTTGTTTACAAACGGTAGTAACAGATTGATGAGTCATTGCTTTTGATAAATCACTATTTGCCGTGCGTTTGGGTGTTAGTGTTTGTTTGCGGTGTTTAACGTGAGGTGATGTCTATGCTTGCATCTTGTTACGTTTTGTTTTGCATTTGCGGTTGAGAGGGAATCGCTGCCTGATTATTTGAGCAAAAGCCAAGAGGCCGTCTGAAAACTTTTCAGACGGCCTCCTAATATTACGATTCTACCAAACTCAGAATGGTTCGAATTTCCTTACAAAATGATGTGCACCGATTTCAAAGCCGTTTTTAAAATACAGGCGGTGGGCAGGTGTGCGTTCGCAGCCTACATTAGCATCGATATGAATTTGGCGGATGCCGGCTGCTTTTGAAATTTTTTGTACCTCGGCAAGCAGCCGCTCGGCATAACCTCTGTTGCGGGCTTGCGGAATGGTTACGATATCGTCGATGTGGATATGGCGGCCGCTGGCCAAATTGACTTCTTCCCGAAAGCCGCATACAGCCACGGCATTGGCTTTGCCTTCTTCAAAGACACCCAACAACCGGTATCCTTGATTGCGTTGAAGTGTGTTTACCTGTTCAACAAAACGGCTGACATCAGTAATAGTAGGGCGCAATACACTTAAAGCTGCAAAAGCAGTGGCCGTTTCGTCCGCACCGATTTCCCGTAACACGCTTTCAATCATATCGGCCGCTTCAACCCGGGAACGCTGCTCCGCCGCCTGTTTTTCTTCGATGGCTTTTGCCAGCAAAACACGTTCCTGCAAAGTTGCCTCGGGCGTGCTGTCTTGGTTGCTGCGCTCATCCAACAGTGATTTGCAGTCCATCACACGCAGATCGTTATCGGCAGCAAAATCCATCAAAAAACGGAACATCGACGGGTTGATTTCTTCAAGTTTCTTATCAACCGCCACACAGCGCACTTTATCCACCAAAATAGGACGCACCCATTGATGGTAGGAAAGCCGGTTCCCTTTGTCGAAAGAAGACAAAATGCCGCACAAACGCTCCGCCCAATCGCTCGGGCGGAAAATTTTGCCTTTACTGGTTGTGCCATGAATCACGATTTCATAAGGATTGCAAACTAACATAGGCCGCTTTCTGAACAATGGCTGTGCTCGCAACAGAGCTAATAAAATCAGGATTATACCTGACAGCCCCACCAGCCCCAAAGACTGTAATATAACAATTTGTATAAATGTTGTTTTCTTTCATGTTGGTCAAATAATCGGCATTTTATAGCGTTTATCAGGGAACTTTATTGTAATTGGGCTGTAATGTAGCCGAAAATTGATAGTTGGCAGAACTTACTTCAATGAAATCCGGTTTCAGTTTTCAGACGGCCTTCTACCCGGTTTAATAAGCAATATGAAGAAACATAAATGCCGCACACAAAACGGTTTTTTATATTCTCGGCTTGACTGGATAGTTGCATGAAAACTATAATTCCGCTCTTGTCGACATGGTGTCGGCAAGTATTTCACTCAACAGGACGAGAAAATATGCCAACTATTAACCAATTAGTACGCAAAGGCCGTCAAAAGCCCGTGTACGTTAATAAAGTACCCGCGTTGGAAGCGTGCCCGCAAAAACGCGGCGTGTGCACCCGTGTGTACACTACTACTCCGAAAAAACCGAACTCTGCATTGCGTAAAGTATGTAAAGTACGCCTGACCAACGGTTTTGAAGTCATTTCATACATTGGTGGTGAAGGCCACAACCTGCAAGAGCACAGCGTGGTGCTGATCCGCGGCGGTCGTGTAAAAGACTTGCCGGGTGTGCGTTACCACACTGTTCGCGGTTCTTTGGATACCGCAGGTGTTAAAGACCGTAAACAAGCCCGTTCTAAATACGGTGCAAAACGTCCTAAGTAATTTATTAGGATTGATTAGGCACGTAGGCAGCCGAATAAGCTGTCGAGTAAGTGAATATCTTTTTGGATATTCATGGGAAATGCCCAACTGAATAGATATTAAGGAATTAAAATGCCAAGACGTAGAGAAGTCCCCAAGCGCGACGTATTGCCGGATCCGAAATTCGGTAGCGTTGAGTTGTCTAAATTCATGAATGTTTTGATGGTTGACGGTAAAAAATCAGTAGCCGAGCGCATTGTTTACGGTGCACTTGAGCAAATCGAGAAAAAAACCGGTAAAGCAGCTATCGAAGTATTCAACGAAGCCATTGCTAACGCCAAACCCATCGTGGAAGTGAAAAGCCGCCGTGTCGGTGGTGCCAACTACCAAGTTCCTGTTGAGGTTCGTCCTTCACGCCGTTTGGCTTTGGCAATGCGCTGGGTGCGTGATGCTGCCCGTAAACGCGGTGAGAAATCAATGGATTTGCGTTTGGCGGGTGAATTGATCGATGCAGCCGAAGGTCGCGGCGGTGCAATGAAGAAACGCGAAGAAGTACACCGCATGGCCGAAGCCAACAAAGCATTCTCTCACTTCCGCTTCTAATCCAGATTTAGAAAGGCGACCAAAATGGCTCGTAAAACTCCTATTCAACTGTATCGCAATATCGGTATTTCAGCCCATATCGATGCAGGTAAAACAACTACGACCGAACGTATTTTGTTCTATACCGGTTTGACCCACAAACTTGGTGAAGTGCATGATGGTGCGGCAACTACCGACTACATGGAGCAAGAACAAGAACGCGGTATTACCATTACTTCTGCTGCCGTAACTTCTTACTGGAAAGGTATGGGCGGTCAGTTTAAAGAACACCGTTTCAACATTATTGATACCCCGGGGCACGTTGACTTTACCGTAGAGGTGGAGCGCTCTATGCGTGTGTTGGATGGTGCGGTAATGGTTTACTGTGCAGTAGGCGGTGTTCAGCCTCAGTCTGAAACCGTATGGCGTCAAGCTAACAAATACCAAGTTCCGCGCTTGGCTTTTGTGAATAAAATGGACCGTCAAGGTGCAAATTTCTTCCGTGTAGTTGAGCAGATGAAAACCCGCCTGCGTGCCAATCCTGTGCCTATTGTTATTCCGGTCGGTGCAGAAGATAGCTTCAGTGGTGTGATTGATTTGTTCAAAATGAAATCAATCATTTGGGATGATGCTTCTCAAGGTACCAAATTTGAATACGGTGAAATCCCTGCTGATTTGCTTGCTACTGCTGAAGAATGGCGTCAAAACATGATTGAGGCCGCTGCGGAAGCTAGCGAAGAGCTGATGGATAAATATTTGGGCGGTGAAGAGCTGACTGAAGAAGAGATTATTGCCGGTTTACGTCAGCGCACGTTGGCAGGTGAAATTCAGCCAATGTTGTGTGGATCCGCTTTCAAAAACAAGGGTGTTCAACGTATGTTGGATGCCGTAGTGGAATTGTTGCCATCTCCGGTAGATATTCCTCCTGTGCAAGGTGAAACACCTAATGGCGAAAAAGCCAGCCGTGAAGCCAGCGATGAAGCGAAGTTTTCTGCATTGGCATTCAAAATGTTGAATGACAAATATGTAGGTCAGCTTACTTTCATCCGTGTTTATTCTGGTGTCGTTAAATCTGGTGATACCGTAATCAACTCAGTAAAAGGTACGCGTGAACGTATTGGTCGTTTGGTGCAAATGACTGCTGCCGACCGAACTGAAATCGAGGAAGTGCGTGCGGGTGATATTGCTGCGGCTATCGGTCTGAAAGATGTAACTACCGGTGAAACTTTGTGTTCAGAAGATGCTCCGATTATTTTGGAGCGCATGGAGTTCCCCGAACCGGTTATTCACGTTGCTGTCGAGCCCAAAACTAAAGCAGACCAAGAAAAAATGGGTATTGCTTTGAACCGTTTGGCAAAAGAAGACCCCTCTTTCCGAGTGCGTACTGATGAAGAATCAGGCCAAACAATTATTTCCGGTATGGGTGAGCTGCACTTGGAAATTATTGTAGACCGTATGAAGCGTGAATTCGGAGTGGATGCAAACGTAGGCGCACCTCAAGTGGCTTATCGTGAAACCATCCGTAAAGAAGTCGAAGCTGAAGCCAAACACGTTAAACAATCTGGCGGTAAGGGTCAGTATGGCCACGTTGTCATTAAAATGGAGCCGATGGAACCGGGTGGTGAAGGCTACGAGTTTATCGATGAGATTAAAGGTGGTGTGATTCCACGTGAATTTATCCCGTCTTGTGATAAAGGTATTCGCGATACATTGGCAAATGGTATTGTTGCAGGTTACCCTGTTGTGGATGTGCGTGTTCGTTTGATTTTCGGTTCATACCATGATGTTGACTCTTCGCAAATCGCCTTTGAATTGGCAGCTTCTATGGCTTTCAAAGAAGGTATGAAAAAAGCCTCTCCGGTTCTGCTTGAGCCGATGATGGCTGTAGAGGTAGAAACTCCAGAAGAGTACATGGGCGATGTGATGGGTGATTTGAATCGTCGTCGCGGCATTGTTCAGGGTATGGATGATGACGGTATTGGCGGTAAGAAGATTCGCGCCGAAGTACCTTTGGCAGAGATGTTTGGTTACTCTACTGACTTACGTTCTGCCACCCAAGGTCGTGCAACTTACTCAATGGAATTCAAGCAATATGCTGAAGCTCCTGCGCATATAGCTGCACAAGTAACAGAGGCCCGTAAAGGCTAATGTATGATCAGGCCGTCTGAAAGATTCAGATGGCCTCCGTTGATGTTCTTTACTTAATTGTGTTCTTTATAAAGGAATTAGCTCATGGCTAAAGAGAAATTCGAGCGGAGCAAGCCGCACGTAAACGTTGGCACCATTGGTCACGTTGACCATGGTAAAACCACTTTGACAGCTGCACTGACAACAATTTTGTCAAAAAAATTCGGTGGTGCGGCCAAAGCTTACGACCAAATTGACAATGCCCCGGAAGAAAAAGCCCGTGGTATTACCATTAACACCTCGCATGTAGAGTACGAAACGGCAACCCGCCACTACGCTCACGTAGACTGTCCGGGGCACGCCGACTACGTTAAAAACATGATTACCGGTGCCGCCCAAATGGATGGTGCTATTCTGGTATGTTCGGCTGCAGACGGTCCTATGCCGCAAACCCGCGAGCATATTCTGTTGGCCCGCCAAGTAGGTGTACCTTATATCATCGTATTCATGAACAAATGTGATATGGTTGATGATGCTGAGTTGCTGGAATTGGTTGAGATGGAAATTCGTGACTTGCTGTCAAGCTACGATTTCCCCGGTGACGATTGCCCGATCGTACAAGGTTCTGCATTGAAAGCGTTGGAAGGCGATGCTGCTTACGAAGAAAAAATCTTCGAATTGGCTGATGCATTGGACAGCTACATTCCGACTCCTGAGCGTGCAGTAGACAAACCGTTCCTGTTGCCGATTGAAGACGTATTCTCGATTTCTGGGCGTGGTACGGTAGTTACCGGTCGTGTAGAGCGCGGTATCATTCATGTAGGTGACGAGATTGAAATCGTTGGTTTGAAAGATACTCAAAAAACCACTTGTACCGGTGTGGAAATGTTCCGCAAACTGCTGGACGAAGGCCAAGCAGGTGATAACGTGGGCGTACTGCTGCGCGGTACTAAGCGCGAAGAAGTTGAGCGTGGTCAAGTATTGGCAAAACCCGGTACCATCACTCCGCACACTAAATTTAAAGCTGAAGTGTATGTGTTGAGTAAAGAAGAAGGTGGTCGTCATACACCGTTCTTTGCAAACTACCGTCCTCAATTCTACTTCCGTACAACTGACGTTACTGGTGCGGTTACACTGGAAGAGGGAGTTGAAATGGTAATGCCTGGTGAGAACGTGGCGATTACTGTTGAATTGATTGCGCCGATTGCGATGGAAGAAGGTCTGCGTTTTGCGATTCGTGAAGGTGGTCGTACGGTAGGTGCCGGTGTGGTGTCTTCTGTTATCGCTTAATCTTAATGGTCTTAATAGAAGGATACTTAAATAAATGGCTAATCAAAAAATCCGCATTCGCTTGAAAGCATATGACTACAGCCTGATTGACCGTTCTGCACAGGAAATCGTAGAAACGGCAAAGCGTACAGGAGCTGTCGTAAAAGGTCCAATTCCGTTGCCTACTAAAATTGAGCGTTTCAATATTCTTCGTTCTCCTCATGTAAATAAAACTTCACGTGAGCAGTTGGAAATCCGTACACATCTTCGCTTGATGGATATCGTGGATTGGACAGATAAAACAACTGATGCACTCATGAAATTAGATTTGCCTGCAGGCGTTGATGTTGAAATTAAAGTACAATAATTTACGCCAGATTAAAAGATTTTCTTGATTTAATTTGGAAAAATATTGTATAGTAATGGACTTGGCAATTTTGCCAAGTCCATTTTTGTGTAATTAATGGCTGATCAATCGTAATCAGCCCCTTTGTTCATAAGGAAAAAATCATGACTTTAGGTCTGGTTGGGCGCAAAGTTGGCATGACACGCGTGTTTAACGAGCAGGGTGCTTCTGTTCCGGTAACTGTGTTGGATATGTCTGCTAATCGCGTCACTCAAGTGAAATCCAAAGATACCGACGGCTATACAGCAGTACAGGTTACCTTTGGTCAGAAAAAAGCAAATCGCATTAATAAAGCCGAAGCTGGGCACTTTGCGAAAGCAGGTGTTGAGGCCGGTCGTGGTTTGATTGAATTTGCTTTAACTGAAGAAAAGCTGAGCGAACTGAAAGCTGGCGATCAAATCGTTGTTGATATGTTTGAAGCTGGTCAGTTGGTAGATGTAACCGGTACCTCAAAAGGTAAAGGTTTCTCTGGTACGATTAAACGCCACAATTTTGGTGCGCAACGTACTTCTCATGGTAACTCGCGTTCACACCGTGTTCCCGGTTCTATCGGTATGGCTCAAGATCCTGGTCGCGTATTTCCTGGTAAACGCATGGCTGGTCAATATGGCAACACCAAATCTACTGTTCAAAACTTAGAAGTGGTGCGTGTAGACGTTGAGCGTCAGCTGCTGCTGGTTAAGGGTGCTGTTCCCGGTGCGGTAAACAGTGATGTTGTGGTGCGTCCTAGCGTGAAAGTAGGTGCGTAATGGAATTAAAAGTAATTGATGCTAAAGGGCAGGTTTCAGGCAGCTTGGCTGCTTCTGATGCATTGTTTGCCCGTGAATACAATGAATCTTTGGTTCATCAGCTGGTTACTGCATTTTTGGCGAATGCCCGTTCAGGCAATCGTGCTCAAAAAACACGTTCAGAAGTTAATCACTCAACTAAAAAACCATGGCGTCAAAAAGGTACAGGCCGTGCCCGTTCAGGTATGACTTCTTCTCCGCTGTGGAGAAAGGGTGGTCGCGCGTTCCCTAATAAACCAGATGAGAACTTTACTCAAAAAGTAAACCGCAAAATGTACCGTGCCGGCATGGCAACCATTTTGTCTCAGTTGGTTCGTGACGAACGTTTGTTTGTTATTGAGACGCTTAACGCACAAACGCCTAAGACCAAAGAATTTGCTGAACAAGTGAAAAATTTGGGTCTGGAACAAGTTTTGTTTGTAACTAAGCAGTTAGATGAAAATGTTTATTTGGCTTCGCGCAACCTGCCTAATGTGCTAGTTTTGGAAGCTCAGCAAATTGATCCATATAGCTTGCTGCGTTATAAAAAAGTAGTCATCACTAAAGAAGCGGTAGCGCAGTTAGAGGAGCAATGGGTATGAATCAACAACGTTTAACACAAGTGATTTTGGCTCCTGTTGTCTCTGAGAAAAGTAATCTGTTGGCAGAAAAACGCAATCAGATGACTTTTAAAGTATTGCCTAATGCAACTAAACAGGAAATTAAGGCTGCTGTGGAGTTTTTGTTTGGTGTAGAAGTTGCTTCTGTAACTACTGTTACCACTAAAGGTAAAACCAAACGTTTCGGTCGTACCATCGGTCGCCGCAGTGATGTTAAAAAAGCTTATGTAAGCTTGGCTGCCGGGCAAGAATTAGATTTGGAAGCCGCTGCTGCAGCTGCAGATAAGGAATAAGTGACATGGCTATTGTAAAAATGAAGCCAACCTCTGCTGGTCGCCGCGGCATGGTTCGTGTAACCACTGAAGGTTTGCATAAAGGTGCTCCGTACACTGCACTGCTGGAAAAGAAAAATTCTACTGCTGGTCGCAATAATAATGGTCATATTACTACCCGTCACAAAGGCGGTGGGCATAAACATCATTATCGTATCGTAGACTTCAAACGTAATAAAGACGGTATCCCTGCTAAAGTAGAGCGCATCGAATACGATCCAAACCGTACTGCGCATATCGCGTTGTTATGCTACGCGGATGGTGAACGCCGTTACATCATTGCTCCGCGTGGTATTAAAGCCGGTACGGTATTGGTTTCCGGAGCTGAATCTGCAATTAAAGTAGGTAATACTCTTCCGATTCGTAATATTCCTGTTGGTACTACGATTCATTGCATTGAGATGAAGCCTGGCAAGGGTGCTCAAATTGCCCGTTCTGCCGGTGCATCTGCGGTATTGTTGGCTAAAGAAGGAATCTACGCCCAAGTGCGTTTACGCTCAGGTGAAGTTCGTAAGATTCATGTTGACTGTCGTGCCACCATTGGTGAAGTTGGTAATGAAGAGCAAAGTCTGAAGAAAATTGGTAAGGCTGGTGCAAACCGCTGGCGTGGTATTCGCCCGACTGTTCGAGGTGTTGTAATGAATCCTGTAGATCACCCGCATGGTGGTGGTGAAGGACGTACTGGTGAAGCTCGCGAACCTGTTAGCCCATGGGGTACACCTTCTAAAGGCTACCGTACTCGTAACAATAAACGCACGGACAATATGATTGTTCGCCGCCGTTACTCAAATAAAGGTTAATTAATATGGCTCGTTCATTAAAAAAAGGTCCATATGTAGACCTGCATTTGCTGAAAAAAGTAGATGTGGCTCGTGCAAGTAATGATAAGCGTCCGATTAAAACTTGGTCGCGTCGTTCTACTATTTTGCCTGATTTTATCGGTTTAACCATCGCTGTTCATAATGGACGTACTCATGTTCCTGTTTTTATCAGTGATAATATGGTTGGTCATAAATTGGGTGAGTTCTCATTGACCCGTACCTTTAAAGGCCATTTGGCTGATAAAAAGGCTAAAAAGAAATAAGGTGAATCATGAGAGTAAGTGCACAACATAAAAATGCCCGTATCTCTGCACAAAAGGCTCGCTTAGTGGCAGATTTGATTCGTGGTAAAGGCGTTGCCCAAGCTTTGAATATCTTGGCATTTAGCCCTAAAAAAGGCGCTGAGCTTGTTAAGAAAGTGCTGGAATCTGCAATAGCAAATGCAGAGCATAACGAAGGTGCTGATATTGACGAGTTGAAAGTGGTGACCATTTTTGTTGACAAAGGTCCAAGTTTGAAGCGTTTTCAAGCTCGTGCCAAAGGTCGTGGTAACCGCATTGAAAAACAAACTTGCCACATTAATGTGACAGTAGGTAATTAAGGAAAAGCTATGGGACAAAAAATTAATCCTACCGGCTTTCGCTTGGCGGTAACTAAAGACTGGTCTTCAAAATGGTTTGCTAAAAGCAACGAATTTTCGACTGTATTGAAACAAGATATTGATGTTCGTAACTATTTGCGTAAACGGTTGGCAAATGCTTCTGTAGGTCGAGTGGTTATAGAACGCCCTGCCAAATCTGCGCGCATTACCATTCACTCGGCTCGACCAGGGGTTGTGATTGGTAAAAAAGGAGAAGATATCGAAATATTAAAACGTGACTTGCAAGCTCTGATGGGGGTTCCTGTTCATGTTAATATTGAAGAAATTCGTAAGCCTGAGCTGGATGCGCAAATTATTGCTGATGGCATTGCATCTCAGTTGGAAAAACGCGTTATGTTCCGCCGCGCTATGAAACGTGCAATGCAAAATGCGATGCGTGTTGGTGCAAAAGGTATCAAAATCATGACTTCAGGTCGTTTGAATGGTGCTGATATTGCTCGTAGTGAATGGTATCGTGAGGGCCGTGTTCCCCTGCATACATTGCGTGCTAATGTTGATTATGCTACTAGTGAGGCACATACAACTTATGGTGTTTTAGGTCTGAAAGTTTGGGTTTACACAGGTGAGGGAAATGAAAAAACTTCACAAGTAAAATCCGAACAAGAAAAGAAACAGAGAAAGGCAGGTGGTCGTCATGCTGCAGCCAACTAGACTTAAATACCGTAAACAGCACAAAGGACGTAATACAGGAATTGCTACACGTGGCAATAAAGTTAGTTTTGGTGAGTTTGGGCTAAAAGCCGTTGGTCGTGGTCGCTTGACAGCGCGTCAAATTGAAGCAGCACGTCGTACAATGACTCGTCATATTAAACGTGGTGGCCGCATTTGGATTCGAGTATTCCCTGATAAACCGATTACATCTAAGCCTGCAGAAGTTCGTATGGGTGGCGGTAAGGGTTCTCCTGAATACTACGTTGCCGAAATTCAACCGGGTAAAATGTTGTATGAAATGGATGGAGTTCCTGAGACTTTGGCTCGTGAAGCATTTGAACTTGCATCTGCTAAACTGCCTATTCCCACGGTATTTGTAGTAAGACAGGTAGGTCAATAATGAAAGCGAATGAATTAAAAGACAAATCTATTGAGCAATTAAATGCAGATTTGCTTAATTTGTTGAAAACTCAATTTGGCCTACGCATGCAAAATGCTACTGGTCAATTAGGTAAATCTAGCGAGTTGAAACGTGTACGTCGTGATATTGCTCGTATTAAGACCATTCTAACTGAAAAGGGTGCCAAGTAATGAGCGAAGTAAAAAATGTTCGTACTTTGCAAGGCAAAGTTATTGGCGACAAAATGGATAAAACAGTAACTGTTTTAGTAGAACGCAAAGTTAAACATCCGCTTTATGGTAAAATCATCCGTCGTTCGACTAAAATCCATGCTCATGATGAGCAAAATCAATATGGTGCTGGTGATGTGGTAGTTATCGCAGAAACTCGGCCATTGTCAAAAACCAAATCTTGGGTAGTAAGAGAGTTGGTGGAAAAAGCACGTACTGTTTAAATTTTGGTACAGTATAGTTGCTTATTAAAGAAACGAAGTCTTGCAGCAAAGAGGATTTGCATGTAAACTTCGTTTCTTATCTTTCAATTTCTCTTTGAAAGTTTCTTCCCTTCGGGATCCAAGACTGGTTTGCTAGAACCTTATTGTAGGTTTCAGAATTGGTTTGCAATAATTGAAAATTATTGTAGGTCATCTCTGAAAAGGGTAAATTAAGTTGGTTTATTTAAAGGTAATAACATGATTCAGATGCAGACCATCTTAGATGTGGCTGATAACTCTGGTGCCCGTCGTGTGATGTGTATCAAAGTTTTAGGCGGATCTAAGCGTCGCTATGCTTCGGTTGGCGACATTATTAAAGTTGCAGTTAAAGATGCGGCTCCTCGTGGTCGTGTAAAAAAAGGCGATGTATATAACGCTGTTGTGGTGCGTACCGCTAAAGGTGTTCGTCGGCCTGATGGTGCATTGATTAAGTTTGATAATAATGCGGCAGTGTTATTAAATAACAAACTTGAACCTTTGGGGACTCGTATTTTTGGTCCGGTTACTCGTGAGTTGCGTACAGAGCGCTTTATGAAGATTGTTTCATTAGCACCTGAGGTTTTATAAGGATATAACGGCGATGAACAAAATTATTAAAGGCGATCAAGTAGTAGTTATTGCCGGTAAAGATAAGGGTAAGCAGGGTCAGATTTTAAGAGTTTTGGGTGATAAGGTTATCGTAGAAGGCGTGAATACTGTAAAACGCCATCAAAAACCTAATCCTTTGCGTGGTGTTGAGGGTGGTATCATTGTAAAAAATATGCCTTTGGCTATTTCAAATGTGGCTATTCTTAATCCTGAAACAAATAAAGCAGACCGTGTGGGTATTAAGTTGGTAGAAAGTGAAGGCAAAGTAAAACGTGTTCGCTTTTTTAAATCTAACGGCTCTGTTATTGGTGTATAGGGAGGTAGTATGGCTCGTTTGAGACAGTTTTATAACGATACTGTGGTTCCTGAGTTAATGAAACAGTTTGGTTATAAGTCAATTATGGAAGTGCCTCGGATTGAAAAAATTACCTTGAATATGGGTGTTGGTGAGGCTGTTGCTGATAAAAAAGTAATGGAGCATGCAGTTGCAGATTTGGAAAAAATTGCAGGTCAAAAACCTGTTGTAACAGTGGCTCGTAAATCGATTGCAGGTTTTAAAATTCGTGATAACTATCCAGTAGGTTGTAAAGTGACTTTACGTCGCAATCAAATGTTCGAATTTTTGGATAGATTGGTTACTATTGCGTTGCCTCGAGTTCGTGATTTTCGTGGTGTAAGTGGTAAATCATTTGATGGTCGTGGTAATTACAATATGGGCGTTCGCGAACAAATAATTTTTCCAGAAATTGAATATGATAAAATTGACATTTTGCGTGGTTTAAATATTACGATCACTACTACTGCTAAAACAGATGAAGAAGCAAAAGCATTATTATCATTGTTCAAATTTCCGTTTAAAGGATAATCATGGCTAAAAAAGCACTTATTAATCGCGAATTGAAACGCATTGCATTAGCGAAAAAATATGCCGTTAAACGTGAGGCCATTTTTGCTGTTATCAATGATACAAATTCTTCAGATGAGGAACGTTTTGAGGCGCGTTTAAAACTTCAAGCGATTCCTCGTAATGCTGCTCCAGTTCGTCAACGTCGTCGTTGTGCATTGACTGGTCGTCCCCGTGGCACTTTCCGTAAATTCGGTTTGGGTCGTACTAAAATCCGTGAAATTGCTATGCGTGGTGAAATTCCAGGTGTTGTTAAAGCTAGCTGGTAATAGGAGTAATAATTATGAGTATGCATGATCCTATTTCCGATATGTTGACTCGTATCCGAAATGCGCAACGTGCAAATAAAGTTTCCGTTGTTATGCCTTCTTCTAAATTGAAGTGTGCAATTGCAAAAGTTTTGAAGGAAGAGGGTTATATCGAAGATTTTGCAGTTTCCACTGATGTGAAACCTCTATTAGAAGTTCAATTAAAATATTACGCAGGGCGCCCGGTAATTGAGCAAATTAAGCGTGTTTCTCGACCTGGTTTGCGTATTTATAAAGCTTCAAGTGAAATTCCTAGTGTAATGAATGGGCTGGGTATTGCAATAGTGAGTACTTCTAAAGGTGTAATGACTGATCGTAAAGCTCGCTCTGAAGGAGTGGGTGGTGAGTTATTATGCATTGTTTCCTAGTGGAGAATATTATGTCACGCGTAGCTAAGAATCCAGTGACTGTTCCTGCTGGGGTTGAAGTTAAATTTGGAACAGATTTGTTGACTGTCAAAGGTAAAAATGGTGAGTTATCACTTCCATTGACATCTGATGTGGTTATTGAATTAAATGATAACCAATTGACTTTTACTGTAAGAAATAATACTAAGTATGCTAGTGCTATGTCTGGTACTGTGCGTGCATTAGTTAATAATATGGTTAAAGGTGTTGCTGAGGGTTTTGAGAAGAAGCTGCAGTTAATTGGTGTTGGTTATCGTGCTCAGGCTCAAGGTAAAATATTGAACTTATCTTTGGGTTTTTCTCATCCGATTGTCTATGAAATGCCTGAAGGCATCTCCGTTCAGACACCTAGTCAAACAGAAATTATTTTGACAGGTGCTGATAAACAAGTTATTGGTCAAGTTGCTGCTGAAATCCGTTCTTTCCGTTCACCAGAACCTTATAAAGGTAAAGGCGTTCGTTATGTGGGCGAAGTAGTAGTAATGAAAGAAACTAAGAAAAAATAATTGAGGTTTACTCATGGATAAACATATAACCCGACTTCGTCGTGCTCGTAAAACTCGTGCACGTATTGCGGATTTAAAAATGGTTAGATTGTGTGTATTCCGTTCAAATAACCATATTTATGCTCAGGTTATTAATGCGGAAGGCAATCAAATTTTGGCACAAGCCTCTACTTTGGAAGCAGAGGTTCGTAATAATTTGAAATCAAGTAGTAATGTTGAAGCTGCTGCTGTAGTAGGTAAGCGTATTGCTGAAAAGGCAAAGGCTGTCGGTATAGAAAAAGTTGCTTTCGATCGTTCTGGTTTTCAATATCATGGTCGTGTGAAAGCTTTGGCCGAAGCTGCACGTGAAAATGGTTTAAGCTTCTAAAAATTTCGGAGACTTCAGATGGCAAAACATGAAATTGAAGAACGCGGTGATGGCTTTATTGAAAAAATGGTTGCTGTTAATCGTGTAACAAAAGTAGTTAAAGGTGGTCGTATTATGGCTTTTTCTGCTTTGACTGTGGTTGGTGATGGTGATGGCCGTATTGGTATGGGCAAGGGGAAATCCAAAGAAGTTCCTGTTGCAGTGCAAAAGGCAATGGATCAAGCTCGTCGATCTATGATTAAAGTACCATTAAAAAAAGGTACTATTCATCATGAAGTAATTGGTCGTCATGGTGCTACTCGCGTATTTATGCAACCAGCAAAAGAAGGTAGCGGCGTAAAAGCAGGTGGTCCAATGCGTTTAGTGTTTGATGCAATGGGTATTCATAATATATCTGCAAAAGTTCACGGATCTACTAATCCATACAATATTGTGCGTGCTACTTTGGATGGATTAGCAAAATTATATACTCCGTCCGATATTGCTGCTAAACGCGGTTTGACGGTTGAAGATATTTTGGGAGTCAACAATGACTGAGCAGAAGAAAATTAAAGTAACCTTAGCTAAGAGTTTAATTGGTACTCTTCAATCCCATCGAGCTTGTGCTCGTGGTTTGGGTTTACGTTACCGTGAGCATACGGTAGAAGTATTGGATACTCCTCAAAATCGAGGCATGATTAATAAAATCAGCTACCTTTTGAGAGTGGAGGTATAAAATGTATTTGAATACTATTCAGCCTGCTGAGGGTGCTACACATATCAAACGTCGTATAGGCCGTGGTATTGGCAGTGGTTTAGGTAAAACAGGTGGTCGTGGTCATAAAGGACAAAAAAGCCGTTCAGGTGGGTTCCATAAAGTAGGTTTCGAAGGAGGACAAATGCCTTTGCAACGTCGTCTTCCTAAGCGAGGTTTTAAATCATTGTCGTCTGCTAACAACGTAGAGGTTCGTTTAAGTGAACTGGCTTTAGTTGCTGTGAATGAGATTGACCTATTGGTCTTGAAACAATTAGAGTTGGTGGGTGCTAATGTACTGAATGTTAAAGTAATTGCTTCTGGCTCTATTGAAAAGGCAATTATTTTAAAGGGTATAAAAGCTACCAAAGGTGCTAGAGCTGCTATCGAAGTTGCAGGTGGAAAAATAGAAGAATAAGGCTTGAATTAAAGTGGCTAATCAACAATCTTTATCAGGACTGACAAAATTGGGTGACTTAAGAAAGCGTTTGCTGTTTTTGTTGGGTGCATTAATTGTTTTTCGTATTGGTGCACATATTCCTGTACCAGGTGTTGATGCAATTGCTTTGGCTAAACTATATGAAAGCGCCAGTAGTGGTATTCTAGGCATACTGAATATTTTTTCTGGAGGATCGCTGGAGCGCTTTAGTATATTTGCTATTGGTATTATGCCTTATATTTCAGCATCAATTATTGTTCAATTGGCCTCAGAAATTCTTCCTTCTTTAAAAGCCTTAAAGAAGGAAGGTGAAGCTGGACGAAAAATTATTACGAAATATACCCGTTACGGTACGGTTTTATTAGCTATTCTCCAAAGCTTTGGTGTTGCCACTTTTGTTTATCAACAAAATATTGTGGTTGTTGCTCAATTAGAGTTTTATATTTCAACAGTAGTTTGTTTGGTAACTGGCACCATGTTTTTGATGTGGCTGGGTGAGCAGATGACTGAGCGTGGGGTGGGTAATGGCATTTCTTTAATCATTACTGCAGGTATCGCGGCTGGTATTCCGTCTGGAATTGCTCAGTTACTGACATTAATCAGTCAGGGTTCTATGAGTATGCTTACAGCTATTTCAATAGTGCTAGGGGCATTATTACTCGTTTATGTTGTTGTATATTTTGAAAGTGCTCAACGCAAAATACCAATTCATTATGCTAAGCGTCAATTAGGGCATAGAGTGGTTCATGGACAAAACACTCACATGCCTTTTAAGTTAAATATGGCAGGGGTAATTCCTCCTATTTTTGCTTCTAGCATTATTTTATTCCCATCTACATTATTGAGTTGGTTTGGTTCTGGGGATATAGATAGTTGGTTGCATAAGGTTTCTGGTTTATTACAGCATGGTCAGCCTATTTATATTTTATTATTTGCAACTTCTATTATATTTTTCTGTTATTTTTATACAGCTCTAGTATTTAGTCCTAAAGAAATGGCAGAAAACTTAAAAAAAAGTGGTGCATTTGTACCTGGTATAAGACCAGGAGGGCAAACATCTAGGTATTTGGAAAAAGTAGTATTAAGGTTAACTTTTTTTGGAGCTTTATATATTACTATTATCTGTTTAATTCCAGAGTTTTTGACTACTGCATTGAATGTTCCTTTTTATTTAGGAGGCACTTCTTTGCTCATTATTGTAGTTGTTACTATGGATTTTAGTACTCAAATTGCATCATATCGGATGACTCAGCAGTATGAACATTTAATTAAGCAACCTGATATGAAATCATTATCACGTAAGTAAAAAATTATGGCTAAAGAAGATACCATACAGATGCAGGGAGAGATTCTTGAAACCTTGCCAAATGCAACCTTTAAAGTAAAGCTTGAAAATGACCATGTTGTTTTAGGGCATATTTCAGGGAAAATGCGAATGCATTATATTCGTATTTCTCCTGGAGATAAGGTAACTGTTGAGCTAACTCCGTATGATTTGACTCGTGCACGCATTGTGTTTCGAGCAAGATAAATTAAGAAAGGAAATAAAGTGCGTGTGCAACCTTCTGTAAAGAAAATTTGCCGTAACTGCAAAATTATTCGTCGTAATCGTGTAGTTCGTGTAATTTGTACTGATCCTCGTCATAAGCAACGTCAAGGGTAGTTTGTATTTTATTTAGATTTGATTTTGTGGTATAGTGACGAAATTTTGCCCGTAAAGGAAAAAATATGGCTCGTATTGCAGGGGTAAATATCCCTAATAATGCCCATATCGTAATTGGTTTACAAGCTATTTACGGTATTGGTTCTACTCGTGCTAGATTAATTTGTGAGGCTGCAAATATTGCGCCAAGTATCAAAGTAAAAGATTTAGACGAGTCTCAGTTAGAAGCTTTGCGTGAACAAGTTTCTAATTATGAAGTAGAAGGCGATTTACGTCGTGAAGTAACAATGAGTATTAAACGTTTGATGGATATGGGCTGCTATCGCGGTTTTAGACATCGTCGTGGATTACCTTGTCGTGGTCAGCGTACTCGCACTAATGCACGTACTCGTAAGGGTCCGCGCAAAGCAATCGCCGGTAAAAAATAATTTTTAAGGATTTGATTAATGGCTAAAGCAAACACAGCTTCACGTGTACGCAAAAAAGTACGTAAAACCGTGAGTGAAGGTATTGTGCATGTGCATGCATCTTTTAATAATACCATCATAACTATTACCGATCGTCAAGGCAATGCATTATCTTGGGCTACCTCTGGCGGTGCTGGTTTTAAAGGTTCTCGTAAAAGTACACCTTTTGCTGCTCAAGTAGCAGCGGAAGCCGCTGGTAAAGTTGCCCAAGAGTATGGCGTTAAAAATTTAGAGGTTCGTATTAAAGGCCCAGGTCCAGGTCGTGAATCTTCTGTACGTGCGCTTAATGCTCTTGGATTCAAAATTACTAGTATTACCGACGTTACCCCGTTGCCTCATAACGGTTGCCGTCCACCTAAGAAACGTCGTATTTAATATTTGGAGTGATTTAAGATATGGCACGTTATATTGGCCCAAAATGTAAATTGGCACGTCGTGAAGGTACAGATTTATTTTTAAAGAGTGCACGCCGCTCTTTGGAATCAAAATGTAAAATGGATTCTGCTCCTGGTCAGCATGGTTCTAAAAAGCCCCGATTATCAGACTATGGTTTGCAGTTGCGAGAAAAACAGAAAATTCGTCGTATTTATGGTGTTTTAGAGCGTCAATTTCGTCGTTATTTCGCTGAAGCAGCGCGTAGAAAAGGTTCTACAGGTGAATTGCTATTGCAACTTTTGGAATCTCGTTTGGATAATGTAGTATATAGAATGGGATTTGGTTCTACTCGTGCAGAGGCACGTCAATTGGTATCTCACAAAGCAATTGTTGTGAATGGTCAAGTAGTAAATATTCCTTCTTATCAAGTTAAAGCGGGCGACATTGTAAGCGTTCGTGAGAAGGCAAAAAAACAAGTCCGAATTCAAGAAGCATTGGGACTAGCAACACAAATTGGTTTACCTGGCTGGGTTTCAGTTGATGTAAACAAAATGGAAGGTATATTTAAAAATATGCCTGATCGTTCAGAATTGACTGGCGATATTAATGAACAGCTGGTGGTAGAGTTTTACTCTAAATAATACTAGCTCAGTGAGGGACAGTTAAATGCAAAATAGCACTTCCGAATTTTTGAAACCTCGTCAAATTGATGTGGATACACTCTCGGCTACTCGTGCCAAAGTATCTATGCAACCATTTGAACGTGGTTTCGGTCATACTCTTGGTAATGCTTTGCGTCGTATCTTACTGTCATCCATGAATGGTTTTGCACCTACTGAAGTCGCTATTACCGGTGTATTGCATGAATATTCCACTGTAGATGGTGTTCAAGAGGATGTTGTTGATATTCTCTTGAACATTAAAGGGGTAGTATTTAAATTGCATGGTCGGAATCAGGTTCAATTAACGTTGAGAAAATCAGGGTCAGGTCCTGTGTTGGCTAGTGATATTAGCTTGCCACACGATGTGGAAATTATTAACCCTGAACATGTAATTTGCCATCTTTCTGATGATGGTCAGATTGAGATGGAAATTAAAGTTGAACAAGGTCGTGGCTATCAGTCTGTTTCTGGCCGTCGCGTGATGCGAGATGAAAACAAACAGATTGGTGCAATTCAGTTGGATGCGAGCTTTTCGCCCATTAATCGAGTGAGCTTTGAGGTTGAGCCTGCACGTGTAGAGCAGCGAACGGACTTGGATCGTCTTGTTTTAGATATTGAAACAGATGGCTCCATTGAACCAGAGGAAGCTGTTCGCAGTGCTGCACGTATTTTGATTGACCAAATGTCCATTTTTGCTGATTTGCAAGGCACACCAGTTGAGGAAATTGAAGAGAAAGCACCTCCTATTGATCCGATCTTGCTTCGTCCAGTGGATGATTTGGAATTGACTGTGCGTTCAGCTAATTGCCTTAAAGCTGAAGATATTTATTATATTGGCGATTTAATTCAGCGTACTGAAACTGAGCTTTTAAAGACTCCTAATTTAGGCCGTAAATCTTTGAATGAAATTAAAGAAGTATTGGCCTCTAAAGGATTAACATTAGGGTCGAAATTGGAAGCTTGGCCACCGGTGGGCTTAGAAAAGCCGTAAGTTTGAACATTAAAGGATTATGACATGCGTCATCGTAATGGTAATCGTAAATTGAACCGTACAAGCAGCCATCGTGCTGCAATGTTACGTAATATGGCGAATTCTTTGCTAAGCCATGAAACTATCGTAACTACTCTGCCTAAGGCTAAAGAACTGCGTCGCGTTGTGGAACCGTTGATTACCTTAGGTAAAAAGCCTTCTTTGGCAAATCGTCGCTTGGCGTTTAACCGCACTCGTGATCGTGAAGTTGTTGTGAAATTGTTTGACGAATTAGGTCCGCGTTTTGCAGCTCGTAACGGTGGCTATGTACGTATTTTAAAATATGGCTTCCGTAAAGGTGATAATGCTCCATTAGCTCTAGTTGAACTTGTTGAAAAAGCTGAATCTGCTGCTGAAAAATAAGTTTAAGTGAGGTGTTGGAGTAGTTTGTTACACGGATATGTTTATATCTTGAAAAGGCCGTCTGAAAATAAATTTCAGACGGCCTTGTCTCATAAATACATTTTTTTAATTGGTTTTAATTCAGTTAATAATGGTAGAAATTACGAATATTTAAAATATTTATTTCTCTGTTGGTATGAATTTTCCGAGTAGACATAGTATTTTTGTAGAAGAGAGGAAACAAGAATTAAGTTTGCCAATAATAATTATATAAGTTTCCTTATATCTCTTTAAGAGGTTGAAAATTATTAGCTTATTTTTTGTTTGATTTTGTATGTAAGGGTAAAGTATTTTTTATCAGTTAAAACTTTAAAAAATATTAGTTATGTATAAGCTACATTGTGATTTAAAGTTTAGTGGATTTCATAATAGATAAGTACGCCGATAGGGAATGTTTAAATAGACCAATACTCAGTTGATTAAATAGATGCTTTTGATGTTTTTTTAAAATCAATGATTTAGGATAATTTATTTGAGATTTGGAGAGGATAAAAATAGTAATATTATTATTTAAAATATATTATTTTATCTTCGTCAATTAATAGATTTAGCTCATCATTTATTTGTAAGTTATATTGCATAGCGAACTCCCAAGTCAAATTTAATATGATTTCCCCATGTTCAGGATGAAGTAAGGTAAAGCGACAGTATTCGGGTTGTCGAAAAATATGAAGAATGCGGGAAAGAGCACCTTGAGAATGTTGAAAATGCAACGCCTGTTGAGGGATATAGTATGTTTCCTTAACGTTAATTGCCCCGATTAAGCGGGCGGACCAAGCATTAGTGGGTGCAGTGAGTAATTCGTTAGATGTGCCGTACTGAACGATACGTCCTCCCTGCATTAAGGCTAAATGGTCGGCTATATCAAAAGCTTCCTTCGGATCGTGTGTGACCAATATGGCAGGAATATTGTGCCTTTGTATATGTTGTGAGGTTTGTTGTCGTAATTGTTGCCTTAATCCTGTATCGAGGCTTGAAAATGGTTCATCCAGTAGAAGGAGCTTTGGTTCTGTGACTAGGGCGCGAGCGAGGGAGACGCGCTGTTGTTCTCCTCCGGATAGATTATTAATATTCCGTATATTTTCCCCAGATAAACCTACTTCTTCCAATGCCGCTTCGGCACGTTTTTTTGCTTCCTGAGCATTTATACCCCTCATTTTTAAACCAAAAGTAACGTTATCCAAAGTGTTAAGATGAGGTAGAAGGGCATAATCTTGAAAAACCATAGCGATATTTCGTTTTTCTGGCGGTGTAAAAGTATGGTTTTGTCTATTTATCCATATTTCACCTCTATCCGGCTGCACAAGGCCTGCAGCAATATTAAGTAGAGTTGATTTACCACAGCCTGATGGGCCAAGGATTGCAAGAATCTTACCGTTTTCTATAGATAAGTTGATATTGTCGGAAACGGTCTTGTTACCAAACTGTTTATGGATATTTTTCAATTCGAGCATAGTAATAATTCCTTTACGGTTGGCCTATCAGAGGCCATCTGAAAAGAAGAATATTGAAATCAAATGATTTTTGTGGATACCTTGTTTGTTCTATCCGCGTTATCTAATAACATAAACACGGATAATGCCAAAATCATTAAGGAAACGGTTAGAACCATTGCTCTGTCGTGATTATCAGAGCCTGCTGTGCTGAGATGGCGGTAAATCAAGGTGGTAAGTGTTTGCCATTCAGGGCGAGATAGAAATAGAGTGGCGGCAAATTCACCAACGCAGGTTGCTGCGGCTAGGGTAAGGCCGCGACGTAAAGCAGGAAGTAATAATGGAATGGTTACGTATAAGGCCGTCTGAAAAGGTGTTGCTCCTATGCTTCTGGCGGCTGACGTATAACTCTGCGGTAACGCATCCCATGCTGAAATTAAATCTTTAGCAATAAAAGGATATGCAAGTAAGGCATAAGTAGAAATAAGTAGCGGTAACGAAGCTGTCCATTCCGGATAGAGTAGTAAGACACCGAAAGCAATACAGATCGGTGAGACCATAAATGGTAAAAATGTCAGGCTGCGAACCCAAGGAACTAAACGGGCAAGGCAGGTGTGTAGAATACCGAGTAAGAGTGCAATCAGCATGGCAAAAAATGTAAACCGCAAGGTGTTCCAAACTGCGAGCAAGGTGTCGATTTCCAGTAAAACACCCCATGAGTTACCAGCCCGTGCAGCTTGTAACAATATGGCAATCAGTGGTAGCCCACAGCAAGCGAATAGTAATACTAAGGCAACCGTCAATAAGATTTTTTCTATATAGGTTTGAGCCGGTTTGGGAGAGAGGGGATAAATGTTTTTATCGGAAGCGGTGCGACGGCTAAGGTATGCATATAGAAATCCTGCCAGAGCATTAATTGCTAGTACTATCCATACTAAAACGGCCGCTTGTGCCATATCCAGTTCGTATGCAACCAATTGGTAGATTTCTACTTCGATAGTAGTATAGTGGCTGCCGCCAAGCAGCAAGGCTAAGCCAAAGCCCGAAAAACAATACAAAAATACCAGGCACAGTCCTCCTGCCAGCCAAGGTTTCAATACAGGCAAGTCGATATGGCAAAAACGTTGCCATGTTCCTGCTCCCAGCGTTTGTGCCGTGTACAAACGAGTAGCAGGAACCTGTAGAAAACCTTGATACGCCGAACGTATTAATACGGGGAGATTGAAGAAAATATTGCCGTAGAGCAGTAAATATGGAGAATCTTCCCAGCCGGGCCATAATAGCCCATGAGGGCCGAATAATGCTAATACTCCGATACCCGCAACTAATGTGGGCATCACGAATGGTAGCATTATTAAACGGAGAATCCAGAGCCTTCCACGGAAATCGACACGGGCTAATACCCAAGCTATCGGCACGCCGAGGATAAGGGTAGAAATGCAGGTAATGGCGGCTTGGAGTGTTGTCCAGCCAATCTTTATTTGAATATAGTCATCTTGCAGTACCGCCCATGCCAAACTCTCATTTTCATAGGTAGCCAGCGCAATAAGAGGAGCAATGACCATCACGGCTAAAAAGCCGAGTGATAATAGTGCTAGTATGGAGGCAATAACGATACGGGACATGAGAGTTAGGAAAATAAAAAGATGAGATAAATATTTTATGTTATGTATGGTTTTGGAGTTATATCATAATTCGGTGTATCTGTTGATAGATGTAAGCACTACGTAAAAGCAAGAATAGTAGAGGAGATAGAGCTGATTCTTATGCAGAGGGTTTATTTGGGAAAAATGATTGACAAGATGTAAATCAATCTGTATAGTTTAATCTTCTGACGCGGGGTGGAGCAGCATGGTAGCTCGTCGGGCTCATAACCCGAAGGTCGTAGGTTCGAATCCTGCCCCCGCAACCAAAATATAAAATAAAGCATCCATCATTAGTGGGTGCTTATTTTTTTCAAAAATAAACATACGTTGTATTAATCTTACAAAATTATAATTTAAATTACATTTGTCATATTTTTTATATTATTATTCTCTTAATTTTTTTAAGATTAATTTTTAGTATATTTAGTTTTTAATTTTAAAAATATATCTTTTCTGGAAATTAAAAACCCAAAAAGTAGCAAATTATAATAATAATTTATTGGCATCCGTTTTGTTTCTCCTTACTTTTTCATGGCTTAATATTGATATAAGTAATTGTTCAGGATACGATACGGCTAATAACAACCAACAGACTGACAAGATATGCTGAGTGCCATTATTGTTGAAGACGAAGTGTTGGCAGCAGAGCGTTTGCGGGTTCTGCTGGAAGAGTGCAACGTCGTATTATTAAAAATATTCCATCATGCGCAGCCGGCTTTGGATTGGCTGAGTGTGCATGAAGTAGATATTGTATTTGCTGATATTGGTCTGCCGGAAATTACCGGATTGGATTTGGTTGAGCGAATTAAACGCATTGCCAAAAAGCAGCCGGATGTCATTTTCACGACTGCTTATGAAGAGCATGCTTTACGTGCATTTGAGTTGGCTGCGGCCGATTATTTATTAAAGCCCATTAAAGTATCGCGGCTGCAAACTGCTTTGGAGCGGTTGAATGAAAAACATAAAGAAAAGGCTGATGATTTTACACACTTTAAGGTGTTTAACCGTAACCGTATGGTAGAGATTCCATGGCAGCAGGTGCGTTATCTCTTGGCTGAACATAAAACGGTATTTCTATTCACGGGAGACGGCCAAAGTTATGAATTACCTAAAACTTTGGTTTATTGGGAAGAGCTGTTGGGGGATAAAATTATCCGCATCCATCGTAATGCTTTGGTGTTCCGCCATACTTTAGACTGTTTGATTCGTTTGGATGGCGGAGACGAAGATGAGAGCAATGCAACTTGGGGCGCGCGGGTGCTGGATGTGGATAAACCGCTTGCAGTAAGCCGCCGCCAGTTGGCTGCGATTCGTAAGATTTTGCGTGAACATTAAGCGGATTGAATTTTTACAAGCCTGCTAATAAAACAGCCGAAATGCTAAAAAGCGTTTCGGCTGTTTTATTAGCAGGCTTGTAGGGATTGATGTCGGAAATAGCAGCGACATGTACATTTTCTCTTTTGTATAGAGATCCTTTCTTAGGGGAGGAGATTGCCCAAATGCCGTAAAGTATCAAGAAGCACTATAATGTTTGATAATTTATAAAATCATTCCTTAAAAAAATATAGCAAATAAACTTAACTTGTTACGGCGTTGCTGAGCCTTAGCTCAAAGAGAACGATCTTATGAGCCGCTGGGCAACAAAATTGGTTCCGTACTACTTGTACTGTTTGCAGCTTGTCGTTTTGTATCAAAAATAAGTTTATTTCTATAACACCTGTTTAGGTATGAAAGTATAAGTACCTCAATTTTAATACTCAGGCCGTCTGAAAACTTTTTTAGACGGCCTTTTTAGAAGGTGTAATTCAACTGCGGTAATCTGCGTTAATCGATACATAATCATGTGATAAATCGCATGTATAGATAACGGCACGTTCACGACCACGTTGCAAATCAACACGAACAGTGATTTCGGGTTGATTCATTACCATTTGGCCGGCTTCTTCGGTGTAGCTGTCCGCCCGTCCTCCGTTTTCCGCGACCAGCACTTCACCCAGCCACATGCGTACTTTTTCGGTGTCGAAGTTGGGGAGACCTGAGTAGCCGATAGCAGCCAATAATCGGCCGAGATTGGGGTCGGAAGCAAAAAAGGCCGTCTTAATTAAAGGTGAGTGGGCGATGGCATAGGCCACTTGCCGCGCTTCAGTACGATCGCCTGCATTTTCGACTTGAACAGTAATGAATTTGGTAGCTCCTTCGCCGTCGCGCACAATGGCTTGGGCAAGCTCCAGTGCGAGGCTGCCAAGCAGGGTCTTAAGTTGGTCGTAGCGTGGATCAGCGATGTTGTCGATCTCATTCTGACCGCACTTGCCGGTAGCGACGATAACAAAGCTGTCATTGGTGCTGGTATCGCCATCTATCGTGATGGCATTAAACGATTGGTCGGCGATTTCTTGTGTGAGCATCTGTAAAACCGGTTGTGCTATGTTGGCATCACATACGATAAAGCCGAGCATGGTTGCCATATTGGGGCATATCATGCCTGCTCCTTTGGCAATGCCGGTGGCGTGTACAATATGGTGGTTACCGATTTTCCCTTCACGACTGGCAGCTTTTGGTACGGTGTCAGTGGTCATAATGGCACGGGCGGCATCGTTCCAAAACGCAGGTTTGACACGGGGTAGGGCATCGATGATTTTTTGTGCGGGCAGCGGTTCGAGAATAACACCGGTGGAAAACGGCAGTATTTGTGAAGTTTTGCAGCGGATTTGTTTCGCTACAGCTTCGCACACTGCTTGAGCGTCCTCCCGTCCTTTTATTCCGGTGCCGGCGTTAGCGTTGCCAGTGTTGATAATCATCGCACGTACGCCGTCTTCATCGAAAAGGTGCTGCTTGGCTACATGCACGGGTGCGGCGCAGAATTGGTTTTGTGTGAATACGGCACCGACGGTATTGTCGGGGTTGAAAACCATCAGTGTGATGTCGTTGTGGCCGGATTTTTTGATGCCCGCTTGTCCGACAAATACTTGCACACCGTCTATCGGTAATAATTCCGCCGCATCTTTTTCTCGTAAGTTGACTGCCATCTATTTCTCCTTATCAACAGCATCTGCCTGCTGTGTGGCTGCTTCTTCTTGAACCCGTTGCCGATAGCGTGTTCCTGCCGCATGGTAAAACGGTTTCGGTGAAAATTGGCGCGATACCTGAGAAGCGAAAATAGCACCAATCAGTAACCAAAACAACAAATTCTGCCCGCCCGTCATTTCCATTACCACCACGCTGGCGGTTAAGGGAGATTGTGTAGCAGCTGCCAAAAAGGCAGTCATACAGATTAGCACCAATACGTTCACACCTGTTTGAACATCAGCAATTTGCGCGATATGCTGTCCAATCATTGCCCCTATGGTAAGAGAGGGGGTGAAAATGCCGCCCGGAATGCCGGCCCAATACGACAACACGGTTGCTCCCCATTTGGCCGCAGCCACACCGAACGGCGCATCATGTGTTCCACGCAGTGCCGCAGACGCTTCGTGATAGCCCGTACCGAAAGTTTGCCCTTGATAAAGCGTACCGATTAAAGCCAGCAGCAGGCCGATGGTGCCAGCGAGTAAAACGGGATGATTGCGTATCCAGTTGCGGTATTTTTCGGGCGCAAATGCCGCTGTACCTTTATAGAGGCAGCGGGCAAACAAGCCGCCGGCCACGCCGCATACCAAACCGCTCAATAGCACCCATATCAGCATGTCGGGCAATTCGCTTCCGTTAAACCCCGAAAAATAAGGGTTGTTGCCCTGTATGGCCACTTGGATAAAACCTGCAGCCAACACACCGATGAAAATCTGGCGTTCCCAACGCAGCAGAATGCCGCGTCCCAATTCCTCAATCGCAAACACCACGCCGGCCAGCGGCGCATTGAATGCCGCGGCCAAACCACCTGCCGCGCCTGCTGCAATCAAATCGTTTTCCTGCATGCCTTTAAAGGCGAGATTGTGTTTTTTACACCATGCCCCCCACGCTGCCATTACTGCGGCTCCTACTTGCACCGACGGCCCTTCCCGTCCGATAGAGGCCCCCGCCAGCATGCCCAAAAAAGTTAAGGGGATTTTCAACATGGTTTGCCGTAATTGCAAAAGCCGTGTTTTCTGGGCACCGAAAGGCAGTGATAGGGAAGCTAACACTTGTGGGATGCCGCTGCCTGCCGTGTAAGGGGCAAACCTTCGGGTGAGCCATACAATCAGCGGCAACCCGAGCGGCAGCACCACCCATGCGAACCACGGGTATTGCTGCACCAGTCGGGCATTTTCTTCCAATGCCCAGTCTGCCATTTTTGCAAATGCCAGTGACACCAATGTCACCAGCGCCGCACCGGCCAGTAGAAAGCCGAATGCGGCCGTTTTTCGTGAAAGGCGTTGAGTCTGTTTGATTTTATGGGAAATTTTCCGTCCTATCAGACGGTCGAAAGAGGAAAGAGTACGTTTCATTTACCCGCTCGTTTATTATCGTAAATTGTTTTTGGAAAATTGTTTTTCAGACGGCCTGAAATAGAATAAGTGATATTATGAACAGATTTATCAAATGAATAAAGCCGCAACCGTGCAAAGGCCGTCTGAAAACCGGTTTTTCAGACGGCCTGTTGTTTTTAGCCGGGCTACGCTATTTCAAGAGCCGGACGGAGAAACAAAAAACACCCCGCAAAACGGGGTGTTGAATCTTGTTAAAACAAATTATTCGGTATCGGGTTCCGGTTTGGGAGTGGCGCGCACATCGTTGCTTTTTTCTTTATGTTTCAAGATGGCACGGTCAACTTTGTCCATGAGCACATCAATCGCAGCATACATATCGGATTCAACAGTTTCCACATGCAGGTCTTTACCGGCCAAGTGCACATCAGCTTCAGCCTTGTTGTTCAGCTTTTCTACCGAAAGGGTGATGGCTACAGAAATCAAATTGGCGGCATGACGGTTGATGCGCTCCAACTTGCTATTGACATGATTTTTGATGGCTTCGGTTACGTCGAAATTCAGGCCGGTGATTTTCAGGTTCATGGCTTTACTCCTTCGGTTAAGTTAAACCGCCTGATTTAGGCAGTCTGAAAAATGGTTAATCATAGTCTGCGTTGTGTGGCAGACGGAATGTTCAATGATTCTCGATATTTGGCTACGGTGCGGCGGGCGATATCGATGCCTTGCTGTTTCAAAAGTTTACTCAACATTTCATCAGAATGCGGTTTGAATTTGTCTTCCGACTCGACCAACTGAGTGATTACGGCTTTGACCGCATTTTGGCTCACCCCCTCGCCGTCTTCAGCACAAACGGCCTGTGTGAAGAAATAGCGTAACGCAAACACTCCGCGCGGGCAAGACAAATATTTATGGTTGACGGCACGGGATACGGTGCTTTCAGCTACCCCGAGTTCGGCAGCGGCATCTTTCAGCAGCATGGGTGTCAGGCCGATTTCGCCGAATACGAAAAAATCTTCCTGCTTTTCAACAATGTACTCTGCCAAACGGATTACTGTACTTTTACGCAGTTCCAAGCTGTCGATTTTCTGCCTCGCTTCGCTTAATTTTTCTTTCCACTCCGGGCTGACTTCTCCAGCTTCTTTCAACAGGTCGCAATATTCACGATTGAGCTGTACTTTCGGCCATGCGTTGTCGTTGCCGATGACCGTCCAGCCGGTTTTGGTTTCTTTCACCCATACATCGGGCTGTACATAGGCTGTCGGCTCGGCGGAAGCAAATCCATAGGCCGGGTAGGGATTGAGTTTCGATATCAGGTCTAAGGCCGTCTGAATGGTATCGATATCGGAATCAGGAAACATTTTGCGGGCTTTGGCCAGATTTTGCTGGCGGCTTCTGCTTAGGCTGTCCAGCGACTGTTGAACGATTTTGGCAGCCAGTTGGCGTTCAGGAGAGGCGGGCAAGCGTAAGAGTTGCAGCATCAGAGACTCGGTTAAATTTGAGGCCCCTACACCTGCGGGATCGAAGGTTTGCAGCAGATCGAGTGCTTCCTGCAAATCGTTTTCGTTGAGCATCCATTCCAGCGGGGTGTGGTCGATTACCTCACCCAAGCTGTCGGTGAAATAACCTTGGTCGTCGAGAAAATCAATGAGGATATGTATCCGTGCAGCTTCTTCTTCGCTTAGGGGATGTTCGCAAACTTGTTTGTGCAGAAAAGCATTGAAGTCGTCTTCGCCGGCGATGGTGGCCCATACGTCTTCGGCATCATCTCCGCCGATTTGGTTGCTCCTCGGCAGAGAGGCGGAAATTTGAGAAAATTCGGTATCGCCCGCATCATCGGCGGGCTCGGGGCGCTCCAGCAGAGGGTTGTCTTGCAACCAGTCGTCTACTTCGCGCTCAAGTTCCAGCCCGGACATTTGCAGTATACGCAACGACTGCTGAAGGTGTTGGTTCAGCTGCTGGGTTTGTTTGAGTTTTAGTCCAAAATTTTGGCTCATATTATTGTTTTATAGAGAGTAATACATAATGTGTCGGTTCGGTAAGGTGTGTCTGCCGCCTGTTAATAATTAAAGTTTTCGCCCAGATATACTGCCCGCACTTGTTCGTTGTTGACCAGTTCTTCAGGATGCCCCGAGGCGAGTACGGCCCCTTCACTGATGATGTAGGCACGGTCGCAGATGCGCAGGGTTTCGCGCACATTGTGGTCGGTAATCAGTACGCCGATGCCGCGCGATTTCAGAAACTCAATGATTTTTTGGATGTCGATAACGGCAATCGGATCGACTCCGGCAAACGGTTCGTCGAGCAGGATAAAGCGCGGCTGCATGGCAAGCACACGGGCGATTTCTACACGGCGGCGTTCGCCTCCCGAAAGCGACGGAGCGGGGTTGTTGCGCAGGCGTTCGATGTTCAGGTCGGCAAGTAGCCGTTCCAGCTCGCTGTCGATTTTACTTTTGTCTTTCAGGCTGATTTCCAGAATGGCGCGGATGTTTTGCTCGACCGTCATTTTGCGGAAAATCGATGCTTCCTGCGGCAGATAGCCTAATCCCAAGCGAGCGCGTTCGTGAATCGGCAGGTGGCGGATTTCTTTGTCGTCGAGCATTACGCTGCCCGCATCGGCGGAAATCAAGCCGACAATCATATAAAAACTGGTGGTTTTGCCTGCTCCGTTGGGCCCGAGCAGGCCAACTACTTCACCGCTTTCGATATCAAGCGAAAAGTTTTTGACGACTTGGCGCTTTTTGAAACTCTTTTGTAGGTTTTGTACGTTTAAGCGGCTGTGGTGATTCATGGTATAGCCTTTGAGTTATGGTTACTATTGTAATCTTTTTGCAGGCCGTCTGAAAAGGTTGTTTGCGGTTTCGAAGGCAGGCAGGTGTTTTCAGACGGCCTGAACGGTGTTTATATGGCAAATATGATACAACTCATTGTTTATATTATGATGTGTAAATATTTGACATAAAGCAAAGACCGTCTGAAAAAATCTTGGTGGCGGGCTGTTGTCCGATCCGTTCAACGGCCTGAAGAATGTTTTCAGACGGCCTCTCGAGGTTATTTGCTTTTACCGGTGCTGCCGGGTTGGATGACAACGGTTACACGTTTACCGGCCTTGCCTTTGCTACCCTTACTGCCATTAACGGTATAAACCTCGGTGCGGGTGTTGTAGACGATGCTGGCTCCTTCGGCCAAGTCGCCGCCGCGTTGTACTTTGGCATTGCCGGTCAGTTTCACGATGCCGGTGGCGGATGAAAATTCCACTTGGTTGGCCTGCCCGTTTACCGTGCCTTTGCCTCCGTCAAGTGTTTGGCCGAAGCGCACAGGGCTGCCGCTTGCAGACATAAACTGTTCGCCTTTGTCGTTACGCGATACGCGCACGCTTGCGGCACGTATGTTCAGAGAGCCTTGTTTGATGATGACGTTGCCGCTGAAGGTGGTTACTTGATTGGCTTGGTCAAGAGAACCTTGATCGGCTTCGATCTGAATGGGCTGCTTGCGGTCGCTCTCCAGCGCATAGGCGGGTGCGGCGGCAATCAAGGCGGCAAGGGCGGCGGTGTTAATGATGTTTCGGGTCATAAATAGTCGCTTTCACTCGTGAAGGCAGATTCAGGAATCCTTTTTTGTGGTCGTAAACCAAACCGTTCGCCGTGCCGTGCGAATCGCCGTATTGATAATGCACGGGAGCATCGGTGCGGGCGGTTTCGGTGTTGGTGTCGACGGTGAGGTTACCGGTTTTCAGAACACCGGCGGGGCGTTCGGCATCGGCGGCTTTGGTTAGGACAACATCTTGCTGGAATATTACTTGGCGGTTGTCTGTGTTGTAGCGGGCGGTTTCACTTTTCACGTTATAAAGCAGCCTGCCGCTGCCGTAAAGTGATAGCTGCGGTTTGTTGAATGTTACATCATTGCTTTTGGGCAACTGCCATGCCGACTCCGCACTCAGGTTTTCTTTCAGACGGCCGCTTTCATCGAAGCGTCTGCCGTCAATACCTTGCATGGCATATTGTGGCTCGTTTGGATTCAGCGCAGCTTCTTCAATATCAATTTGGCTGATACGCCCCAACCATGCGGACAAACCGCCGAGGCTTACCGCTAAGATAAGCGGGAACAGCCAGCCGTAACGCCATTTCTTGGTCATTTAACGTACTCTTGTAAAGCAGGTTCAAGCGTACCTTGCGCCTGCATGATTAAATCGCACAACTCACGCACCGCCCCTTTTCCGGCAGTTTTGCGGGTAACGTAGGCGGCGTGTTGCAAGGCGAACCAATGCGCTTCGGGCACCGCTACGGGCAGACCGCAACGCACCATCACGGGCAGGTCGACCACATCGTCGCCAATAAAAGCGCATTCGTGCTCTTCCACACCGGCTTTTTCACGTAAATCGGCATAAGCAGCACGCTTGTCGTGAATGCCTTTATAGTAGTGGTTGATGCCGATCTGTTTGACGCGGATACCGACGGAAGGCGCATCGCGGCCAGTGATAATGGCCGTCTGAACGCCGCTGGCTTGCAGCATTTTCAGGCCGTGGCCGTCGAGCGTATGAAAAGGTTTGATTTCTTCGCCATTGTCGCGGATATAAATGTGCCCGTCGGTGAGTACACCGTCTACATCCATAATCAGCAGCTTGATTTTGGCGGCACGGGATTGGATTTCGGGAGATATGTTCTGCATGGTTGGTTTTTTCAGACGGCCTGTAAAATAGATATTTTAACATTAAAGGATATTAAAGGCCGTCTGAAAATGTAAGGGTGGCAGGTTTATAGCCGTTTGTGTTTTTGTCGGATGTTTTTTTGTGCTTGGTTTATTTACCATTTCACAACAATTGTTTTATCTAAAGTGATTATTTGGCTGTGTTTCAAAGCAGTTCGGACAGCCTATGCTAAAATTCTACCCAAAGGGGCAAGGCCGTCTGAAAACTTTTTCAGACGGCCTGATTATGCCTGATAAACCACTGAAATCCTAATAGAAAATATAATCATGAATCCATCCGTACAAGACGCATTACACCAGCTTAACTCGCTGATTCTGGGTAAGGAAACCGTTTTAAAACAATTGATGGCCGCCGTGCTGGCCGGCGGGCATGTGCTGCTCGAAGATGTGCCCGGTGTCGGTAAAACCACATTGGCGCACGGCTTGGCTGCGGTGTTGGGGTTGGATTACCGCCGCGTGCAGTTTACCAACGATATGCTGCCTTCGGATTTGCTCGGCGTGAATGTGTTCCGCCCGAACGAGGGTCGCTTCGAGTTTCACCCCGGCCCCGTTTTCCACTCTCTCTTGCTGGCCGACGAAATCAACCGCGCATCCCCCAAGCTGCAATCCGCCTTGCTGGAAGCGATGGAGGAACATCAGGTATCGGTGGACGGTAAAACCTATGCTTTACCCGAGCCGTTTATCGTGGTGGCAACGCAAAACCCGACCGAGCAGTTGGGTACGTTTCCGCTGCCCGAATCCCAACTCGACCGCTTCATGATGCGCCTGAGCATGGGCTATCCTATTGCTGAATCCGAAAAACAGCTTTATTTTCAAGGTGATCGCCGTCAAGCGCTTCCCGCTTTACAGGCGGTGTGCGACGGGAAAACGCTGCAACAGTGGCAGCAGCAGGCGGCGCAGGTGAAATTTGCCCAAGCCGCTGCCGATTATGTATACCGTTTGGTACATGCCACACGCCAACCCGGTCGTTTTGTGCTGGGTTTAAGTCCGCGTGCAGGCTTGGCCGTAGTCAATGCCGCCAAAGCGTGGGCGTTCATGCAGGGGCGCGGGCATGTGCTGCCGGAAGACATCAAAGCCGTGTGGGTGCCGGTGGCGAACCACCGTTTGCAGCCGGTGCAGCAAGGCATGACCAGCACACAGATTCTGGCGGATTTACTCAATCATGTGGCCGTCGCGTAAACCGCCCCAGCCGGCAGCGATAGGACGTTCACTAGATTTGGCTGTACTGCATTGCCGTCCTACCCGTTTGGGTACCGGCCTGCTGGTAACGATTTTGCTGTTGTGGCTGGTAGGGCTGAATTATCAGGCGAATCTGGCTTACGCCGCCGCATTTTGGCTGGCAGGATTCTTGGCGGTAGCCGTGCTGCTTAATTTACGCCAACTGCTCGATATGCAGATAGACGTTTCCATGCCGGATGAAGTGTTTGCCGGTGGCACGGCAGTTTTGTCGCTCACCGCCACAAACAACACCCGCCGCCGCTGGCTGTGGCTGTGCAGCGAAGACGATTTTCTCCGTGCAGACAAAACAGACGACAAACTCTGGCAGCCTTGGCATATTGTTTCAGACGGCCTCTCTGTGCACCAATGGCCAATTCCTGCATTGATGCGAGGCTATTTGCGCGTACCGCCGTTGCGTACCGCCGCCGTTGCACCGTTCGGCATGAGCATGGTGCAGTGTGTGTGGCATTGGCCGAGTGATGCGGTGGTGTTTCCCGCGCCGATTCCCCATGAGTTACCCAACGGCCGTGAGCACGGCGGTGAAACCGACCGCAAACGCCCGCCCGTGCAAGGCGGCGATGATTTGTCTTATTTGCAGCCTCATCAGCAAGGAGCATCGTTGCAGCATGTGGCCTGGAAAACCTATGCAAAAACCGGCCAAATGCTGGATAAACGCTTTGAAGAGCCGCAAACCGCCGTCCGCAATACCGTGATTTCTTATTTGGATTACCCCGCCGGCACATCTAAAGACCGCTTGGCAGGGTTGCTGTGTTTCCGCGTTTTGGAGGCCGAACGCCGCGGGCAGATTTACACGCTGGAACTGCCGCAACGGGTGATTGCCCCTCAGAAAGGGCAGCGCGAAATCTGCCTGACGGCCTTGGGATTGTGGTAATCAGGATTTTTCAGACGGTCTGGATGATGTTTTCAAAGAGGCTGTCTGAAAGCCTATCGCGGAAAAAGGAAGATAATTTTGAAAAAATTTCTGCATTTTTTATTCAAATGTATATGCCTTTTCGGTTGTTGGATTGCCGTTTTCCCAGCGTGGGCTGGTGAAGCAGTACTGCTTGACTGGCGGCAGCCGGAATTGAGCAGCAATGTTTGGAAAATCAGCAAAGCAGGGCAGCCGGATTCTTATTTGCTGGGCACGATACATCTCGGGCGCAGCGGCGATCAACTGGGCAGTCGGGCGCAAGCCTTGTTAGGAAAAACCGATTTGCTGCTTACCGAAGTAGACATGCTATCGGATGAAAGCCGGATGAAAGCGGAAACGGAAAAACTGGCAAGGCAGATGATGTCGCCGAAATCATTGCGTAACGCTCTGGGTAAGAAAGATTTTGCCGCATTGTCGCGATATTTCCGCAAATCGGAACATACGGCGGTTTGGGAACCGTTGCTGGATTCTATGAAACCGTGGGCAGTGGTCATGCTGACGCTGAATTTACAACCTGAGGAATACAGCTATCAGAGCGGAGTGGATATTCTGCTTTCCCAAACCGCACAAAAAGCCGGAAAACCACGCGGCAGCTTAGAAAGCATGCAGGAAAGCAGCCGCCTTTTCCGCAAATTGCCCGACGATTTAGCGCTGGCAGCGGTTAAAAGCATGTTGAAGCACCAAAAAGCGGGTGAAGCCGACACACGCAAAATACATCGTTTGTATGCAGAAGGCCGTTTTCGCGAATTGCAAGGCTGGCTGCCGCAAACATTTTCGCAAGGGCGCATGAAGCCTGAAGATGAAGCCGCCATCCGCCGTTGGATCGAGCAGGACGGCATTGTTGTGCGCAACCGTGCGTGGCTGCCGGAAATCAAAGAGGCTACACGACGGCAGAAAACCTTGATCGCCGTGGGTATCGCACATTTGATGACACGAGAGGGTTTGATCGAATTGCTGCGTCGCGAAGGGTACACGGTTACACCCGAGCCGGCATTGAAAGTATGGAAATAAACTGGAGATACCTTTGCAGGCCGCCTGAAAAGACACATACATATTTTCAGACGGCCTCTTTAGAAGAGAAGTGATTACATACACAACATAGAATACGGGATGCCGTGTATACAAACACCGGCTATCCGCCATCCATAATGCTCACATTACGTTCAAACACATCATGCTGATTCTTACCCCTTCTTTTCTCAAACAGCCGCCGCCACGCGCTGTTGCTTTCGCCGTGCTTCTCGCTTTGTTGTGGACTGCGCTGCCGCTGGTGTCTTCACTGCCAGTTGTGATCATGGCGTTGTTCGGCGGCATGTGGCTGCTGCGCTTGGTTTTGCTGCGTTTGGGCATTGCCAAGCTGCCCGTGCCGGCATTGATTTTATTGATGGTCATCGGCGGCGCGCTGGTGTGGCAGCAGCTCGGTACGGTAATCGGGCGCGACGGCGGGGTGTCTTTTCTGCTGCTGATGGTGATGCTCAAGGCTTTTGAAGGCAATACCCGCCGTGATTGGCAGGTGCTGCTGTTGGCGATGCTGTTTTTAATCGGTTCGTCGGTGCTGTTCGACCAAAGCCTCGCCGTCGGCCTGTGGCTGCTGCTGGCCTTGCCGATGGTGGGCGTATGCTTTGCCGTGTTGTGCGGTCTGAATGTGAAAGAAGCCGCCAAACAAACCGGCCTGGCCCTGCTGCTCACCTTGCCGCTGGCCGCCGTGCTGTTTGCCGCCGTGCCGCGCCTGAGCGAACCGCTGTGGCGCATTCCTCAGCCGCAGCGAGGGCAGGCCAAAACCGGTTTGTCCGACTCGATGGAGCCGGGCAGCATCAGCAATCTGGTGCAGAGCGACGAATGGGTGGCGAACATTACCTTTTCAGACGGCCTCAAGCCGCAGCGCAGCGACATGTATTGGCGCGCCATCATCATGGCCGACTTTGACGGCGTGCGTTGGCGTGCACTCGACAACACCTATATAGACGAAGCCCGCAGCGCAGCCAACCCCGCGCGCACCGTTGAATATCAAATGATTATCCGCGACCAAAACGGTGCGCTACCCGCTTTGGACTACCCCGTCGGCCAGCTGCACGGCAGCCTCACCAAACGCATGGGGCAGATTGTACGCGCCCACCGCAGCCTCGAAGGTTTGCGCCGCATCACCTTGCAGGCATCGTTAAGCGACACTCTACCGCATGCCCTCAGCCGAAACGAACACGATTTCTACACCCGCCTGCCCGAAGGCAACCTGCAAACCCGCCTGCTCGCCGACACATTGGCCAAGCAGTCTGCCAACGAACGCCAGTTTATCGACAAAGTGCTGCATCACTACCGCAGCAAAAAGTTCGGCTACACCCTGCAACCGCCGCGCACCCCCGGGCGTAACGGCATCGACGAATTTATGTTCCGCACGCAGCAAGGCTTTTGCGAACACTATGCCCAAAGTTTCGTGGTGATGATGCGCGCCGTCGGCCTGCCTGCCCGTGTCGTTACCGGCTATCAAGGAGCCGAATACAACGAACAAGCCGGCTTCTGGCAAATCCGTTCCAAAGACGCACACGCATGGGCGGAAGTGTGGCTGCCGCAAGAACAAGCATGGCTGCGCGTCGACCCCACCGCTGCCGTATCCTCCGTGCGTGCCGAAAGCGGCATCAGCCAAGCCCTGCCCGAAGCCGAACGCAATATGGTTTCAGACGGCCACAGCCTCTTCGCCCGCTGGCGCGATACCGGCCAATTTTACTGGCAGCAATGGGTGGTGAATTACGACCAAAGCAAACAAAACAACCTCTTCGAGCTGCTCAGATTGGGCGGATTCAACTGGAAAACCCTGCTGCTCGTTCTGCCTGCGGGCATCGCCTTGGCATTGCTGCCCCTGCTGAAATGGTGGTTCGGCAACCGCAACCGCGAACGCGATTACCTAAACGAAGGCTTCGCACAACTCAAAACCGCCTTACTGGGCGAAGAAGACGAAACCGCCCCCGCCGTCAGCGCAGGCGAACTGCACAAACTGCTCGACGGCAACGGCATCGAAAACCCCGAACTCACCCGCCTGCTCAAACAATACGAACACTGGCTCTACGCCGCCGACCGCCCGACATTGCGCACCCAAAAACGCTGGTATCGCGCAGTACGGAAAATCGTTAAAAAGCATTACCGGCAGCAGCATTAATTTGTTAGGTTTTGCCTATAACAGAGGCCGTCTGAAAACAGCTCCCAATCGGGTGAAAGCTGTTTTCAGACGGCCTTTGTTTTGCAGTGAAAGGGTGTGCAAATTTCTCAATTGTTATGATATATTTCTCACTTGGTAGTTAATGCAGAAATAATAAAAAATACATTGGAGAATGTCTGTGGATAATCAAACTATCCAAACTTACTACGCCCATTCCGCTGAAAACCAACCTTACGAATACTGGCAAACCATGCGCAGCCATGCCCACAATGTGGGTGAATGCGGCCGCAGGGTTTGCCGCTTTTTTTGGCGCACAGGAAATGGCGCGTTATACCGGCCAATTGCACGATTTGGGCAAATACACGCCGCAATTCAACCGCCGCCTGCATGGCGGCCCATCGGTTGACCATGCTACCGCCGGTGCAAAAATCGCTTTCGAGCGTTGGGGGTTGTCGGGCAAATTGATGGCGTTTTGCATCGCCGGCCATCACGCAGGCTTGGCCAACGGAGACGGCGAGGGCGATAACCGCCGCACCTTAACCCAACGCTTGGCCGTGCCGTTCGGCACAGGCATTCACGATATTCCCGAGCCGGATGAAGTATGGCGGCAAGAGATTCAACTGCCTGAAAAATTGGCGATGCCGGGCGTCAAGTTTGGCGATGCCGATTCTGCAGATCAATATGCCAAGTCCTTCAGCGTGGCTTTTTTTACCCGCATGCTGTATTCCTGCTTGGTCGATGCCGATTATCTCGACACCGAAGCCTTTTATGCGGGGCTGGAAGGCAAAACCGTGCAGCGCGGCGGTCATCCCGATTTATTGCAACTGCAACAACATTTTAACCGCTTTATCGGCGATTTCAGACGGCATATTGCCGAAAAGCCGCAGCACACAGAAGAAGAAAAGCGCAATGCCGCCCTAAACCGCCTGCGCAGCGACATTCTCGACCACGCCGTGAGTCAGGCGGAGCAAGCGCCGGGGCTGTTTACCCTTACCGTACCCACCGGCGGCGGCAAAACCTTCACTTCGATGGCCTTCGCTCTCGAACATGCCAAGCAGCACGGTATGCGCCGCGTGATTTATGTGATTCCCTTTACCAGCATCATCGAGCAAAACGCCGCCGAGTTCCGCAAGACTTTTGGCGATTTGGGCGAAGCTTCCGTGCTTGAGCACCACAGCACATTTGACGACAGCAAACTCAAAGACCAACACAGCAAAGACAAACTGCGCCAAGCTTCCGAAAACTGGGATATGCCCGTTATCGTAACTACCGCCGTGCAGTTCTTCGAGTCGCTGTTTGCCGACCGTTCTTCCCGCTGCCGCAAGCTGCACAACATCAGCGGCAGCGTGATTATTCTCGACGAAGCACAAATGCTGCCGCTCCAACTCTTGCTGCCCATCATGCAAGCCGTTAAAGAGCTGGCGCGCAACTACCATTGCTCCGTGGTCATGTGTACCGCCACCCAGCCCGCCATTCAAGCCGAACACGGCTTTTACCGAGGCTTGGAAAACACACGCGAGCTTGCCCCCAATCCCACCGAGCTGTTCGACACGCTGCGCCGCACCACCGTGCAACATATCGGCACACAAACCGATGCCGATTTGCTCGAAAAGCTCGCACAGCACAGGCAAATCCTCATTATCGTCAACAACCGCCGCCACGCCCGCAGCCTGTACGACAGCGCCAAACAGCTTGAGGGCGTTTTCCACCTCACCACCTTGATGTGCGCCAAACACCGCTCCCAAGTGTTAGAAACCATCAGAGGCCGTCTGAAAAATGGCGAACCCTGCCACGTGATCGCCACATCGCTTATCGAAGCCGGCGTAGATGTCGATTTCCCCTTGGTGATGCGTGCCGAAGCCGGATTGGACAGCATCGCCCAAGCCGCCGGACGCTGCAACCGCGAAGGCAAAAGGCCGTCTGAAAGCAGCTTCGTTTGGGTATTCAAACCCGAAGAACAATGGAAAGCTCCGTCCGAAATCGGTCTGCTTTCCGCCGCCATGCGCGAAGTCGTTCGCCACCACGCGGACGACCTGTTGTCGCCACAAGCCATCCGCCGCTATTTCCAGCGCGTTTACGAAGAAAAAGGCAAAGAGTTAGATGGCAAAGGCATTCTTGAAATGCACAAGAAGGCAGGCAACAGCCTCGATTTCCCCTTCCAAACCATCACCCAAAAATTCCGCATGATCGAAACCCATATGCAGCCGCTGATTATCCCGTTCGACCAAGAAGCCGAACGCCTGATCGACAGCCTGCGCCACACCGACCAAATCGGCAGCATTTTGCGTGAACTTCAATATTACACCGTACAAATCCCCGAAAACGCCTTGCAAGCCCTGTTCAAAGCAGGGCGGATAGAAACGGTTAATGAAAAGCGGTTTGGGAAACAGTTTTATAGCCTGATTGGGTTGGATTTGTATGATGAAGTGGCGGGGTTGAGTTGGGAGGATGTGGGGTTTTTTAGGGTGGAGGAATTGGTGTTTTGAATTGAATCAGTTGTTCGTAATTTTAGTAAAAGGTAAATGTTTTTATTGCCTCTTTACTTATCTATTTCTATTAGTTAACTAAAAAGGAGAATGTTATGTTCATTAAAAGTCTTTGTTTATCCAACTTTAAAGGTTTTATTGGGGATAACCATCAAATGAACTTCAAGATTCCAGATGGTGAAACAGCGGGTAGTGGATTAAATATCTTTGTTGGAGAAAATAATTCGGGTAAATCCTCCATCTTTGAGGCTATTGATTTTTTGCGTAATGGCATTAAGGAGGATTTGATTCATTTTGTGAAAAGCAAGTTAGAAAGCGGCGAGCAGCCTAATGATGCTTATGTAGAGTTAACTTTTTGTGGAAATATTCAAAATACAATCTCTTGCTTTGTTCCGGGAAATAAGCAGGCTTCTTTTGTAAATTTAATTAATCAAAGCCAAGAGTTAAGAGCTAAACGGAATACGGCTACATTCAAGAAATTAGACTTATGGGATGACGATGCACAAACGTATACTAATCCTAGTGGAATTGACGCACCTTTTAAAACTCTTTTTGAAACAAATTTTATTTGGGCAGATACCAATCCTAGCGATGAGGCAGCGTTTGGCTCTACAACACTTTGCGGAATGTTATTGAAAGAAATTGCTAAGGCTCACATTGATTCAGCTGAATATAGAGAATTTCAAGACAGTTTTAATCGAGTATTCAATTCTTCTGAATCAGAGTTGCGCCAACAGATTGCTGTTGTCGAACAAAAAGTTAAGCGTATTTTTACCGAGCAATTTGGCCAAGCAGACATTTATTTTAAATTTGATGAGTTAAAAATAGATTCATTCTTTAAGAATGCTTCAATATTTATCAATGATGGTGTTGATATTCCTATGTCGGAGAAGGGTAATGGAATGCAGCGTTCGGTTGCGTTGGCATTGCTTCAAGTTTATGCAGAAGAATTGGCTCATGATTCTGAGCAGAATCAAACCAAACCTTTTTACTTGTTTATTGATGAGCCTGAAATCTGCTTGCATCCGAAAGGACAAACAAAATTGCTTGAAGCTTTGCTGGAAATATCTAAAACTAAACAGGTATTTTTAACTACTCATTCACCATATTTCTTGGCTACGCCAAATCTAAGAAATGTTGGTTTATTTATTTTTAGAAAAGAAGGTATTAGTAATGTTGTTGAGGACGCTTCATTGGAGCCAATGTTCCCATGGAGTCCGACTTGGGGGGAAATTAATTTTAAGGCGTATAAATTGGCCACAGTAGAATTGCATAATGAATTGTATGGTCGACTACAGGAAAAAAGCGGCAAATTTTTTGAGAGGGATTTTGAACAGTGGCTTAATGGGCAAAATATCTCATGTTCTAAACAATGGATTCGCGAGAGAGAAGGAAAGGCACAAACCCCACAAAATGTAACGCTACAAACATTTATCCGCAATCATATACATCATCCTGAAAATAGAACCATGCAGGCTACACCTTATACAGTAGAAGAGCTAAAGCAATCCATTGAAGAGATGATCGGATTGTTGTGGTGTGATTAGAGGCCGTCTAAAAAATTAAGATGTGTATCAATCAAAGAAAAACGGAGAATCTATGGCAAACAAAATACGCTTACACATCTGGGGCGATTACGCCTGCTTTACCCGACCGGAAATGAAAGTGGAGCGTGTCTCTTACGATGTGATCACGCCGTCGGCGGCGCGGGGGATTTTGGCGGCGGTGCATTGGAAGCCGGCGATTCGTTGGGTGATTGACCGCATTCATGTGTTGAAGCCGATTCGCTTTGAGTCGGTGCGGCGCAATGAGCTGGGCAGCAAGATTTCGGCCAGCAAGGTCAGCGGGGCGATGCGACGCAAAAGTGTGGAAGGCTTATATGTATTAGCCGATGATCCTTCAGAACGTCAGCAGCGCGCGGCAACGGTGTTGAAGGATGTCGGCTATGTGATTGAAGCGCATGCCGTGTTAACGCCGCAGGCGGGCGAGGGCGAAACGATTGCCAAGCATATCAAGATGTTCAAGCGCCGCGCCACAAAAGGGCAGTGCTTCCAGCAACCTTGCATGGGTGTGCGTGAGTTTCCGGCGCATTTTGCGTGGGTGGATGAGGATTCACTGCCGGAGTCGGAGCTACCTGAAAACGAGCGCGACCGCGATTTGGGCTGGATGTTGCACGATATTGATTTCGACCACGGCAATACGCCGTATTTTTTTCGTGCGGAAATGATAAACGGGGTGATTGAGGTGCCGCCGTTTGATGCGGAGGAGGTGAAAAGATGATTTTGACCTCTCTTGTGCGTTATTACCGCCGTTTGGCGGCTGAAAATGATGTGGCGGGCAATCCGAAAGTGCCGCCTTATGGGTTTAGCGAGGAAAAAATCGGCTGGGTGCTGGTGCTCAATTCAGACGGCCTGTTGGTGGATATGGTGCCGCATTTTACGACTGAGGGCAAAAAGACGCAGCCCCGCTTGATGAGTGTACCGCGTCCTGAAAAGCGCACGTCGGGCGTGAAGCCCAATTTTTTGTGGGACAAAACCGCCTATGCGCTGGGTGTAGAAGCCAATAAAGATAAAGCCACGGCCAAAGAGCAGCCGTTTAGGCCGTCTGAAAAAACCTTTGCCGCTTTCCGCGAGCTGCATTTGGAAGCCCTGAAAGACACGCAGGATGAGGGCTTGCTGGCCTTGCGCCGTTTTTTGGAGCGCTGGCAGCCCGAGCAGTTTGTCCATCCGCCGTGCCAGCCTGACATGCTGGATGCCAACGTGGTATTCAGGTTGGATGGCACGCACGGCTATATCCATCAGCGCGAAGCGGCACAGGCATTGTGGGCAGGCCGTCTGAAAAACGATGAAGCGGAGCAGGGCTTGTGTTTGATTAGCGGCGAGTCAGCGCCGATTGCGCGGCTGCATCCGGCGATTAAGGGCGTGTTCGGCGGGCAGAGTTCGGGCGGCTCGATTATCTCGTTCAATAAAGAATCGTTCACTTCTTTCGGTAAAGAGCAGGGCGCAAATGCGCCGGTGTCGGAAGTGTCTGCTTTTGCCTATACCACCGCACTCAATTACTTGTTGCGCCGTGAAAACGGCCATTGCCTGACCATCGGCGATGCTAGCACCGTTTTTTGGGCGGAGGCCAATACCCCCGAACAAGCCGCCGCTGCCGAAGCCTGTTTTGCCGATATGCTTGATCCGCCTGACGACGAGCAAGAAAACCAAAAAATCTTCAATATTTTGGCGCAAGTGGCCAAAGGGCGCCCGCTTCGGGAAATCGATCCGAATTTGGACGACCAAACCCGCTTTTACATTCTGGGCTTGGCACTCAATGCCTCGCGCATTTCCATCCGTTTTTGGCTGGATACCACGTTTGGCAAGCTGGCGGAACATTTGGAGCAGCACTGGCGGGATTTGGCACTTGAGCCGCGTGCATGGAAAACGCCGCCGTCGATTTGGCGTTTGCTGGTTCAGACGGCTCCTTTGGGTAAGAGCGAAAACATATCTCCCGTGTTGGCCGGCGAGATGACCCGCGCCGTGATCGGCGGCACACCCTATCCCATGAGTTTGTTGTCACAACTGATTGCCCGCATCCGTGCCGACGGCGATGCCAACAGCCTGCGCGTTGCCATGATTAAGGCTGTGTTGCAGCGGCGTTTCAGAAAATGTTTGATTAAAGAGGAGATTCCCATGAGTTTGGAAACCGAAAACCGCAACACGGCTTATTTGCTCGGCAGGTTGTTTGCCGTGCTGGAGCGCATTCAAAATCAGGCATTGGGCGATTTGAATGCCGGTATTGCCGACCGTTATTACGGCTCCGCTTCCGCCGTACCGTTTTCCGTATTTCCGCGTTTATTGAGCGGCGCAAAACATCATCTGTCGCGCCTGCGCAAAGACAAGGCAGGCATGGCCGTGAACTTGGATAAAGATTTGGGCGGCATCATCGCAGGGCTACCTGAAACCTTTCCGCGCCATTTGAGCATAGAAGAACAAGGCCGCTTCGCCATCGGCTATTACCACCAAAAACAAAGCTATTTCGCCAAGAAAGATTCCGCAGAAACCCAATCACATGAAGGAGAATGAAAATGTCTATTCAAAACCGCTATGAATTCGTGTTTTTCTTCGACGTAAGCAACGGCAACCCCAACGGCGACCCCGATGCAGGCAATATGCCGCGCCTCGATCCCGAATCCAGCAAAGGCTTGGTAACCGATGTGTGCCTGAAACGCAAAATCCGCAACTTTGTCGAACTGGCCAACGAAAACCAAGCAGGCTATGAAATTTATGTGAAAGAAAAAAGCGTGCTCAACTTGCAAAACAAACGCGCTTACGAAGCCCTCGGTATTGAGCCTAATACTAAAGAGAAAAAACTGCCCAAAGACGAAGCCAAAGCCCGCGACATCACCGCATGGATGTGCAAAAACTTTTTCGATATCCGCACCTTCGGCGCAGTGATGACCACCGAAGTTAACAGCGGCCAAGTGCGCGGCCCCGTACAGCTCGCTTTCGCCCAATCCATCGACCCTATCGTGCCGCTGGAAATATCCATCACCCGCATGGCCGTAACCAACGAAAAAGACCTCGAAAAAGAGCGCACCATGGGGCGCAAATACATCGTCCCCTACGCACTCTACCGCGTACATGGCTTCGTTTCCGCCAACCTTGCCGCCAAAACCGGTTTCTCCGATGAAGACCTGCAACAGCTGTGGAACGCCTTAAAGCTCATGTTCGAGCACGACCGCTCCGCCGCCCGTGGCGAAATGGCCGCCCGGAAACTCATCGTCTTCAAGCACGACAGCGCACTCGGCAATGAACCGGCGCATAAACTGTTTGAAGCCGTCAAAGTCGAGCGCATCCACGGCGAAAGCGGCACACCCGCTGCCGCATTCAGCGATTACCGCATCAGCGTGGATTCAGACGGCCTGAAGGGTGTAACCGTAGAAGAACTGTTGTGATAAAAATTCTCGTAATAAGCGCTTATTGGTGATAAAAACAGATCTTATAAAGCGCTTTATATAGAGGTTTTTTATCAATATAAGCGCTTATGGATGAGAAAAAATACCATGACAAGTATCCCACTCTCCGCCCTGCAACACTACGCCTTTTGTCCGCGTCAGTGTGCCTTGATTCATAACGAGCAAGTATGGGCGGAGAATTTTTTGACCGCACAAGGCCGTGCTTTGCATGAGCGGGTGGACGGCGGCGAGCCGGAAACGCGCAAGGGCGTGCGCTTCGAGCGCAGCGTGCATGTGTCGGCGGAGAACTTGGGCGTGCATGGTGTATTGGATATGGTCGAGCGCGATATTCAGACAGGCCGTCTGAAACCCGTCGAATACAAACGCGGCAAACCCAAGCCCGAACCGTTCGACGAAATCCAGCTCTGCGCCCAAGCCTTGTGCTTGGAGGAAATGACAGGGCAAGCGGTGGAAGAGGGCGTATTGTGGTACGGGCAAACCTGCCACCGCGTGCCGGTTGTCTTTTCAGGTAGCCTGCGGGCACAAACGCTTACGGTGATTGGTGAAGTACGCGAGCTTTTGGAAAGCGGCATCACCCCGCTGCCCGAATATGGTAAACGCTGCAAAGCCTGTTCGTTGGTGGAGGTTTGTCAGCCGAAGTTGATGGAGAGGGATAGGTCGGTAGGGTATGTGGCGGGGTTGTTTGGGGAGTAAATAACGTTTTTCTTATAATAGTGAGCTAAGTATGAAATGCTTTTTGTGTGAAAAAGATAATGTTGAAATGTCATTGGAACATTCTATTCCACGGTTTCTTGGTGGAAAGAAAAGTGATGATAAATTTAAAAGATTAAACTTGTGTCGGTCATGCAATAGTGGATTGGGTACACATGTAGATGCAAGATTTGCTCGTTCGTTTATAAATGTAATGGAGCTAAATAAGCTTAATAATGAAGTATTTTTTGGTCAATTTACGTCTATAGATTTTGAAGATGATGATGAAATTTATGACTTAATATCTAAAAATAGTCATGTGGAAATGATGAGTAATGATAAGTCGTTTGCGTTTTGGGTTAAGGAAAATACTGAAGAATTTCTTGGCTTGGTAGGAGGTCACGCACCTTTAAGTAAGAGTAAAAAATCTCAGTTATTTTTATTTTTAACAAAAGAACTGGGTAAGGAAGAAATCCAGCAGTTATTAAATGATATTAGAATAAAATTTAAAGATTATAAGAAATTAGAAATTTTGCTTTGTGTTGATTTTTTATGTGATTCAATTTTTAATGAAGAACAAATGGTTTTGTATCGTAAGCAAATAAAAGATGAATTGGGTGTTAGGGGCTTAAAGTTTATTTGGGAGTTTACTGAACAAGAAGAAAAAATAAAAGAAAGATTAAGTCCTTCGGCTGCAAAAAACTCTGCAGGGTTTAAGTCAAGCCTGTTGATTGATTTAAATGATTATGTGCGTTTTTTATCTAAACTGTATTTGGGTGTTTTGTGTGGATTTATGGGGAATGACTTCATTTATCATAATATTGCTATTAAGTTAATAGAAATTGTTAGATCATATTCTTCAAGAGCAGTCTTGTCTGATTATGATATAGGGCGATTCAAGATGTTTTTGAAATCGGAAGAGAATAGATCTTTCTTATCCGAAGATGGGGCAATCGTAATTTCAATTTTTCAAACTGGAAAAGATGTAATAGGCTACTTAAGTATCAATCACAACGAGTTTGCACTAAAAATATGTGAGCATTCAGACTTACCAGATGGAGCAAGAAAAATCTTATATATAGATTCTACTTTTTGCAAAATACCCGAAGGAGTTGGTTTAATATTAAAATCAGATGCTGAAAAATATGTAGAATTTAATGTGAAAAAATTTCTTTTGAGTAAAATCATAAAAGAAAATTTTCCGCATATCTCTGAAGAACAAAAAAAGGAAGTTTGTGAGTGTGTTAGTAGTAGCCAGTTGACAAATGCTGGCTTGGTCTAACATAAGCTGCATTTAAACCGTTTTCAGGCAGGCATTACCTATCTAATGCCTGTCTGAAAACAATACGTTATTTTTCAGACGGCCTAAACGGCGAGCCGTTCTCAAATGAAAGCGCGGTCAAAATCAAGGGAATTTTACAAATATGCGCAAACTGCAAAACACACTCTACATCACCACGCAAGGCAGTTATCTTCACAAAGAACGGGAAACGCTGGTGGTGGAGCAGGAGCGCAAGAAGGTGGCGCAGTTGCCGGTGCATGCGATCGGGCATATTTTTTGTTTCGGCAATGTATCAGGGCGAGCCGACCATTCATGATGGCATCTTTTCCGCGCTAAACACGCATCTACTGCGTTAAAAATGCTCGCAAGGTGTGCAACCTTGCTGCGCTTTTTGCCTTGTATCTGCATGCTTATCGCGAAAAATCCGAGCTATCCTGAATGGTCGGCTCGCCCTTGTGTCGCCCTTTTTGATGGGGTTTTGCGGTGAAAACAATGTGAATTTGGCGTTTTTTACTGAAAACGGGCGGTTCTTGGGGCGTTTGCAGGGGCGGCAGAGTGGTAATGTGTTGTTGCGGCGGGCGCAGTATCGGCTGTCGGAGCAGAATCCTGTGCCGATTGCGCGGCATATTATTGCGGCGAAGATTCAGTCGGCCAAGCGGGTGTTGCAGCGGCGTTTGCGTAATCATGGCGAGCATGCGGAAGTGCGGGCGGCGGTAACGGCGTTGAATTTCAGTTTGCAGCAGTTGCAGCGGGCGGAGTGTTTGGACAAGGTGCGCGGGATTGAGGGCGATGCGGCGGCGCGTTATTTCGGGGTGTTCCGGTATTTGCTTGCGGAGAAAAGCGGTTTTGATTTTGACGGTCGCAACCGCCGTCCGCCGCGCGATGGGGTGAATGCGCTGCTGTCTTTTCTGTATGCGGTGCTGGGCAAGGACATCAGCGGGGCGTTGCAGGGCGTGGGCTTGGATCCGCAGGTGGGCTTTCTGCATGCCGACCGGCCGGGGCGCGACAGTTTGGCGCAGGATATTTTGGAAGAGTTCCGCGCGTGGTGGGTGGATAGGTTGGTGCTTTCCCTGATTAACCGCGGACAAATCAAGCCGCAGGATTTTGTGCATGAGGCCAGCGGCGCGGTGAGTATCAAACCCGAAGCGCGCAAACTGGTTTTTCAAGCCTTGCAGGCGAAAAAGCAGGAGAAGATTGTGCATCCTTTTTTGCAGGCGGAGGTGGAAATCGGCCTGCTGCCGTATATTCAGGCGATGCTACTGGCGCGCCATTTGCGCGGGGATTTGGCGGAATATCTGCCGTTTTTGATGCGTTGAGTTTTTCAGACAGGCATTTTTAGACGGCCTTTCCGCTTATATTTGAGGCCGTCTGAAAAATAAATAAGGGAAAATGGCGTGTTGATGTTGATTACTTATGATATTTCGCTGGAAGACGCGGCCGGGCAGGCGAGGCTGCGGCGCATCGCCAATCATTGTTTGGATTACGGCGTGCGCGTGCAATATTCGGTATTCGAGTGCGACATTACGCCGGATCAGTGGGTAAAACTGAAGGCCAAGCTGCTGGATACTTACCAGCCCGAAACCGACAGCTTGCGCTTTTATCATCTGGGCAGCAAATGGCGGCGCAAGGTGGAACATCACGGCGCGAAGGCAGCAGTGGATGTGTTTCAGGATACGCTCATAGTGTGAATCGCTAACCTGCGGTTCTCATGAAAATGCGGGGTGGTTAGCGATGCAGGATTGTTCTTTAACAATCAGGAAATTAGGAAAGCGAGTGTAGCGGAAAAGGCTGTGTTATACTCGCTTTTCTCATTTTCGGAGAGCTTTAGCGAATCAGGGCTAAGCAAGCCTTGATGGATAAAGGTTTCCGAGAAGGCTTCAGCCGCCTTCGGGCGGCTGTGTGTTGAAACATCCATGAAAGGTTTATTTTCTTCATCTCGGACCCAGCCGCTTTCGGGTGTTGAATTAGACAAGGCCATCTGAAAAAATTTCAGACGGCCTTATTTCTGTTTAATCAGTAAAAAATAGAAAATGATTTAACAGATGGATAGAAATTACAAGCTGGGGAACATGCCTTTCATTCCCTTCATTCCTTTTGCCATGCGCATCAGTTTTGCCATGCCTTTGCCGCTAAACATTTTCATCATCTGTTGCGATTGTTCAAACTGCTTAAGCATTTTGTTAACTTCTTGTACCGAAGTGCCTGAACCTTCGGCAATGCGGCGTTTGCGGCTTGCTTTGATCAATGTTGGGTTAGCACGTTCTTTAGGCGTCATGGAATTGATGATGGCTTCGACATGTCCCATTGCTTTTTCTGCCGTACCTTCGGGGATTTGTTTGGAAAGTTGGCCCAGTTCACCCGGCATTTTCGACATCAGGTTTTCCAGCCCGCCCATATTGCGCATTTGTTGGATTTGTTCTTTGAAGTCGTTGAGGTCAAAGCCTTTGCCTTTATTTAGCTTTTTGGCCATTTTAGCGGCGGCTTCTTCATCAATGCCTTTTTGTACGTCTTCAATGAGACTCAATACGTCGCCCATGCCGAGGATACGGCTGGCAATGCGGTCGGGATAAAAAGGCTCAAGGCCGCTGATTTTTTCACCTACACCAATAAATTTAATTGATTTCCCAGTTACTTGGCGTACTGATAATGCCGCGCCGCCGCGTGAGTCGCCATCCATTTTGGTTAGAATTACACCGGTTAGCGGTAGAGCTTCGTTGAATGCTTGAGCGGTATTTACGGCATCTTGGCCGAGCATGGCATCGACAACGAACAGTGTTTCAACAGGATTAACCGCTGCATGCAGGGCTTTAATTTCGTTCATCATTTCTTCGTCAATTGCCAGGCGGCCTGCGGTATCAACCATTAATACGTCATAAAAATGCCGTTTGGCGTGGTCTACGGCGGCTTTTGCAATTTCAACAGGTTGCTGGCCTGTATTGGACGGGAAAAAATCTACGCCTACTTGTTCTGCAAGTAATTTCAGTTGCTCAATAGCGGCAGGGCGGTAAACGTCGGCAGAAACAACTAGAATTTTCTTCTTTTGGTTATTATTTTTTAGTAAGCGGGATAATTTACCAACGGTAGTTGTTTTACCTGCACCCTGTAAGCCGGCCATCAAAATAACGGCAGGAGGTGATACAGCTAAGTTTAGTGTGCTGTTTTCTTTGCCCATCAATTCTATGAGTGCATTATTCACAACGCCGATAAACGCTTGATCGGGAGTAAGGCTGCCGGCGATTTCTTGGCCAAGGGCTTTTTCTTTGACGTTATTGATAAATTCTTTGACAACAGGTAGGGCAACGTCAGCTTCAAGTAATGCGAGGCGCACTTCCCGTAAGGCATCTTTAATATTGTCTTCAGTTAATTTGGCTTGGCCGCGAATATTTTTCAGTACATTACTGAAGCGGTTGGTTAAGTTGTCTAACATGCGTATCCTTAGATAATTGAGAATAGCTGCCCGAATCGGGCGTTATTTGATAAAATTGCTATATTTTACACCACGTGTGCGTTGATGAATATGTACACATAAGATAAGAAAGTTTGTCATGCCATATGTATTGATTTGCCTCATGTTAGTGTATGCCGGACTGGCAGGGTTTGTATGGCTGCATCACAAAAAACGTAACGATAAACCATATCCGTTAAAAACCGAGTTGGGCATACTTATGCCGGCATTAGTTACGCATGGGGCAGTATTGTCTTTACCGGTGCTGCAAGACCAAGTTTTGATAATGGGATTCGGATATTCAATCAGTTTGATTGTATGGTTGATGCTGATGATGTATTGGATGGGTAGTTTTTTTTACTGTTTGAGAGGGTTGCAGTTATTGCTATATCCTTGCGCTGCTTTGTCTTTATTACTTGGTTTGGTGTTTCCGGGTAAATTTATCGGTTATCAAATCAGCGACTGGCCATTTATGTTACATATCAGTACTTCATTATTGGCTTATGGATTATTTGGTATCGTAACTTTGCTGGCAGTGTTGATTTTATTGTTGAATCACGACCTACATAAAAAAAGATTCTCGCCGCTCGTATCATTCTTACCGCCATTGCTCAGTCTGGAAAAATTGATGTTTCAAGGCATGTGGGCGGGGTTCATACTTTTAACTTATTCCGTTGTGAGCGGTACGTTTTTTGCAGAAGCCGTATTTGGCAGGCCGGTATCATTCACTCATAAAACGGTGTTTGGTGTATTGTCATGGCTGATTTATGGTGGATTATTGCTAAACCACAGTATGACCGCATGGAGGGGCAAAAAAGCAGCAGTTTGGACAATAGTTGGTTTTATCAGCCTGTTGCTTGCATATATTGGTAGTAAATTTATATTAGAAGTAGTGTTACATAAATAACAATAACATTAATATTTTTTCTCGTGGATATTGATTTGTTCACATGTTAAGAAGGCCGTCTTAAAAATATCTTAAGACGGCCTTCTTAACATGTGAACAAATACAAATTACGATTTCTCTCTCAATTTTTCTCAAGCCTTTGTGTACTTGGCGGTGTGAAATAAATCACTTTATGTAACAGAATTTAATCTATCCAAAATAAAAGAGCAAGCAATCAAGTCAGTAGGCAAAAAATAAAAAATAGAATCGAGAAAACACGTAGTAAGCTGGTTTTAAAAAGCTGATATTTAAATGTTTGTAGAATTTAATTTTATGTAAGCTGTAAAGACTTTTTAATTTTATTGAGTAATTTTAAAATTATTAAAATCAGATATTTGATTCAGTTCTAAATAATCTTAATTTGGGCTGTGGATGAAGTCAGTTGATAAAGAGCATCAAAAAATAAATAAAATTTCTTGATAAAACAGTGGTCTGTTTGTTTTTCGGTCGGATTTTTCTGCTGTGGGGTTGACGTTATTGGGGGAGGGCGGGTATAGTTCGGTTCTTCGCTGCTTCGGCGGTGTTTGAAAGCGAATATTCATTATAACAGATTTTGCGTTAGGCAGTATTGGTTGTGATGATGTTCGGGACGCTCTTTAACAGAACAGATTACCGATAAGTGTGAGTGCGATTGGGCCTCACACTGCGACAAAAACAGACAAGATAAATATCTTTGTCGGTTTCTTTGAAGCAGACCAGAAGTTAAAGTTAGAGATTGAACATAAGAGTTTGATCCTGGCTCAGATTGAACGCTGGCGGCATGCTTTACACATGCAAGTCGAACGGCAGCACGGAAGAGCTTGCTCTTTTGGTGGCGAGTGGCGAACGGGTGAGTAATACATCGGAACGTACCGAGTAGTGGGGGATAACTGTCCGAAAGGATGGCTAATACCGCATATTCTCTGAGGAGGAAAGCAGGGGACCTTCGGGCCTTGCGCTATTTGAGCGGCCGATGTCTGATTAGCTAGTTGGTGGGGTAAAGGCCTACCAAGGCGACGATCAGTAGCGGGTCTGAGAGGATGATCCGCCACACTGGGACTGAGACACGGCCCAGACTCCTACGGGAGGCAGCAGTGGGGAATTTTGGACAATGGGGGGAACCCTGATCCAGCCATGCCGCGTGTCTGAAGAAGGCCTTCGGGTTGTAAAGGACTTTTGTCAGGGAAGAAAAGCTTGAGGTTAATACCCTTGGGTGATGACGGTACCTGAAGAATAAGCACCGGCTAACTACGTGCCAGCAGCCGCGGTAATACGTAGGGTGCGAGCGTTAATCGGAATTACTGGGCGTAAAGCGGGCGCAGACGGTTACTTAAGTCAGATGTGAAATCCCCGGGCTCAACCTGGGAACTGCGTTTGAAACTGGGTGACTAGAGTATGTCAGAGGGGGGTAGAATTCCACGTGTAGCAGTGAAATGCGTAGAGATGTGGAGGAATACCGATGGCGAAGGCAGCCCCCTGGGATAATACTGACGTTCATGCCCGAAAGCGTGGGTAGCAAACAGGATTAGATACCCTGGTAGTCCACGCCCTAAACGATGTCAATTAGCTGTTGGGGTACTTGATGCCTTAGTAGCGTAGCTAACGCGTGAAATTGACCGCCTGGGGAGTACGGTCGCAAGATTAAAACTCAAAGGAATTGACGGGGACCCGCACAAGCGGTGGATGATGTGGATTAATTCGATGCAACGCGAAGAACCTTACCTGGTCTTGACATGTACGGAATCCTCCAGAGACGGAGGAGTGCCTTCGGGAGCCGTAACACAGGTGCTGCATGGCTGTCGTCAGCTCGTGTCGTGAGATGTTGGGTTAAGTCCCGCAACGAGCGCAACCCTTGTCATTAGTTGCCATCATTAAGTTGGGCACTCTAATGAGACTGCCGGTGACAAGCCGGAGGAAGGTGGGGATGACGTCAAGTCCTCATGGCCCTTATGACCAGGGCTTCACACGTCATACAATGGTCGGTACAGAGGGTAGCCAAGCCGCGAGGTGGAGCCAATCCCAGAAAACCGATCGTAGTCCGGATTGCACTCTGCAACTCGAGTGCATGAAGTCGGAATCGCTAGTAATCGCAGGTCAGCATACTGCGGTGAATACGTTCCCGGGTCTTGTACACACCGCCCGTCACACCATGGGAGTGGGGGATACCAGAAGTAGGTAGGGTAACCGTAAGGAGCCCGCTTACCACGGTATGCTTCATGACTGGGGTGAAGTCGTAACAAGGTAGCCGTAGGGGAACCTGCGGCTGGATCACCTCCTTTCTAGAGAAAAAAGAGGTTTGGTCGCATTCACACTTATCGGTAAACTGTGTATTAAAGATGCAAGACTGGTTGGGAGAATCCCGACGAAGTTGGAGTAATCTGGGTTTGTAGCTCAGCTGGTTAGAGCACACGCTTGATAAGCGTGGGGTCGGAGGTTCAAGTCCTCCCAGACCCACCAAGAGATTGGGGGGCATAGCTCAGTTGGTAGAGCACCTGCTTTGCAAGCAGGGGGTCATCGGTTCGATCCCGTTTGCCTCCACCAAATACTTTGCAAATCAAAGTATTTTTGTTTGTCTTTAGTCTTTAGATGTTTGGCATCTGAATAGATAAAGATGAAGTAAAGAATATTTTAATTTGTGTAGGTTAGAGAAGGAAAAGTTTACTTATTCCTTTTTTTAAGAAGCGCATCGATCTTTAACAAATTGGAAAGCCGAAATCAACAAACAAAGACAATGTCGGCTTGCCGTAACAGGTAAGCCGCAGTATTTGGGTGATGATTGTATCGACCGGGCTGTGAAAGACAAAAGGCACAGTTCGGTACACAACAAGCAGTAAGTTTTATCAAAGTAGAGGCCTTTAAGTTGCGAAGGTAGTCAACACTGTAGCAACGAAGTCAAAAAGGTACTTCAAATGATAGAGTCAAGTGAATAAGTGCATCAGGTGGATGCCTTGGCGATGATAGGCGACGAAGGACGTGTAAGCCTGCGAAAAGCATCGGGGAGCTGGCAATAAAGCTATGATCCGGTGATGTCCGAATGGGGAAACCCACCGTATTTTGTACGGTATCCTTATCTGAATACATAGGATAAGCGAAGCGAACCCGGAGAACTGAACCATCTAAGTATCCGGAGGAAAAGAAATCAACCGAGATTCCGCAAGTAGTGGCGAGCGAACGTGGAGGAGCCTGTATATGATAGCTGTTGAGATAGGAGAACAAGCTGGGAAGCTTGGCCATAGTGGGTGATAGCCCCGTATTCGAAATTTCATCAGTGGTACTAGGTATACGACAAGTAGGGCGGGACACGTGGAATCCTGTCTGAATATGGGGGGACCATCCTCCAAGGCTAAATACTCATCATCGACCGATAGTGAACCAGTACCGTGAGGGAAAGGCGAAAAGAACCCCGGGAGGGGAGTGAAATAGAACCTGAAACCTGATGCATACAAACAGTGGGAGCCTATTAATTAGGTGACTGCGTACCTTTTGTATAATGGGTCAACGACTTACATTCAGTAGCGAGCTTAACCGGATAGGGGAGGCGTAGGGAAACCGAGTCTTAATAGGGCGATGAGTTGCTGGGTGTAGACCCGAAACCGAGTGATCTATCCATGGCCAGGATGAAGGTGCCGTAACAGGTACTGGAGGTCCGAACCCACGCATGTTGCAAAATGCGGGGATGAGCTGTGGATAGGGGTGAAAGGCTAAACAAACTCGGAGATAGCTGGTTCTCCCCGAAAACTATTTAGGTAGTGCCTCATGTATCACTTCCGGGGGTAAAGCACTGTTATGGCTAGGGGGTCATTGCGACTTACCAACCCATGGCAAACTAAGAATACCGGAAAGTGCAATCATGGGAGACAGACAGCGGGTGCTAACGTCCGTTGTCGAAAGGGAAACAACCCAGACCGCCAGCTAAGGTCCCAAATGATAGATTAAGTGGTAAACGAAGTGGGAAGGCCCAGACAGCCAGGATGTTGGCTTAGAAGCAGCCATCATTTAAAGAAAGCGTAATAGCTCACTGGTCGAGTCGTCCTGCGCGGAAGATGTAACGGGGCTCAAATCTATAACCGAAGCTGCGGATGCACCTAGTGCATGGTAGGGGAGCGTTCTGTAGGCCGATGAAGGTGACTTGAGAAGGTTGCTGGAGGTATCAGAAGTGCGAATGTTGACATGAGTAGCGATAAAGCGGGTGAAAAGCCCGCTCGCCGAAAGCCCAAGGTTTCCTACGCAACGTTCATCGGCGTAGGGTGAGTCGGCCCCTAAGGCGAGGCAGAAATGCGTAGTCGATGGGAAACGGGTTAATATTCCCGTACTTTGATTTAGTGCGATGTGGGGACGGAGAAGGTTATGTCAGCGGCCTGTTGGAATAGGTCGTTCAAGCCGGTAGGTGGAACATTTAGGCAAATCCGGATGTTTATACACCGAGAAGTGATAACGATTGTCTACGGACAAGAAGTGACAGATACCACGCTTCCAGGAAAAGCCACTAAGCTTCAGCTAAATCAGAACCGTACCGCAAACCGACACAGGTGGGCAGGATGAGAATTCTAAGGCGCTTGAGAGAACTCGGGAGAAGGAACTCGGCAAATTGATACCGTAACTTCGGGAGAAGGTATGCCCTTCGATGTGAAAGACTTGCTCTGTAAGCATTGGAGGGTCGCAGAGAATCGGTGGCTGCGACTGTTTATTAAAAACACAGCACTCTGCTAACACGAAAGTGGACGTATAGGGTGTGACGCCTGCCCGGTGCTGGAAGGTTAATTGAAGATGTGAGAGCATTGGATCGAAGCCCCAGTAAACGGCGGCCGTAACTATAACGGTCCTAAGGTAGCGAAATTCCTTGTCGGGTAAGTTCCGACCCGCACGAATGGCGTAACGATGGCCACACTGTCTCCTCCCGAGACTCAGCGAAGTTGAAATGGTTGTGAAGATGCAATCTCCCCGCTGCTAGACGGAAAGACCCCGTGAACCTTTACTGTAGCTTTGCATTGGACTTTGAAGTCACTTGTGTAGGATAGGTGGGAGGCTTAGAAGCAGAGACGCCAGTTTCTGTGGAGCCGTCCTTGAAATACCACCCTGGTGGCTTTGAGGTTCTAACCCAGGTCCGTGATCCGGATCGGGGACCGTGCATGGTAGGCAGTTTGACTGGGGCGGTCTCCTCCCAAAGAGTAACGGAGGAGTTCGAAGGTTACCTAGGTCCGGTCGGAAATCGGACTGATAGTGCAATGGCAAAAGGTAGCTTAACTGCGAGACCGACAAGTCGAGCAGGTGCGAAAGCAGGACATAGTGATCCGGTGGTTCTGTATGGAAGGGCCATCGCTCAACGGATAAAAGGTACTCCGGGGATAACAGGCTGATTCCGCCCAAGAGTTCATATCGACGGCGGAGTTTGGCACCTCGATGTCGGCTCATCACATCCTGGGGCTGTAGTCGGTCCCAAGGGTATGGCTGTTCGCCATTTAAAGTGGTACGTGAGCTGGGTTTAAAACGTCGTGAGACAGTTTGGTCCCTATCTGCAGTGGGCGTTGGAAGTTTGACGGGGGCTGCTCCTAGTACGAGAGGACCGGAGTGGACGAACCTCTGGTGTACCGGTTGTGACGCCAGTCGCATCGCCGGGTAGCTAAGTTCGGAAGAGATAAGCGCTGAAAGCATCTAAGCGCGAAACTCGCCTGAAGATGAGACTTCCCTTGCGGTTTAACCGCACTAAAGAGTCGTTCGAGACCAGGACGTTGATAGGTCGGGTGTGGAAGCGCAGCAATGCGTGAAGCTAACCGATACTAATTGCTCGTGAGGCTTGACTCTATCATTTGAAGGACTTTTGCACCGTAGTGGGTGTTGAGGCTTCGAAAATAAAGCTTATATCAGTCTTGAAGACGATACCCATCACCGTTGATTGAAGAATAAAGAGAAGGGATGCATTTCCCTGACGGCTTTCCCGATTTGTACAGTTTACGTCTGGCGGCCATAGCGAGTTGGTCCCACGCCTTCCCATCCCGAACAGGACCGTGAAACGACTCAGCGCCGATGATAGTGTGGATACCCATGTGAAAGTAGGTCACTGCCAGACACTCATTGCTAACCCCTGATACTGAGAAGTATCGGGGGTTTTTACTTGGAGGGGAGGGACGTGGGTGTTGTCGCGGGAGGGCGACAGTGGGGGAGTGGGTCGGCAGCGTTGCGCTGAAAATGTTTGAGCGGGAGGGGAAATATGCTTATGATAGCGCAGCTGTTTCTGCGATATGGAAGTATGTTTCCGGATTCGTGCGGTTATTGACAGCAATAAGATTATTTGAATTCATATTATGAAAGGGAAAACATGAAACGGTATGTATTGGCTCTGGTGGGTCTGCTGGTATCGGCGTGGTCGTTGGCGGCGGTGAACATCAATACGGCGACGGCGGAAGAATTGAAGGCACTGCCGGGAATCGGGCCGTCGAAGGCGGCGGCGATAGTGGAATACCGGACGCAGAACGGCAAGTTCAAGAGTGTGGACGAGTTGAAGAATGTAAAGGGAATCGGTGAGGGGATATTGTCGAAGCTGAAAGTGGAGGCGGTGGTATCCGGTCATGGATCGGCGAAAGGGAAGGCGCAGCCGGTGCTGAAGAAGTAAGGAAGCCTGGAAGGATGTTGGGGCTGTGGGGGTGACTCCGCAGCCTTTGGCGTTTGTGGGAGAGGCCGATGTGGCAGGAAAGAGGGTGATAATGGAGGTTGGGAGGGATAATGTCGTGGGTGTTGATGAAGTCCTGTCATGAAAGCGGGCTCAACACCCGACCACCGGGCCGTTCGGGGCTTGAGGCAAAACGGCTATAGGAGGTGATATTGGTTTTTTATCTGCTTTATATAAGAAACTCATGGATTTATGATATCAAGATTATTAAATTACAAAAGAATAAACTGAAGATTAAAAAAACAATGGTATATAAATAAAATAACTGTTGAAATTACAATATTATTTATAGAGTTATATCGGTATTTAAGATGGAATCGATGAGAAATTATTTTTTGTTCTCGAGAAGTAATTTTCATAAAACCATCATAAATTTCTATTAGGCTATTTCTTATATATTGAATATTTTTAATTTATATAAATCAAAAGGATATAAATATAGTTCGAAAAATTTTTAGTGTTGAGTAAGAAACACCGTTATTGGTCGTCTACTTAGCATAACATTAATTTTCAGGAAAAAATTATGATTAAAGCCGCTTGTTTAAGCCGTTTTTCGGATACTTGGGGTAAAGATATTGCTCTTTTAGGATTACGTCTATTCGTAGCTTATGAATTCTGGGAAGCAGGTTTTGAAAAGTGGAATGGTGAAAACTGGTTTGCGAGTATCCAAGATTCATTCCCTTTCCCTTTTAATCTGTTTTCTGCAGATTTCAATTGGGTATTAGCAATGGGAACTGAACTAGTCGTACCTATTTTGTTGATATTGGGGCTAGCTGGCCGTTGGGGAGCATTAGCACTGATGGGTGTGACCATAGTAGCTTGGGTTGCTGTGCATGGTGAAAATGGTTACAACGTATGTAGCAATGGTTACAAAATGGCTTTGATCTACCTAGTGGCTTTGCTGCCGTTAGTTATGCAAGGTATGGGGCGCTTATCATTGGATCATGTAATTTTCAGACGAGTGGATAAGAAAAATTCCTTATGACCTAATAATGAAATAGTTCATTAAAAAATTTTATCCAATCATATTTTTTAAATTTCAAATTTTTAATCTAATTAAAATTTATTCAGGAGCATTAAAACATGAAAACAACTTCTTCTTTGATTGCATTAGCTGGTTTTTTGGCATTAGCTGGTTGTCAGGGGCAGTCAAATGGTTCAGCAGAATCAACACCTGCCGCTAGTGTTTCAGCACCTAAAGCTGAAGAAGGTAAATGCGGCGAAGGTAAGTGTGGAGCCTCACATGCTGGCGAAAAAGCTGGTGAGGGTAAATGCGGCGAAGGTAAGTGTGGAGCCTCACATGCTGGCGAAAAAGCTGGTGAGGGTAAATGCGGCGAAGGTAAGTGTGGAGCCTCACACGCTGGCGAAAAAGCTGGCGAAGGTAAATGCGGTGAGGGCAAGTGCGGTAGCCATTGATTTTTTAGTTCGGGCCGTTTGAATAGGCAAGTTTTTCAGATTTAAACGACCTGATTTGACAAGTGAGCTGTGATATAAATTCTTTTTCTCTCAATAAAACTAAGGAGTATCTATGAAAAAATCTTCATCTTTAATTGCATTGGCCGGTGCATTGGCCTTGTTGGGTAGTCAAGCTGCATTTGCTGAAAGCAAACATGCTTCTTCTAACATCGTGAAAACTGCTGCTAAAAAGGCACACGAAGGTGCGTGTGGCGAAGGCAAATGCGGTGCTCACGGTAAGAAGAAATCTGCTAAAGCCGGTGAAGGTAAATGCGGCGAAGGTAAGTGTGGCGAAGGTAAATGCGGTGCACATGGTAAGAAATCATCTAAAGCTGGCGAAGGCAAATGCGGTGAAGGCAAATGCGGAGCACACGGTAAGAAGAAATCTACTAAAGCCGGTGAAGGTAAATGCGGCGAAGGTAAATGCGGCGGTTAAACCGCTAAACTGAAGCAGTAAACAAATCGACACCTTTTAAATATCTTGGAAAGGCCGTCTGAACCTTTCGGACGGTCTTCCGCTATTAAACGGGTATTTCTCTATCAATGTGTTTAGACATGCTACAGTAAGCATTTTGATACGGATATATCTATTTTCTAAGGAGCACAAAATGAAAACCTTACACGGAGCAGGTTTAGGTTATAAACGTAGTATGGCCGATGACTTTCTGAATCTGAATCTTGAAACCAGTGCGATTCAATTTATTGAAATCGCCCCTGAAAATTGGTTAAGAATGGGGGGAGCTGCGCGTAAAAAATTTGATGCAGTTGCTGAGCGTTTTCCTATTGCTTGTCACGGTCTATCTTTATCTTTAGGTGGGCAAGATCCATTGCAGATTGATTTTTTAAGACAGGTTAAAGCGTTTCTACAACAATATGATATTGAATTCTTTTCTGAACATCTGAGTTATTGCAGCCATCACGGACATGTTTATGATCTACTGCCGCTGCCGTTTACTGAAGAGTCAGTTCACCACACTGCTGCTCGTATTCGTTTAGTGCAAGATATTCTTGAGCAGCGCATTGCAATAGAGAATACATCTTATTACGCTCACAGCCCGATTGCGGAGATGGATGAAGTTGATTTTTTGAATGCTGTTGTACGTGAGGCAGATTGTAACATTCATCTTGATGTGAATAATGTTTATGTGAATGCTGTTAACCACGGTATTGTGCAGCCAAACGATTACATCAATCGCACTGATTTAAATCGAGTGTGCTATATGCATATGGCAGGGCATGATGAAGAAAGTGAAAACCTATTGATAGATACACACGGGCAACCTGTTTGTGCTGATGTTTGGGACTTGTTCGCCTATACTTGTCATAAGTTACCACATAATGTGCCTACATTACTAGAGCGAGATAGTAATTTCCCGCCGTTTGCAGAGCTTGAAGCTGAAGTCTCCCGTATTGCTGCAATTCAGCAACAAGCAGAGGAGGCTCGTCATGCAGCAGCGTAGTGTTTTAACAACACCTATAAGTAGTGCGGATTTTCAGTCTGTTTTAGCCGATCATGTGCGTGATCCTTCATTGCCTGCACCGGAAGGTATCGCTTCTGAACGTCTTGCCGTGTATACCCGTTTAGTGCGGAATAATTTGCGTAGTTTTTTGGATTTGTGTTTCAGTGACAGCAGTGAATTTGCAGATGCGGCCCTCTGGCAAGAACTGCAAAACCGATTTCTGATTGAGGCGCGTCCTGAGTCGCCATTTTTTAATGATATTCCTACACAATTTCTTGAATATGCACGTACTAGAGAAGGTTTGCAACGCTTACCTGATAATGTGTTGGAAATGATGGATTTCGAAACAGCTTTGCTTCATGCTGAAACTATGGTTCAACCTGCTTCAGACGGCCGATGGGAAGATAACACTGTATTATCATGGGCTCCAGCTGCTCAAATCAGGCACTACAATTATAATTTTGTTGACAGTCATTTGGAAAGTATCGAAGAGGAGCCGAGTATAGTATTAACTTGGCGCAACCTTGATAATGAAGTGTATTATCGTTCAGTAGAAGATGCAGATTTGTTTTTATTGGAACATTTCAGAAAGCAAAGTGATACGTTTATCAATGTTTTAAATAATTTGAAAGAAATGTTGGATGGACAAGACATTGAGGCATGGTTAAGAGAAAATATAGACGGTTGGGTTGAAGCGGGCGTATTACTGCCTACCCATATGTAAATATAGAGAAATACCATATTGTGGAGACGAGAAAAAAGTCGTCATGAAGTAGTAAAAGCTTTACAATACGCTACTCGATTAAAAACTCAAATCCCAAAATGGAAAATTTCAAGAAGCTACTCACTTCGATACAACCCGATATTTTGCGTTTTGCCCGTATCCAGCTGCGTGATGATCATCTTGCCGAAGATATTGTGCAAGAGACATTAGCTGCTGCTATTGATAAGTATAGCCAGTTTCGCGGCGATGCGGGTTTGAAAACGTGGGTTATGACCATCCTTAAAAACAAAATTACTGATTATTTCCGTAGTAAGAAAAATATTGTCAGCATTGAAGGGCTGCAAGAAGAAAATGCAGCTATTGATGATGCATACAATGAATGTTTTGATGAAACCGGTCATTGGTTTGCATCTGCCAGCCCGCAACAATGGCGGGAGGCTCCTGAAGAATTTACCCGACAGCAGGATTTCTTCCGAACGTTGGAAAACTGTATGCAAGGACTGCCTGAAGATACTGCGCAAATTTTTTATTTGCGTGAAATCATGGGATTGGAAATAACAGAAATTTGTAGCCGTTTTGACATCAGTAAAGATAACTGCTACGTTATTTTACATCGAGCCCGAAATGGTTTAAGAAATTGTTTGCAGCATCGTTGGTTTGATCTGAACGAATAACAATTGGTTTAATTTGAACCGATAACAATTATTAAGGGAGAAATATACTATGTTGAATTGCAAGCAAGCTTGTGTTTTGCTTTCAGAAGAACAGGATCGAAAACTGACTCTGAGTGAACGTAGCCTGGTCTTGCTGCATTTGGCTTTTTGTCCTCATTGCCGCCGTTATAAAAAGCAATTGACATTTATACGTAAGAATATTTCTGATTGGCAGAACGGTATCAGTAAAAGATAATCCTTGTCGGTTCGATATTATGAAAAGGCCGTCTGAAAAGGTTTTGACTTTAGTTAAAGCTTTTTCAGGCGGCCTTTTATTGTGTTTCTATTTTTCAATATGTTCTACTTTCTTTTTTCAAACGGCCTTGTACAATATCACACAGAAGCGGGTCATACCTTGAAACCCAAGTATTCGAGGACATTGCTAAGTTGTATTACCTGATTTGCCCGCTATATTTGCCGGTGGAAATAGAAGCAGGAAAAACGGTTTTGTCCTTCTAAAATTTTTGAACCTGTATGGAAAAACAGAAAAACGATTCCCGTCGAGTCCGCCGTGTCAAAAGTCATCGCCCTCCGTTTTGGCAGGCTGATAAGCCGTATCTTCACGAGCATCATATCAGTGATGTGCGCTTTCGTGTGCTTGGCTATGTAATGGCTTTTTTGGCGGGGGCCATTAATGCTGGCGGTTTTTTTGCAGTGGCGCGTTACACTTCGCATGTTACGGGTGAGATGTCGTATGCGGCAGATATGGCTTATTTAGGGGAGTGGAAGGCCGTGAGTATGGCCATGTTAGGTGTTGTGTCGTTTATCTTGGGGGCGGCTCATTCCAGTTGGGTGATTTTATGGACTAAGCGTCAGCGTTTTCGAGGTAGTTTCGGTTTGTCGATGTGGCTGGAAGCGGTGTATCTGTTGCTGTTTGGTTTGATAGGGGTGGCGGCTTTGAAATGGGGAGGAAGTGAAATGCCCTCGGTTGCCATGTTACTGCTGTGTTTCATCATGGGCATGCACAATACGGTAATGACGATTCTTTCTGGAGGGGCGATACGTTCTACCCATATGACCGGTACGGCCACTGATTTGGGTATTGAAATCTCAAAGATGTTGTATTACCGCCGCAGTGATAATCCGAAGTTACCACATGTGCACGTGAACAAGCCTAAAGCCAAGTTGTTTGCCGGATTGATGATTGCTTTTCTGCTAGGCGGAGTTGTTGGTGCATGGGGTTATCATACGGTGGGCCATCACTTTACTTTGCCTGTTGCTGCCGTATTGTTTGTTTTGGGTTTCGGTTCCGTGGGCTATGATGTACGGCTGAGGATTAAATTTATACTGGTACGTCGTTTCAATCTGCGTAGACAGAGAACAAAGCAATAAATGTGTTTGTATCAAAAAAGATACGCTCCTCTGTTTTCAGACGGCCTGAAGCGATAGGAAAAGTTAGCGACTGATTGTCTGTGTAATATCAAGTTAAGCAAACTTTTAAGCCTGAATGATGTTCTATATAGTGGATTGCAGAGTGCGGCTGGTGCCGTAACAGAACAATCAGATCAAATAACTGATTTACATTGAAAGGAAATACCATGAAAGTGTTGAAACCCCTAACCGTATTGACCATGAGCGGTGTGCTGGCATTGGCCGGCTGTGTAACCGATCCGACCACAGGCCAACCGAGAGCTAGTAAAACTGCCATATATGGTTTGGGCGGCGCAACTGTTTGCGGCATTATCGGTGCACTCACTCACGGCGGTAAAGGTGCGCGTAATTCGGCTTTAGCTTGTGGTGCGGTAGGTGCGGGTATCGGCGGTTACATGGACTACCAAGAGAAGAAATTGCGTGAAAGTTTGGCCAACACTGATGTGGAGGTGCAACGCCAAGGCAACCAGATCAAATTGGTGATGCCTGAAAACGTAACTTTTGCCACTAACAGTTCGGCTTTGAGCGGTAATGCAATGGATGCATTGAGCAAAGCTGCACAAACGTTGGTGCAATATCCTGACACCACCCTGACGGTTGCCGGCCATACGGACAACACCGGTAACGATCGGATCAACGAGCCTTTATCGCGCCGCCGTGCCCAATCGGTTGCCGATTATTTGAACCAACGCGGTGTTGCAGCTTCGCGTTTGAGCACCATCGGTTATGGTTCGCGCCAGCCTATCGCCGGTAACGATACTGTTGAAGGCCGCGCGAAAAACCGCCGTGTGGAAATCTTGATTAATCCCGATCAAGAAAAAGTACGCGCTGCCCAACAGCAGTTGCAACAATAAGCATCGGTAGAAGTATGCAAGAGGCCGTCTGAATATTTTCAGACGGCCTCTTTGTTGCTTGGCGGCAAATTATCGTTTTGCCAGCCCTTTACGTTGTAAGAACGGTAACACGTCTGGGCGCACTTCATGACATAAAGTGTCGCGTACTTGTCGGCTAAAATCCAAATCCAGATTGCTGCGGCGTTTGTAATAGTCTTTAACCACGGCGTTGTATTCGGTGTAGACCGCATCATCCAAACCGCGGTAACCGTTTTCGGATACCACGCATTCGGTAGGCAGGCGCGGACGCATCAGAGGTTCTTGCGCGGGATGGCCCAAACACAGGCCGAACAGCGGCACGACGTTTTCGGGCAGGTTGAGGATGTTGTCGGTGGCGTTGATGTCGTCGCGCAGACAGCCGATATACACGCCGCCCAAGCCCAGCGATTCCGCCGCCAACAGCACATTTTGCGCCATGATGCCCGCATCTACCGAACCCATCAGTGTCATTTCCATCCAGTCGGTTTGGGCATCGGGGGCGATGTGTTTATGTTTGGCGAAGTCGATACAGAACACCAGAAACTCGGCGCAGGTTTCGATATAGTGCTGGTTTGCACCGACGGCACGGAGCTGTTTGCGCATGTCGGTGTCGGTAACGCGGATAATATGGGTGGACTGCAAAAAACTCGAAGTAGAAGCTGCCTGACCTGCTTTTAAGACGGCATCCAGCATGTCGGGAGCAATTGCTTCTCCGGTGAATTTACGGATGGAACGGTGGTTTAACGCGGTTTCCAGCGCGGGTTTGCTAGGTAAAGGTATCATGAGCGTTCTCCTGTTTTGAGGTATTTGGAAGAATGGTTGAAAATGGTGTCGGATCAGTGGCAGTTTGGCGGCACGTTTGCTTTGATAAGCGTTTGGGCATACCAGCACTGTTTTTCAGACGGCCTTTTGGCATTTTATCTACCGTAGGCCGTCTGAAAATATATCTCGGTTTTATCTGGCCAACTTCAAAGCCAGCTCGGCCAAACGCTTGCCTTGGGTAAAAGCAATTTGCTGCTCGTCTTGGCTCAGTTTCGGTTTGCCGTCGTGCCCTGCAACATGGGATGCGCCGTAGGGCGTACCGCCGGTTTGGGTATGGCTTAATGCTGCTTCGCTAAACGGTATCCCGCTGATAATCATGCCGTGGTGCAGCAGCGGCAGTATCATGCTTAAAAGGGTGGACTCTTGCCCCCCATGCTGGCTGGACGAGCTGGTGAATACGGTGGCGGGTTTACCGATCAATTCTCCCCCCAGCCATTGCGGCACGGTGCCGTCGATAAAATATTTTACGGAGGCGGCCATGTTGCCGAAGCGGGTGGGGCTGCCCAATGCCAGACCGGAGCAGGTTTTCAGGTCTTCAGCGGTGGCGTAAGGTGCGCCTTCTGCGGGAATATCATTTTCCACGGCTTCACATACGGCTGATACTTTCGGCACGGTGCGTAATACGGCTTCGCACCCTTCTATACTTTCAATGCCGCGGGCTATTTGGCGGGCAAGATTCAGCGTACTGCCGTGTTGGGAATAGTACAAAATGAGGATTTTCAAGGGATTTGGGTTCATTAAAACTTTCCGTTACAATTGCACTTCGATTGATAATTGAGGAAGATTATGCCTAATTTATCGTGGTGGCAAGATTTGCGTGCATCGCGCCTGAGCGGATTCGTATGGTTTTTGTACAAACGCTTCAATGAGGTGCGTGTGCCGCAGGTGTCCGCCAGTCTCACTTTTACCACTTTGCTGGCACTTGTGCCGGTGCTGACGGTTACGCTGGTCGTGGTGTCGGCGTTTCCAATGTTCGACAATCTTTCCAATGCTTTTGTGCATTTTGTCAACCGTACCATTGTGCCGCAAGGTGCGGATACGGTGTTTGAATATATCAACGACTTCCAATCCAAGGCCAGTAAGCTCACAGCCATCGGTATCATTATGTTGGTGGTAACGTCGCTGATGTTGATTCAAACCATCGACCAAACATTCAACCGTATCTGGCGTGTGAGTACGCAGCGACCGCTGTGGATGCAGTTTTTGGTGTATTGGGCGTTACTTACGTTCGGGCCTGTTACTTTGGGTATCGGCTTATCGTTATGGTCTTCGCTGCTCACTTATAGCCGGTTTGGCGAGAGTTTTCCGTTGTTTGCCGGTGTTTTGCGCGTGTCGTTTTCGATAGCGTTTACTACGGTTTTGCTGTGGTTGCTTTACCGGTTGGTACCCAACCGTTTCGTGCCCGCGCGGCATGCTTTTGTCGGTGCGATGCTGACGGCTCTGTTGCTGGAAGCCGCCCGCTACGGTTTTGCATGGTATGTGAGTACGTTTAACGGCTACACGCTGATTTACGGTGCGTTTGCCGCCATTCCGTTTTTTCTGTTGTGGCTGAATTTGTTGTGGATGCTGGTGTTGTCGGGCGCGGTGCTGACGGCTTCACTGTCTTATTGGCAGGGCGAGGCGTTCCGGCGCAGTTTCGATGTGCGCGGCCGTTTCGACGATGTATTGAAAATCCTGCTGCTGCTTCACGAGGCTCAGAAAAAAGGTTCGTCATTGAAGGTGCAGGATTTCCGGCCGCACATCAATATGGGCTACGATGAATTGGGCGAGCTGCTTGAAAAACTTGCCCGCCACGGCTACGTGTATCACGGCAAACAAGGTTGGGTATTGAAAACCAATGCTGCTTCGATTGAGTTGAGCGACTTGTTTAAATTCTTCGTTTACCGCCCGACACGTTTGAATCGGAATGAAGTGAATGCAGCGATAGATAAAATCATGCATCCGTGTTTGGATACTTTGAACATCACGTTGGCAGAATTCGAAACCCGTGCACGGATTGGGGACGAAGCAGGGCAGCATGGGAAGCCTTGATGTTTCCGGTGCGTAATAGTAAGAGGCCGTCTGAAAAGGTTTTCAGACGGCCTCTTGCCATATGGGGAGTTATTCCGTTACAGGGTCTTCCGCTACAGCTTCGATAGGTTGGTAGGCCGGAGGCGGCAAAAGTGCGTCAAGCATCAGGCCTGAGGGGTTTAGGGTGGGATAACCGCTGAACGTAACCGAATAGCCGCCGTTTGATGTACTGCGGATTTTGGCATGTGTGCCCAGCGGGAAAGTGGCTTTGTTGGCGATATGACCGAACGGAAAGCCGGTCAGCACCGGCACTTTGGCAACACGGCTGACGGTGTTGATTACCGATGAGAAATTGTAGTTGCTGTCATACACGTCGCGGATCGTGCCCATGCGGAAATCGCCGAACACAATCGCCCGCTGTTTGGAAAGAATACCGGCCAGATGCAGGGTTTGCAGCATACGTTCGATACGGTAGGGCTGCTCGCTCACATCTTCCAGAAACAGAATGCCGCCTTGGATATCGGGCAGATACGGGCTGCCTACCAGTGAAGCGATAACACTCAGGTTGCCGCCCCAGAATGTGCCTTCGACATTTACGCCGCTGCGCTGGATGGCGGAAATGCTCAAGGTGTTTTCGGTGTCGGTGGTGCCGCGGATGAACGATTCCATGGTGTAAACGCTGGGCACGGGTTTGCCGAACTCGCTGTATATCATGGGGCCGGCAAAGCTGCTCATGTTGCTTTTGGCCAATAATGCCAACTGGATGGCGCAGACATCGCTGAAGCCGAAAAATAAAGTGCCGCGTTCACGCATTTTCGCGCCGAGCCGTTCGAAGTCGATATGCGGCAGCAGGCGTGCGGCACCGTAGCCGCCGCGCAATCCCATCAATACTTTGGGCGTGGCGACACGGCCGGCGGCGACATCTTGGAAGTCGGCAATACGTTCGGCATCAGTGCCGGCAAAACGCTGGTAGCGGCGGTAGCCTGCCTGCTGGTTGGTTACGGTAAAACCGGCATTGTAAAGACGGGTAAGGCCGGTTTCGGTGCGGTCGCTGTTGTCCGCGAATCCTGATGGGGCGACGACACGGAGTACGTTGTCGCCGGAGCGGGTGGGGGTACGTTTGGGTTGCACAGGTTTGGCTTTGGTCGGTTGGATTGGCTGGGCGGTTCCGCTGCTGCCGCAGGCTGTCAGAATGCCTGCACCCGCGGCAGCGGCGGATGCTTTCAGAAAATTACGTCGCGAAGGTTGCCAGGTCATAAATTTTCCTTGTTTGCTGGTGTTCAATGTATTCAGACGGCCTGAAGCAGCGTTTTTACCTGCTGTGCCCAGTTCTCTGGCAGAGCCATGCCCGCTTCGCGTTGCGCCGCCGCCCAGATGGGAGCGGGGAAGTTGGCATCGTTTTTAAAGCGGGCGATCACATGCCAGTGCAGGTGCGGCACGACATTGCCCAAGCTGGCCAGATTGATTTTAACGGGGCGCAGCACTTGTCTCATGGCCGCTTCTACGCGGTACACCATATCCATGAGTTCTTGGCGTTCGGCGGGGAGCAGGTCGGTCATTTCCGCCACATGCCTCTGCCAGATAACGCGGCAGAACGCCGGTGCATTCGGCTCGTTGTGTACGGCAATCACGCGCAGGTGTTCGTTTTGCAGCAATACGTCTTCGTTTTCGAGGTGGCAGAGCGGGCAGGGCGGGGTCATGGCTGTTCCGTTGTTGTCAGGCCGTCTGAAACGGTTTTTCATACGGCCTACGGTTTATTTTGTCTGATGGGTCAGGATTTTAGCACCAGACGGAAGGCTTAGAAAGTTGAAAGCCGAATGGGGTTCGCCATCGGCGGAGGAATGTTTCAGGCCGTCTGAAAACCATTTTTCAGACGGCCTGTGGTTTTACAGCAGCACAATATCGTATTGCTCTTGTGTATAAGCCGTTTCCACCGCCAACGAAATGGGCTTGCCGATAAAGTCGATTAACATGGCAAGCGATTGCGACTCTTCGTCGAGAAACAGATCGATCACATTCGGTGCGGCAAGGATGCGGAAACTTTTCGCATCATACCGGCGGGCCTCGCGCACGATTTCGCGTTGGATTTCATAGCACACGGTTTGCGGCGTTTTCAGACGGCCTCTGCCTTGGCAGGAAGGGCAGGACTCGCACAACACTTGGTTCAGATTTTCGCGTGTGCGTTTGCGGGTTAGCTCGACCAAGCCCAAGCTGGTAAAGCCGTTGAGGGTAACGCGGGTGCGGTCGAAGCTCAGGGCTTTGGCCAGCTCCTGCAACACGGCTTCGCGGTGCTCTTCCGACAGCATATCGATAAAATCGATGATGATGATACCGCCGAGATTCCGCAGCCGCAGCTCGCGGGCGATGGTGTGGCAGGCTTCGAGATTGGTTCTGAAAATGGTTTCTTCAAAATTGCGCGCACCAACAAACCCGCCGGTATTCACATCTATCGTAGTCATTGCTTCGGTGGATTCGATAATCAGATAGCTACCGAAGTTGAGGTTGACTCGCGGTTGCAGTGAGCGGTTGATTTCCTGTTCGACATTATGGGTTTCAAACAGCGGCCGCTCGCCTTTGAACAAGGTGATTTTATCCGTGGCTCCTTGCACATACTGCTCGGCGAATTCACGCATACGCAGATAATTTTCTTTGGAGTCGACCAGAATTTCACGGGTGTTTTCACTGAACAAATCGCGCAATACGCGTAAACTGAGCGGCAGATCCTGATACAGCAGCGTTTCAGGCGGCTGGGTTTTGGATTGGTGCAGAATGTTTTCCCATACTTTGGTCAGATAATCGATATCTGCCTGCAATTCGGCATCGGTTGCAGTTTCCGCACTGGTGCGGATGATATAGCCGCGGCAGGCATTTTCGGGAAGCAGGTTGTTGAGACGGTCACGCAGACCGTTGCGTTCGCTTTCGTCTTCAATGCGTTGGGAAATGCCGATATGTTCTTCTTGCGGCAGATGCACCAGAAAGCGGCCGGCAAGAGAAATCTGGGTGGAAAGGCGGGCCCCTTTGGTATTGATCGGGTCTTTAATCACCTGCACCAATACCGACTGGCCTTCAAACAGCATATGCTCGATGCGCTGGATTTCTTCGGGATTACGCCGCTGTTCCAATACATCGACAATATGCAGGAAAGCGGCACGTTCCAAACCAATGTCGATAAAAGCACTCTGCATGCCCGGCAAAACGCGGCGGACTACGCCTAAATAAATATTGCCGACCAAACCGTGGCCGCTGTTACGCTCAATATGCAGCTCGCAGATATTGTTTTCTTCCAGCATCGCCACACGCGTTTCCTGCGGCGTGATATTGACCAACACCGTTTCGGGCGGACGAACGGTGTCTTTAGGTAAAGGGATACCTGTTAACATAATCATTCTCTGAATATAAAAATACTTTTGCAACCGAATCTCAGCTTTGAAAGCCGGTTGCAAAAGTGTTTTTATCGTTTGTTGCTGCCTGTAATCATACGCGAAACGCATGGTTTGCGCAAAGCCGCCTTGGTGGGAGGCCGTCTGAAAACACGGTTTCAGACGGCCTCATCGATTCGGTGCAAGACAACATCAACGGCCTGATCCTTGGGGCTTATTGGTATCGAGATCAGCCTTATACTGAATCATACCTTGTTCTATCTGTTCGATAGACACATCCAATTCCTGATTACGGCGCTTGAATTTCAAATCCGCATCCCCCGATTTTACCTTGGCTTCGATTACGCTGAAGCCATGCCGCTTTGCATGGGCACGTACCTGTTCGGCCAAGTTTTTAACGCTGTCGCCGTTTCCGTGAAGCCTGAATTCCGCTTCAAACTCCCCATTATCCTGAGCATCTGCCTTAACCACTTCTGCACCGCGAGGCTTGTAGATTTCGCCCGGCAGTTCCGCAGCCATTACGCTGGCTGAAAACAAAGCCATGATGCCGGTGAGCAGCATGGTTTTGGGTTTTTTCATAAAAAACTCCTTCTCTTCGGACTATAGATTGCAGAATGCAACCGTTTACCGAGATGGCTGCATGCTAAACATCTGCCGATTCCCCTGCAACCTCCTGTACTTCTTTTTACCTGTTGCATTACTTATCTATTTGATGTTTACGGTTCTTTGCATTAGAAGGAGAAACTTTGGGAGGCAACTTAAAGGCATTCACGTTTTGATGTTTTTTTGAACCTCTGTCGGAGTGCTGTTTTGGAGAGTTGGATGTTGCTTCATATGTAATATTTAAACGTTTTTTTCAGAAGCCGCCTGAAATACTTATCAATGTTGGGTCGGATTGTTTTTAAGGTAATGGTTTTCCTTTGGAGGAAATGACATTTGATTTATTGCTAATACTTTGAATTTTCATAATGAATATGAATAAAGAATAATTTTTCAATATTTATCGATAGACTTACGATTTTGGCATTGAAATTGCATGTTTATATTTGAATAATTTTTTTAAGAAACGTAAAAATACGAATATTTAAAGCAAGGATATATTGATAGTCGGATTTTTTAATGTATAAGCGGTTTTTATGTATCTTGAAATATTATTATTTAAGGTATTAAAACCAAAGTTGTATTTTGTCGTTAAGTGACAATAAATGTCAGTTTGAAATTTTTAGATATGCTGGTTTATACAAATTAATTAGGAATAGCACATTATGAATAAGAATTATCGCAGTATTTGGAATGAGGCTTTAGGGGCATGGGTCGCAGTTTCGGAAATTGAGAACGCAAAGGGAAAGCCTGCAGGAGGTAGCAGAGATATAAATAGGAGTTTCAAACGTTTTGAGAGAATCAAAGCATCATTGCGTGTTATTCCGTTATTAGTTTGTATGACTTTTAGTTTTTCGGGTAATGCTTATGCGGCCATTGCTTTTAGTTCTGTAAAAGATGGTGTTGTTGATAACAGTGGTGCAGAAATTGCACAAGTTGATGATAAAGGAAATGGTGCTAGCATATTAAATTATAAAAACCCTGGGAATTTATCTTATGCAGACCCGACACGATCAGGTGAAGCTGGTGGGAAACTTTATTCTCCTGCAAAAACTATTGCAGAAGGAATTGCAATTGGAAGATATGCCAATGCGGCAACAAAGGGTCATGTCGGAGTACAAGGTTATGGAAATATTGCCATTGGAGATTATGCACAATCAAGAAGTGGTTCATCGCTGGCATTTGGAAGTTTTGCTAAGGCGATTAATACAGGGGCCACATCAATTGGTACGGCGAGTTTGGCATCAGGATTTAATGCTTTGGCGATGATGCGGCAAGCTGCTGCGACAGACGATTATGCAATGGCAATTGGTACAGTAGCTTGGGCAAGAGGAAAAGGCAGTTTGGCAATGGGACACTCTGCTCAAGCAAATGGCCATCAATCTATTGCTATCGGTAGTGCTCATGTTATTCCCTCTTCAGTATCAAATAGAGCAATTACTGAATTTGATGGTAAAACTAATACGCAAGCCAATGGTAAAAATGCTATTGCCATTGGTTCTCAAGGACGAGCAGAGAAGGATGACAGTATAGCAATCGGTACTTCTGCTCGGGCAGTGCAGAGTGGGAATATTGCTATTGGGCAAAATGCTATTGCAGAAGGAGTTGGTAATGTTTCTTCTGCAAAAGCTGATAGAAAAAATATAAGAGCTGAAAACTATGGCCCTGCCATTGCTATTGGTGGAGCGGCGAGTGCACAAGGACGTAATGCTTTGGCCATTGGTAATGGAGCTCAAGTTACAGGTGATCAAGATGGTATTGCATTAGGGGCAAGCAGTAGTGCTACCACTCGTCAAGCGTTAGCTGTTGGCTACGGAGCCAATGCTACTCATGCTTTATCAGTTGCGTTGGGTAGTGATTCTGAGACTGCTGATGTAGATAACACCAATCGACATAAAGCTAAAGTTAATAATTTGGAATATAGTGGTTTTGCCGGAGTTATGCCTATTTCTACAGTAAGTATAGGCAAGGTGGGGAGAGAACGTACTATTACCAACGTGGCGGCAGGTTTGATTAATTCAAACAGTACAGATGCTATAAATGGTAGTCAACTGTATGCTACCCAGCTGTCTATTGATAAATTGGCTGCTAGCACAGCTAATTATCTTGGCGGGAATGCAGCGGTTAGGCTAGATGGTAGCTTGGTCGCACCTACCTACACAATTAATAAAACAGATGGTTCAGCTTATGATGTTGCTAATAATGTGGAACAAGCGTTGCAGAATCTGAATCAAGAAGTGATTAAACCACTTACTTTCACGGGCAATAGTGGTAACAGTACTGCTCGTAAATTAGGTAACAATTTGGAGATCTCAGGTGGCCTTACTAATGTGAGTCAAACGTCAAGTAACAGTAACATTCGTACTGTAGTGTCAGAAGGTAAGATTGATATTCAAATTGCTGATACACCTCAGTTTGGTAATGTAAAAATCAATGATGAGGGTAATGGGCGTATCAGTGGTGTGTCGACTCCTATACAAAACGATGATGCTGCCAATAAGGCTTATGTCGATGGTGTACGTACACAAATTAACTCTGATGACCATAGCGTAAAAATTGTTGAAACTGATAAAAACGGAGCTAAGGTTTATGACTTATCTATAGATACTTCTTCTTTAGCTAAAAATGATGGCAGTAACATTCGTTTTCAATATACTGCTGATGGTAACAGTGCTGGTAGCAACCTGCAAAATACTTCTACTGCATTTAAAGGTACGGCTGGAGAAATTATAACTACTGCATCAGATGGCCAAATTACTTTTAAGCTGGCTGATGAAGTGAAAAATGATATTGCTGCGAGCAAAGCTGGTGTAGCCGAAAACAAGAACCAACTTGCTAATAATACTCAAGCTATTAAAACCAACTCCGATAAAATTGGTGCTAATACTGCATTGATTGAAACCAATACAGGAAAAATTGCTGAAAATACTAAGACAATTGAAAACAGCTTAGGAAAAATTGCCGAAAACACTAAGGTGATTACAGCTAATACCGAGAAAATCAATCAAGGCTTGAACTTCGCTGGCGACCAAGGGGCGCAATTCAAACGTGAATTGGGCCAAACCATTGCTATTAAAGGAGCAGACTTAAATATCAGCACCATTGCTGAAAATAATCAAATCAAAATTAAGCTTATAGAAAACATCAATTTGGGAGATTCGGGCAGCGTTACAACAGGTAAAACTGTTGTGGATAATAAAGGGGTAACCGTTAAACCTGAAAACGGCGATGTCATCAGTCTGACTTCAGATGGCCTTAGTAATGGTGGAAAGAAGATCACCAAAGTAGCAGAAGGTCAGGCTGCTGATGATGCTGTCAATAAAGGTCAGTTGGATAAAGTGCAGACTTTAGCCGGTCAAGGCTGGAATGTTCAAGCTAATGAATCGGCTGCTCAAAAGGTGGCACCAGGTGCAACAGTAACCTTTAAAGACGGCAAGAATATCAAGATTACTCAAGATGGTACTAATTTAACCGTTGCTACTGCTGATGATCTAACTGCAAACAGCATAACTTTAGGCGAAGTAAAAATTGATGGTAAAGACGGTATCAATGCAGGTGGTAAAACTATTACTAATGTGGCTAAAGGCAATGTGGCGGCAAACAGCAACGATGCAGTTAATGGCAGTCAGTTGCACAACACAGCAAACAGTATTGCCTCTATTTTGGGTGGCGGTTCCAAAGTTAATCCAGATGGTACTATAAATACGCCTGAGTACACGATTAATGGCGGCAACTATAAAGATGTCGGTTCTGCTTTAAGTGCATTGAATACTGAAGTAGTCAAACCATTGACCTTCGTTGGTGACAATAACGACGTGAAAGTTGCACGCAAACTAGGTAGCGAGCTTGCTGTAAAAGGCGGAGCTACGGGCAATCTGACCGATAAAAATATTGGGATAACCGGAGATGTAAATGGCGGGCTGACAGTTAAACTTGCTGAAAATATTAATTTGGGGAGGGCAGGTAGCGTCACTGCGGGCAATACCGTTATAGATAATGACGGAGTGAAAATTACCCCTATTGGAGCCAAACAGGCTGTAAGCCTTACTTCAGACGGCCTTAACAATGGGGGGAATAAAATTACTAATGTTGCAGCAGGCAACGTAATAGTCGGTAGCCAAGAAGCAGTTAACGGCAGCCAGTTCTATGCGCAGGGCGACGGTGTGAAGAACATCATTGGTGGCCAGACTGTTTACAACCCCAAAAGCGGTACATACATCAATGCCAGCATCGGTGATACAGGTGCAAGCAATATTGATGAAGCTATCCGCATAGTTAAGAATGCTGTAAATAAAGGCTGGGAGTTGACTGCACAAGGTGAAAACAGCAGCACTGTTGCTCCTGGTGAGACAGTGGATTTGACTAATAATGATAAGAATATTGTTATTAAAAAAACCGCTGCATCCGATATTGTGAACTTCGATTTAGCGAGAGATCTAAGCGTTGACAGCATTACTGTTGCTGCAGGACATAGACTGGGTTCAGATGGCCTTACCATCAAAAATGGCCCTACCGTAACCAAAGCAGGTATTAATGCAGGTGGCAAAAAGCTCAGTAACATTTCTTCGGGCGAAATTCAAGTAGATAGCCGAGAAGCAGTTAACGGTGGCCAAATTCGCAGTATTGCAGACAGCATTAAAAATGTATTCGGTGGCAGTGCTTCTGTGCAGCCTGATGGCACGATTATTTCAAGAGATATCGGTGGTACGGGGAAAACCAATGTCGATGATGTTGTAAGACATATCGCTCAAGGCTTCCAGCTTTACACCACAGTCTCAGAAGGTGAAGTGAGCGGCAATGTATCGACTGCTGTTAAACCAGGTGAAACCTTTACTATTGATGCCGGTAAAAACATCAAACTTACCCAAGACGGCAAAACTGTCCGAATTGCCACGCGCAATCATGCCAGCTTTGACAGCGTAGTAGCCGGCAAGGGAAACGATGCCGTTACGTTGGATGGCAACGGCGTGAAGGTAAACGGCAAAGTATATGTAAGCAACGCAGGGTTAGATGCCAATAATCAAACAATTGCCAACATGGCTGCAGGTAAACAGAACAGCGATGCTGTAAATGTTTCTCAACTGAAACCCTTTATACAAGCATTGGGCATGCCAGTAGATCTTGTCACGGGCCTGCCAGCTGCACCGCAATGGGAGGTTACTAAATCGGATGGCAATCGATATGCAGCCGCATCGACTATTCAAGGGGTATTGGATAATATCGGCAAAGAAATCCAAAAACCTATTCGCTTTGCGGGCAACAGTGGTCATGCTGACAAAAAGCTGGGTGATACACTTTCCATTCGAGGCGGGTTGGATGAAATGGCAAGTGCTTCAGATAAAAATATCCGTACAAAAGTGGGTACTGATAGCATGATGGCTATCGAGCTGGCAGAAAGCCCACAGTTTGGTAAGGTAACTATCAATGCGGGTAACACGGGCAAAATTACTGGTGTAACCGCCGGTATTGAAGATACTGATGCCGTGAATATGGCACAGTTAAAAGATGCCAACAATATCGCTTACGGCAGTATGCAGGTTTTGGGAGGGGCTTATAACTCGACTGACAACATGTATACTGCACCGTCGTTTACAACTAAAGCAGCAGATGGCGCACAGAAACAGGCAGTCGGTACGGTTCAGGAGGCCTTGGGTAGTTTGAATGATGAGATCGTGAAACCGATTACGTTCAGAGCCGATAATGGTAAAGACAGTAAACGCGTATTGGGCACAACCTTAACAATTAAAGCAGGTAATTACGCGGGGGCATCATCGTCAGATAATTTGTTAACCAGCAGCGATGGTGATGGCACTATTATCATCAAATTGGCTGATGCACCGAAATTCAAAGGCAAAATCAGTGCTAAAGGATTAGATGTTGGCAATGAAAAAATCACTGGAGTGGCGGCCGGAGAGCAAGGTAATGATGCCGTAAACGTTAACCAATTGCGTAAAGCCTTGGAAGACGTGCAGGTGGAAAACTTATCGTTGGTGGAGGCCAATTCTCCGTTCTCTTATGTCAACGGAGCTCACGAGCAATTAATCCGTAAAGTAGACGAGAAAGGTAAGGCGTACTTTTTGCGTGCAAAAGACAATACGCGTTACGAAGGTAGCGATATCATTGTTAGTGCACTGAATGCGGTTGACCCGCAAACTGCCGTTGCCACCCGTGTAACCAATGTTGCAACAGGTACAGACAGTAATGATGCTGTGAATGTGGGACAGTTGAAAAAAGCGGTTTCAGCCTTAGGCGGTGGCGCCAAAGTAAGTGCTGACGGTTCTATTAAAGATCCTGTTTATAGCATTTTGCGTGCGGATGGTACAGTTGCTAGCACAGTTGGCAATGTAGGTGATGCCTTAAAAGAATTAAATATGACTATGCAGGCTCCGATTATCGTAAGCGGCAATACTAATAATGGCAGCAGCACAACAGTAGCGGGCGGTAGTGATCAAAAACTGGGTTCTAAGTTGCAAATCAAAGGTGCTTTCGATAAGGGTGAATCTTCTGCCGATAATATCCGTACCGTAGTAACTGATGGGACAGTAGAAATCCAGATTGCCGATGCACCGGTATTCAAAGGTAAAGTCAGTGCTAAAGGTTTTGATGCAGGCGGCGAACGTATTACCAATGTTGCTGATGCGACGGTTGAATCTGATGCAGTGAATCTGAAGCAGCTGAGAGAGGTAGTTACTGCTTCAAGCAATAAAGTTGGAGAAGGTAAAAACATTAAGGTTGTTGCAGAGAAAAATGCTGACGGTAGTACTACCTATAATATAGGCACTAAAGACGACGTAACCTTTAATAGTGTTGAAGTAGGCAAAGGTGCCAACCATGTAACGTTAAATGATAAAGGCGTAAGTGTAGCGGGCAACACCTACATTACCGGCAATGGCATCCAAGCCAACGACCAGAAAATTACCGGTTTGGCGGCAGGCAATGTTCACGCAGATAGTCGTGATGCGATAAATGGCACTCAATTGTTTAATGCGAGCCAAAACATAGCTAATGCTTTGGGAGGTAGTGCAACAGTTGATGCCAACGGCAACTTAACAGCTCCGACTTATACTTTAACTGGCAGTAATCCTGCGGAAAGTACGACTAAAGTGTATGGAAATGTAGGAGAAGCATTGAAAGGTATCAGTGATGCTGTCAACCAACCGCTGACTTTCGCGGCTGATAGCGGTAGAAACGTTGAGCGTAAACTGGGTAGTACGATCAAAGTTACTGGTGATGGCAGCAATATTCGTACTGAAACTACTGCTGAAGGCTTGAAGGTTGCCTTGAACGACAACATTACTGTTAAACAAGTTCAAGTTACAGATGGCCCGATCATCAATAGTAATGGTATTGTGATGAATAATCAGCAAATTACCAGTCTGAAGAGTGGTTTGGAAGGTAGAAGCATTGAAGAGATCAAGGCTGAGGGTAGTAATAGCAAACAATGGAATAATGCCGCTACTGTAGGAGATTTGGCATCAGTGCAAAATAATGTCGTTAACATTACTAATGTTACCAACAATATTTTGGGTACTAAAGATAATAACGGTAACTTGTATACCAATGAAAAAGGTGAATTGACTAAAGATGGCAAGTTGGCATTGACCACTTACGATGTCTCTGGTCAGACAGCTACAGATAACAATACAGTTATTTCGGCCATTAAAAACATGAACGAAGGCGGTATCAAATACTTCCATACCAATGACGATTCAGGTCAGAAAATTGGTGGTGCCGTTCATGATACTGAAGATTCAAGCGCATCTGGTAAGTTTGCCACAGCGGTAGGCTTCAATGCGGCAGCTAACTCTGAAAACGCATTGGCCATCGGTAAAGGCGCTAAAGCATTGGCTGAAAACGCCTTGGCTATTGGTACCGGCAATATTGTTACTGGTCGCAATTCAGGTGCTATCGGTGACCCGAGCACTATCAGCGGCAACAACAGCTATTCGCTGGGGAACAACAATAATGTTATTACTGACAATACCTTTGTGTTGGGTAATTCGGTAACGCAAACACTTGCTAATTCTGTGGTATTAGGGAATGGATCTGCTGCAATTGAAGTACATAAAACTGCAGAAGGCAGTAATTATACTTACAGAGGGGTAAACGATGCCAATGTGGCGGGCGTGAAAGACGTTGTCGGCGTAGTAAGCGTGGGTAAAGACGGGCAAACCCGTCAGATCCAAAACGTAGCGGCGGGTGTGGTTTCCGCAACTAGCACCGATGCTATCAACGGCAGCCAGCTTTACTACACCAACAAAGCCATTGAAGAAGTGAAAACTGGCGGATCCGGTATCGTTCAATATAGCAATGCTGATACACCTACTCAAACCAATGGAGGCAAGGCTACCAATGATGTAACACTGCTTGGCGGCAATCCCAATGCGCCGGTTGTGATTCATAACGTAGGCGCAGGTTCCGCTCCGACCGATGCCGTTAATGTAGGCCAGTTGATGGCGGTAGGGAACCATCTGAACCAACGTATTGAAGACACGGGCCGCCGCGCCAATGCGGGTACGGCATCTGCGATGGCGATGGCCGGTTTGCCGCAGGCTTACTTGCCCGGTAAGAGCATGGTTGCCGTTGCGGGCAGCACTTATCGCGGTGAAAGCGGCTATGCCTTGGGCGTATCCAGCATTTCCGATAACGGCAACTGGATCATCAAAGGTACGGCTTCAGGCAATTCGCGCGGCCACTACGGTGCAACCGCAGGTGTGGGTTATCAGTGGTAAATCAGGTTTTCAGACGGCCTCTTGAAACCAAAGGCCGTCTGAAACGGCAAGGAAAAAACATGAAAGCAAAACAAATCATCCAAGCAGGTGCGGGCCTGATGTTGTTGGCAGTATTGTCTGCCTGTGCCACCAAAAGTATAGTCAAACGCGACGGCACCACCGATAACCCCGTATTTCCCGATGTGAGGCATATTTCTTCTTCCTTCGACCATAAAAAAGGCAGTTTCCCCACTGTGGACGAATTGGCTCAGGTAAAAGCAGGTATGACTAAAGACCAGTTTTACAAACTTTTGGGCCGCCCGCATTTCAACGAAGGTATGTTTAATGTGCGCGAATGGGATTATGTGTTCCATTTCCACACACAGGGGCAAGGCACGGATAATGTAACGACTTGCCAATTCAAAATCATTTACGACCGCAAAAAAATCGCCCGCAGTTTCCATTGGAAAGCGGTTGATCCGACAGATGCGGTTTGTCCGGCTAACGGGAAAGCAGATGCATCTACACAGCAAGTTTCATGGAATACGGATGCGTTATTCGCGTTTGATAAAAGCGACGAGGCAGACATTCATGCCGAAGGAAAAACCAAGCTGAACGAGTTTGCCGCCAAAGTGAAACACTTTGATAAAATCAGGGCTGTGCGTATTATTGGTCATACCGACCGCTTGGGCAGTCCGGTTTACAACCGTGCTTTGTCGGAACGCCGAGCGGAAACCGTGCGCAGGTATCTGATTTCGCGCGGTGTGCCTGCCGGAGTAATGAGTGCGCAGGGTTTGGGAGATACCGTGCCGGTAAAACAATGCAGTAACGATCTTCCGCACCGGGCATTAGTCGACTGCCTGCAACCCAACCGCCGTGTGAATATCGAAGTTGACGGTTCGGGAACGCTATAAACGAGGAATCGCTGATGATGGGAAGAGGCCGTCTGAAAAGTTTCAGACGGCCTCTTCAATAATGCGCCGTCTTTTTTTATGTCGCAGCAGCGACTTCATATCGCCCGCCAAGCCTTTTGAAGTACAACGGAGCATTATCTGCAAGCGGAAGGCCGTCTGAAAAATCTTTCAGACGGCCTTATTTCTTCTTCCGGTTAAAAACTAAATCTTAACTGTTGCGCTTGGGTATGTTTTGCCCGCGTTTGTTCCGCTCGTAAATCGGCATCACTTCGGGCAACATATTGCGAATTGCCTGAATGCGTGCGTTATTGGTCGGATGTGAGGACGTAATGGCGTTCCAAGTATTGTTGTTGTCGCTGATACGGTTCATTTTTTCCCATACGGTGATTGCTGCCTGCGGGTTGTAACCGGCTTGAGCCATCAAACGTACGCCGCCTGCATCTGCTTCACGTTCTTGGCTGCGGGAAAAAGGCATGTTGACACCGTATTGACTGAGAATATTGGAAGAGAGGCCGACAATATCGCTGCTTACACCCGCTTTGCCGCTGATTAACGAACCACCGATATCGGCTGCCAAACCGGTTAATACTTGTTGGCCGATGGCTTTTTTGCTGTGTTCGAGCAGGGCGTGAGTCATTTCGTGGCCGACAACGGCGGCGATTTCGTCGTCAGACAATTTCAAACGGTCAACCATGCCGGTGTACATGGCCATTTTGCCGCCCGGCATGGCCCATGCGTTCAATTCGTCGGATTTAATCACGCTCATTTCCCAGCGGAACGGCACACCGGTTTGGTTAGCTTGCTCGGCATAGGGTTTCAAACGGTTGAATACGGTTTGAATGCGTCGCGAAGTGTGCGAAGTAGTGTCCAAAATACGTTTGCTTTTGGCTTGCTGCATCACTTGGGTATAACTTTTGGCAGCACTTTCGTTCAGAGTGGCCGAATCGTAGCCGACTATATCGGCAACGGACGTGCAGCCCGATAAAGCTAAGACGGCGGAAACCATCAGGGCGGACAGGCGGAAAGTTGGTGATTTCATCGAAGTAAACTCCAAATTAAAAATTAGGAAGTTACGTTATTAATTATAACGCAATTTTGGTAAATTTTATACATATGGAATAAATGGTAATTGCTTCAGACGGCATAAGCACCAAAGGCCGTCTGAAAAAAACTACATTTGGATAGAACCGCGCACCGTAATGCTGATTTCTTCCATGCCGGGGCTTGCGGTTTCGGGCAGGGCAGAAACATCTTCGGCCATGGCAGACTTGGCAGACCGCATCATCATCGGCTCGGTTTCCTGTGCGGAGCGGTTACCGATCTGCCCTAAATCAATGTGGACGATTTTATAGTGGTTGAAGCCCATTATTTTAGTCAGTGTGGAGGCACGGTCTTTAAAGCGGAGCAGGGCGGCTTTGCTGGCTCGGTCTACCGCATCTTCACGTTTTTCTTTCGACACGCTGAACTTGATATTGTCGAGGCTGGCTTCGTTTTGTACCGAAGCAATCAGTTTATTGAGCGCATCGAAGTTTTTACCCGTTACTTTAACAAGCGCTTCTTCTTCCCAACCGGACTGCTCACGCTTGTTATTGGTGTATTCATAACGCGGAAAAGCCCTGCGGAAAAGCAATTCGGTTTTAAAACCGCTACCGGTTGCCGCTTTGCGGTTCAGGCTGTTGAACTTTTTCATAAATGCCGTATTAACGGCATTTCGGTTGCGGCCTTCTTCATGCACACGTAGAAACACGCTCATAGTATCGCGCGGTATCTCAAGCGAAGCACTCTCGGCAAATTCGACGATGTTGTAATTCAGAGGTTCCGCAACAGCGGCAGGAAGGGCAATGGCGGCAACAGCAGCCAATAGCAAGGCAGGTTTCAACATAATTTTAAACTTTACCGGAAAAATATAAATAAACAATAATTTAGCATAAGCCTATCATGCTGTTTGATAAGATATGTGAAGATATGGCTGAAAAAATTAATCCCTGCGATACAGGTTTGTCGTTTTGTGCCGGATATTGAATTTCCTTATATAGTGAAGGCCGTCTGAAAAGTTTCAGACGGCCTGTATTGTTAAGTTGGGCTGCGATTAGGCCTCAACCGGAATAATGCCGATTTTCGCCTGCCATTGTTTCGGCGCGATGGCGTGTACGGATTTTCCGCTGCTGTCCACCGCCACGGTTACAGGCATGTCTTTCACTTCAAACTCGTAAATCGCTTCCATGCCCAAGTCTTCAAAGGCCACGACTTTGGCTTCTTTAATGGCTTTGGCCACCAAGTAGGCCGAACCGCCCACGGCCATCAGATAAACGGCTTGGTTGTCGGCAATGGCTTCGCAAGCCGCTGCGCCGCGTTCGGATTTGCCGATCATGCCGAGCAAGCCGGTTTGCTCCAGCATTTGGCGGGTAAATTTATCCATGCGGGTAGCGGTGGTGGGGCCGGCGGGGCCGACTACTTCGTCGCGCACGGGGTCAACCGGGCCGACGTAGTAAATCAGTTTGTTGGTGAAATCGACCGGCAGTTTTTCACCTTTGTTGAGCATATCGACCATGCGTTTGTGGGCGGCATCGCGGCCGGTGTAAATTTTGCCGTTCAAGAGCAACACATCACCCATTTTCCAAGTGGCCACTTCTTCTTTGGTGATGTTGTTCACATCCACGCGCTTGCCGTTGTCGGGGCTGTATGTGATGTCCGGCCAATCATCGAGCGAAGGCGGGGTCAGTACGGCGGGGCCGGAGCCGTCCAATTCAAATTCCACATGGCGGGTGGCGGCGCAGTTGGGAATCATGGCTACGGGTTTGGACGCGGCGTGGGTGGGGTAATCCAAGATTTTTACGTCGAGAACGGTGGTCAGGCCGCCCAAGCCTTGCGCGCCGATGCCCAGCGCGTTCACTTTTTCAAACAACTCCAAACGCAGGGCTTCGGTGGTGGAGAGTTCCGCACCCGAAGCGGCTTTTTCCTGTAATTCGTGAATATCGACGTGGCTCATCAACGATTCTTTGGCCAATAAAGCCGCTTTTTCCGGTGTGCCGCCGATACCGATACCCAAAATGCCGGGAGGACACCAGCCCGCGCCCATAGTGGGGATGGTTTTCAGCACCCAATCGACAATCGAATCGGAAGGATTAAGCATGGCGAGTTTGGATTTGTTTTCCGAACCGCCGCCTTTGGCCGCGCAGGTTACTTCGATTTTGTCGCCTGCAACCACTTCCATGTGGATGACCGCCGGCGTGTTGTCTTTGGTGTTTTGGCGTTTGCCCGCAGGGTCGGCTAAAACCGAGGCGCGCAAAGTGTTGTCGGGGTGGGTGTAGGCGCGGCGCACGCCTTCGTTGACCATTTCCTGCACGCTCATTTGCGCGTCCCATTGCACGTTCATGCCCACTTTTAAAAACACGGTGGCAATGCCGGTGTCTTGGCAGATGGGGCGGTGGCCTTCGGCACACATGCGGCTGTTGACCAGAATCTGCGTCATCGCGTCTTTAGCGGCAGGGTTTTCCTCTTTTTGCCATGCTTTGTATAAGGCTTGGATGTAATCGACGGGGTGGTAATAGCTGATGAATTGGAAGGCATCGGCAATGCTTTGAATGAAGTCTTCTTGTTTGATAACGGTCATGGAGAGTGTTCCTTTGAAGGTTTGGTTTATTCAGCCGTTTTTCAGACGGCCTTTTGATTTTATATAGCCTATAGCCAAGGGGGGTAAATCACTGGTATAACATGTCAATTTGCAGGCATACTATATTTTGCTCAATTCTTTAGTTAGAAGCAGAAACAGAGCCCCCGTTTATCCGAATGGTGGCAAAGATATTGTTTGTTTCCTTATTTTTATAAGAAATTGGGCAGTCAGCCGAAGATTGGCATCCAAAACCAGGTAGGTTGGCTGTAAATATAATGTGGAATGATACGTTAATCCGAGTTAATTGCCTAATATAAAAAAGTTTATTTGCAGTGAGCCTTACAGAGGCAGTATGCAGATACGGATGTTACATAATCATAGTTCTGTCCTTCCGTTGGTTATCTCCTCTGATGAGGATATAATATTACAAAGGATATTATTAATATAAAAATAATGAGATAATTGTAAGCAAAGTAACCACTACAAAAGTACAGTAATCTGCTGCCAAAAATCAGTAACTCAGAAGAAAAGCATTTATCAGGTTTCTTTATGCAAAATGAGCTACCGTTTGAGACATAAAACTGGCCGTGAAGCATCAATTACCAACAATTACATAGAAGTTTATTGATATACAAGATTGTTTGTAAATGCATGAAATATAAATAATTTTATTGTTTAGAAGTAAAGCTCTATGAAATAAAATGGCTGATATTGTTACTTTAGTGGTTGAAAATAAAGGAATTTGTATTAAAATTTAGCTCAATATGCTTGTTTCGTATGGCCATTCGACTTAAAAGATGGCGAAAATCAGATATGTTATACCTTTACTTCTGAAACAGGAATCTGAATTATGAATGATTTAATGATGCCGAAAACAGATACTGAAAATGTTATTACCCATTCTCTAGAGGAATTGCTGGCAAGTCAGCAAAGATATATTGATTTGAAATACAAAGAGCTTCAACTTGAAAGCCGTAAAATCGAATCTGAAGAAAGAATTGCATTAGCCGAAATTGAAGCTAAAAATCAAAAACGGCTTAACGAAGCCATGATGTTTGCCCGTGCCACGAAAATACGGTTTATCCTGATCGGTATCGTAGTTGCATCTTGCTTGATTGTGTTACTCACTTCGGTATTAACCGAACATATGGATTTTGCCATTGAGTTCAGCAAAATCGGCGGCGGTATTTTGCTCGGCTATATTGCAGGAAGCAATAAAGGATACATGGACGATACGGACCGACGCGGTCCGGGCGGTAAACTGTAAAACAAAGACTAATAGCTGCTTAGGGAGTGTCCGGCAACATGAATAACGGAGGCCGTCTGAAATAACCTTTCAGACGGCCGTTGAGGGATTGAGAAAACGATTGATTTAGAAACCGTCTACAGGAACATAAGCTACTGCTTTATTCTCAAAATCCATCACCATAATCCAATTCAAAGTTTTTTCAGACGTAAGAGGCAGGTAATATAAATTTGTACTGTCTCGTGCCAACTTTCCCAGATGCCGATTGATAATTTGGGCACGATCCGGATATTTAGCCATTAAAGAAGCCAAAGGAATCTTGGCTTTAGTGATATTGTCTTCTACATCTTTGCGCGGCAGCCACCAGTCTGGCCGGGTAGAGGAAGGAATGCCGGCAAAAGCAAGATTTATGCTGTCAAAAAATTCTTGTTCATTGGCGGGTTTTCGAGTTCCCACTTGATAAATACCGAATAAAGGCAGTTTTTGGAAAGCTTTTGGTGCCTTTGCCAAACGCTCGGGTTCTATTTGTACAGCAGTTGCCACATAGAAACGGTCTTTATCAAAAGCTAAAGCCACCGGGCGGGCCTGTGCCAAAGCAAATAGGCCGTAACATAGTGCAGCCAACTGAATCAGGCCTATCAAGCCGAAATCCCTAATGAGCTCGTTTTTGGATTTAGCAGGGTTGGCAACCACAAAAGTAAGCAAAGGGCCGCATACCAAATCTACAGCCACAATAAGCCCCATCAATTTCAGGCTGCCTATCATTTCATAATAAGGATAGGGAAACCACACCTTAAACACTAAAAGGCTGACCAGCAGCACAATCAATGCGCAAATCAGTAAATGGGTAAGCAGGGCTTTGGCGGCAAAACGCCAACGGTTTGGAGCAGCGGGAATGTTCATAATATTTGGGAAAATATTCAACGGCATTCAGAAGGGGCATATTTGGCGGGTAAAGTACCCATTTTAACATTGGTAAAACCACGGTCGCCGGCTGTTTTTGCAGAATCGGAGGCACAAGCCCAATCGATACTGGCTACTTTAACAGCATCTGATAAAGGTTTTTTTTCAATAAACGGTGTCCAAGCCAGCGTTTTATTGCGGGCATCCGAAGGCAGGGAATCGGAATCGGAAGTTTGAATGGATATGGCTCCGGTTTGTTCGTCGATCGTGGTGGTAGCTACATATTTGGTTTGTTTATCCACATCCGGGAATGCGTTATGGCTTTTAGCTACCGAGCTTACCCGTCTCATACCGCCTGCCGTATAAGCTGCACTGACTGTTGTTTTAAGCTGGCTCGCCATTAACAGGCTTTCGGTAAGTTTTGCGCGTACGGTGTAATCGCTGTAGGCAGGCAAGGCGATGGCGGCCAAAATGCCTATTATTGCCACAACGATCATTAGTTCGATCAAAGTGAAACCTTGCATTAGAAATATTTTAAAAGCTTCCAACTTATTCTTTTGCATGTGCTTCTGTATCCTTTTTGAGAAAAAAGCCCAAGAGCATAAGATGAAGCTCTTGGGCTTTTATTAGATTAAAACAATATTAACGGCACTCAGAAGGGGCGTATTTGGCAGGTAAAGTTCCATTGAGAGTCGCGGTTAAGCCTCTATTTTTGGCATTTTCACCAGTTGTTGTGGTACAGGCCCAATCAATTGCACCTTGTGCACCGGCGGCAAGTGCTTTTTTCTGTACATTTGGTGTCAGAATAATAGTTTTACCTTGTACATCAGTAGGGAAGCTAGCTCCACCTGCGGTATTCCCATCTTGCAAAGTTACAGTAATAACACCTACACCATCAGCTGCACCAGGAGCACCGTTACCATTACCTCCACCAATTGTCATGTCGGCGACATATTTAGTGGCTTTTTCATCTTTAGATTTGGCATTATATGCAGCAGCAGCATTTTTCACACCGGTTAAACCATCTGTTTGGAATGCTTCACTGATCAGGCTCTTTGGTGCAGAAGCAGAAATCAGGGCTTCAGAAATTTTGGAACGAACGGTGTAATCTTGGTAAGCAGGCAATGCAATCGCAGCCAAAATACCGATAATCGCTACAACGATCATCAACTCGATTAGGGTAAAACCTTTTTGAATAGCTTTCATGTTTAAAACTCCAGTTAAAAATTTAATTTAAAAAGTGAATAAATTGGTTTTTGATAAAACCTATTGTTATGTAACCGTTATAAAACCGTAATGTGCTTGGCACGTTTTTTTTTTGTTATACGGGGCGCGCTCTTTGGGGCACGCCCCGGGTACTGCTTTTTTACAACCAAAAGAAGAAGGAATATACAGCTTATCCGTTTTGGGCTTTTGCCGCTGCTCTGTTTCGGCTTGGCTTGCTGCGGATGTTATGTATAAAGCAACGGGTGTGCCAATTTAGTAAAGATTTGTTAGTAAATTTTATAAGTATTTAATTTAAATGAATTTAAGTTTTAAGATTTATCTATGACAATAGATTTTGGAAGTGCCGTTTGTATTTTGGTGCCGTTTTTTGATGCCGTTTTTTGTCACATTTTTGCCCTTACGCGGTAGCCAGAGGCTACTTTTCTGTCATGTAACAATTTTTGTCAGGGTGTGCCGGCATGCGCGATGTGGTAATGGGTTTTTGAGGGGATAGAGGTAAGTGTGGTTTTTTGACTTATACAGTTTTAGTGAATCAGCTTAAAAAGTAACATTCGTCATATTCGGGATGGGCTTGAGTATTTCCAAACCTTACTGAAAGCTCGAGATATTCGGGTTAAGGTTGGGTATGATGAGCCGTAATGAAGTAGGTTTATCGTAGCTATGGTTGGTAGATGGCGGCAATTGGGGAATGCCGATATTGCGCGATGGCAAAGGTGGGTGGAATGATATGGAATCTTGCTTTATACCGGCTTGGTTTTCGGGCCGGTTTTGTTTTTTCAGATGGCCTCAAGCAACCCGCTTGAGGCCATCTGTACATTTAGGGACGGGTTTTTGTCCATGCGAGCCATATGGTCAGCAATACGAAGCCGAAATACAGTACGCTCCAGATCGGCAGGGGTACGCCTAGGAAATAATCCGGAACGGCACAGTCACCGAAGCCGCGGATAACGGGTTCGTACAAGTCGAACAGCGGCCAATCCCGCAGGCGGAATGTCCACGGTGCGCCGCATGAGGGAGCGGTACCGGGCGGCAGGCTTTGGAGGTAAAGCTGGTAAACTGCCACGCCTGTACCGTAAACGGCGGGAATGCTGACCAGCAATGCGCTGACGGTGCGGCTGGTTTTGCCGGTTTGCCGGTCGAATGCGGTAAGCAGAGCGGCTATGCCTACGGCCAGCACTGCCAACCGCTGTAAGATGCACAGTACGCAGGGGTTCAGCCCTAAGCCGTATTGGGAATAAAACGAGCCGATGGTGGTTAACACTGATAAAAATACAATGCCCCACAAGGTTTTGCGGAAAAGATTCATGATGAGAGGTTCCGTAATCGGTTGCAGTTAAAGAACAGGATGATGTGCCGTCGGATTTTTTTAGACGGCCTCTGCTTTTTATTGCGAAGCCTGCCAATTATCCCGTGCTTGCTTGGCTTCGGCAAAATAGCGGTAAAGTGCGACGGCATCGCCTTCTTCGAGCAGTTTGTGCAAATCTGCAAGCTGGCGTTGTTGGCCTTCGAGCAAATCCAGCAAACTGTTTTTATTGGCCATGCAGATGTCAGTCCAAATTGCGGGATGGCTGGATGCGATGCGGGTAAAGTCGCGAAAGCCTGAGGCGGCGAAGTTGAAATAGGTTTCGCCGTTGGAATGATCGGCAATCTGGTGTACGTAGGCGTATGCGAGCATATGCGGCAAGTGCGATACGGCGGCAAAGATGGCATCGTGTTCGGCTGCCGGCATCCGGTAGGTTTGTGCACCCACCGCCTGCCATAATGATTCTATTTGTTCGAGGCCGTCTGGATGTTCTTGCCCGTGCGGGCAGACAATCAGTTTTTTGTCTTGGAACAGCCCGAATTGTGCGGCCAGTGCGCCGCTGCGGTCGGAACCGGCAATCGGGTGCGCGGCAATGCAGCGGGGCAGGTGGTTCGGCAGGTATTTTCGGAAGGCGGCAATGGCGGATTGTTTGGTGCTGCCGGCATCGGTAACGAGTGTTCGGCTATTCAGCACAGGGGTGAGGGCGGTGCATACGGCGGGCAGGGTAGCTACGGGTGTGGCGATAACGACTAAATCCGCTTCGCCAACACTTTCCGCACCAATACCGGTGAATGCTTCGTCGATGACTTTCCGCTCCAGTGCGCGCTCGAGGTTTTCACTGTTGATGTCGATGCCCGTCACTTTTTCTACCAATCCTTTGCGTTTCAGATCGAGCACAAACGAACCGCCTATCAGGCCGACACCGATAAGGGTGATTTGTTTGAGCGGGATAGCGGGGTTCATGGGAAAGCGGCAGACGGGTGGATAATAGAGGAGAGTTTACCCGAATGCGGTGCGGCTTAACAGGTGTCGGATGTAAGAGAATATTAAAGTAAAGGCCGTCTGAAAACATTTCAGACGGCCTTTCGGTAAAGTTACCAACGGCTTTATTGGTTTTTCTCAATCGCTTCCTGCAAGTGCGGCATCGGGCTGTAACCGTTTTGGGTGCGGCCGTTCGGGAAAACCAGGGCCGGAGTGCCGTTAAAGCCGAGCTGTTCGCCCAAAGAGGTGGTTTCTTCAACGGGGTTTTCGCAGTCGGCTACTTTAGGCGGCATTTTGCCTTCGCGCATCCATGCCGTCCATACGGCAGCGCGGTCGGGCGAGCACCAAATCTGCTGTGCCTTGCGGGCGGCATCGGGGTGCAGGCTGGCAATCGGCATCATGAAGCTGTAAATCGTAATGTTGTCCATCTTGGCAAATTCGCGTTCGAGGCGTTTGCAGAAGGGGCAGTCGGGGTCGGAAAATACTGCTACTTTCAGTTTGCCGTTGCCGCGCACTTCTTTAATGGCTTTGTCGAACGGCAGGCTGGAGAAATCGACTTTGCTCAACTCCAAGTTGCGCTCTTCGGTTAGGCTTTTGCGGGTGTCGATGTCGATTAAATCGCCTACCAACATGTGAGTGGCTTTTTCGTTGACATACACGACTTGGTTGCCGTTTACCACCACTTCATACAAACCGGTAACCGGCGTGGTGCGTACGCTTTGCACTTTCAGGCCTTGGCCGGCGTAGGTTTTTTCCAATTTGGCAGTAATCGCGCCGTTAATGTCGGAAGATGCGGCAGGCGCGTCGGAAGCCTTGCCGTGGTTGCTTACCGGTGTTTGGCCGCAAGCCAGCAAGGGCAGTAATGCCAGCGGCAATAAACTATGGATTAAATATTTTTTCATAAATAAACTGGGTTCCGTAAAGTAAGGTTGAGCAGCTGCTTCAAAACCAGAGAAGTGATTGTAGCAAATAAAAAGGCCGTCTGAAAAATCTCCCGCATATCAAAAGGCAATGCCCGTTAGATTTAACCAACGCAACGGCCGGAGAGCATGATGCGGTTTTCCGCTATACTTGGCGCATACCCGACTTCATGCCACAATGCCGCAACTATCACGGAGCATCCGCCATGACCCCGATTTTAGCATTTGACATAGAAACCGTGCCCGATGTAAACGGTATCCGCCTGCTATACGGCCTGCCTTCCAGCGTTGCCGAAGCCGATGTGGTTATGTTTGCCCGGCAAAAACGCCGTGCCCAAACAGGTAATGATTTCATGCAGCACCATCTGCATCAAGTGGTGGCGATTTCCTGCTGCATGCGTTGGGGGCAGGATAAAATCCACGTCGGCACCATAGGCGAAACCAGCGACGACGAAGAAACCATGATCGCCAAGTTTTTCGACCTTATCGAAACCCACACGCCGCAACTGGTAAGCTGGAACGGCGGCGGCTTCGACCTGCCCGTGCTGCACTACCGTGCCCTTATCCACGGTATTCCTGCCGCCCGTTACTGGGATACCGGCGAAGGCGATTTCGGCGACAGCCGCGACTTCAAATGGAACAACTACATCAGCCGCTACCACAACCGCCATTGCGACTTGATGGACTTGCTCGCCCTCTATCAGCCGCGCGCCAGCGTGCCGCTCGACGATATGGCCAAACTTTGCGGCTTCCCCGGCAAACTCGGCATGGACGGCAGCAAAGTGTGGGATGCCTATCATGCCGGTAATCTGAAAGATATCCGCGATTACTGTGAAACCGATGCCGCCAACACCTATCTGATGTATTTGCGTTTCCGCATGATGAGCGGTGCATTGGATGCTGACGAGTACGAAATAGAAATCAAGCGTGTGAGAAGCTATTTGAAAACCTTGGCTGAAGAAAAACCGCATTGGGCGGAATTTTGTGCGGAGTGGAAATAGCATGCGGCCATGCCGTTCGACCGCGAAAGCGCAATTTTTGTAAAGCCGTTCGGAAGATGCCGTTCAAAGCCCGACGGCATACAAGCCGGCGGTACAGCGTAGGTGCGGATGCACAAGCGTCATTTAAAACAGGCCGTCTGAAAGGATTTCAGACGGCCTCTGTTTATCTCGTTATTCTGTTTGCTTTATTCAAAAAGCATTTCCGATGCAGTTGTTTTGAAGGATAAAATATTCTAATAAACAATGTGTTGAGTTTCAATCGGTATTTTGTTTCCTTTATCCCGAATAATAAAGATTCATTTATTATTCTGATTTTGATTTATATCAACGCACCGTTTTTCTCAACTATATATAAAGCAATTCATTATCATTAATATTATTCATAAAGGTTTGCCGACCATGATTCAGGCCATTCAATGGCGGCCCGAGCAGGCTGTACCGGATGCTTTCCCCGAAAGACAGGCTTTGATGCCGATTTGGGGCGGCGTGCCGCTGCCGCCCGCGCAGTGGCAGAATGTTTGGCGCAAAAATGTCGTACATTCGCTCGATGAAGACGGTTTGGCTTACATACATATTCCGTTTTGCGCCAACCATTGTGTTTTCTGCGGTTTCTACCGCAATCTGTGGAAAGAAGAGCACAGCCGCCCCTACACCGATAAAGTTATCGAAGAACTGGCCTACGAAGCCGAACTGCGGCAGGGCGGCGGCAAAATACAGGCCGTGTATTTCGGCGGCGGCACGCCCACTGCGCTCGCAACCGCCGATTTGGTACGTTTGATTAAAGCCTGCTACCGCTATCTGCCGCTGTCGGATGACTGCGAATTCACCCTCGAAGGCCGTATGAGCCATTTCGGGCCGGATAAAGCGCAAGCTTGCATCGATGCGGGCGTGAACCGTATTTCCATCGGCATCCAAACTTTCGATTCCGCCATCCGCAGGCGTTTGGGGCGCAAACACAGCGGTGAGGAAGCCTTGCGTTATCTGGAACAGCTAAGCCGTCTGAACGTCGTTACCGTTGCCGATTTGATTTTCGGTTTGCCCGGCCAAAGCGATGAAATCTGGGCAAACGACCTCGAATTGGCTTCAAGCCTGCCTTTGTCGGGCTTGGATACCTATGCCTTCAACTGCTACCCCTTTCTGCCGATTAACCGCATGATCGAAAAAGGCGCGTTTCCGCCCCCGCCCGGGTTTGATACCCAAGCCTGCCAATACGCCTATGCGGTTGAAAAACTTTCGGAAAAAGGCTGGCAGCAGGTCAGTAACAGCCATTTTGCCTATCCGGGCAGGGGAGAGCGCAACCGCTACAATACCTCGGTAAAATCCAATATGCCCTGCCTGCCGTTCGGTTCGTGCGCGGGTGGTAATTTCGGCGGATACAGCTATCAGGTTCAGAACGATTTGCAAAGCTATCTCGCCACGCCGTCGGGCATCAAAAACTTATCGTTTATGAGCAAACACGGTCCGCACAAACATTTACTCGGGCAAATCCAGCACAGTATGGAGCTGGGTTCGCTGGACACCGCTTTATTTGCCGACAACCGCGAAGCCCAAAAACTTTTGCAGCAATGGCAGCGGCAATCGCTGCTCCGAATCGGTTCGGACGGCATCGCCCGCCTGAACACCAGCGGCCGCTATTGGTCGCCCACTCTAATCCGCAAGCTGATGCTTGCCCTTCCGGAAACTGATGAAAAGGACGAAAATATGACCGCAGAACTCAGCCCCGAACAACAAACCGTATTGCGCAACTCGCTAGCCGAAAACCCCGGCCAGATTCTCGAAATGCTGGCAGGCCAGCACCAATGCAGTTTCGAATCGGTAATCCGCTGCCTGCCCGAAAACATGGTACGCAAAACCGAAGGCAGCCGTATTGTTGAAATTTTGCAGAGCATTGCCTTATGGAACGAAGCCGTTACTTTTATCGCCCACACGCCCGATGCGATTGTGGAAGTAACCGGAAAATTGCCGGGCGGCAAAATCGGCAGGGGTTTCTACAACTTCGAGCATGCCGAGCAGGGCGGTGTGCACGGGCATATTTATTATGAAAACTGCGCTGCCATCTACCTCCTGGAACGCCCGTTTATGGGCAAATCAACCGTGTCGCTCAACTTTATCAACCGCAAAGGCGGGGCGATGTTTAAAATTTTTGTCGGCCGCGATGAAAACGGCGAATTGCGCGCGAACCAAATCGAAGCGATGCGCCGTTTTTTCGACAACGCGGAGGCGTAAACCATGATGCTGATTTTCGGAGCCAACGGCCCTTCAGGGCGTGCCTTGCTGGAACGCCTGAATAACAAAGATACCGTTGCCGTTTTAAGAAAACCCGCCGAAGACGACTTTTTTGCACAACACGGTTTTCAGACGGCCTCTGCCGATGTGCTCGATGCAGGCGCTTGCGAAGCGGTTATCAAACAATACTGCCCTGATACGGTGGTCAGCTTCGTCGGCGGTAAAAACGAACAAGGCATCCGCAGCGACGCAACCGGCAACATCCATATCATCGAAGCCACCGCCCGCCACGTTCCCACCGCCCGCTTCGTATTCGTTACCAGCATGGGCTGCGGCGAACAATGGGAAGGGATGAGCGAACCGTTCAAACAGGCATTGGGCGAGGCTGTGACAGCGAAAACGGAAGCGGAAAACGTTTTACGCGGCACAGGTTTGCGCTGGACAATTCTGCGCCCGTGCGGCTTGGGCAGCGGCGATTCCGACGCTTACCGGCTGCACCAAAACCTTAATGACATCCCCCGCCAATATATGAACCGCAACGGTTTGGCCGCCGCCGTGTGCGAAGTGCTGGGCGATGAAAGCAGTATCGGTCGGGTTTATTCGGTAACGGCGGAATAAAACAGCAACAGCCCGTGCTTTGCAGCGTTTCCTCCCCGATATGAATGTGAAAAAAAGGCCGTCTGAAAAGTTTCAGACGGCCTTTCCGATGCCGTATCGTCGACGGCATTCTTCCCCGGTTATCAAACCAGCTTTTGCGCTTCAATCCAAGCCATGATTTCTGCCTGAACATCTTCCGCGTTGCCGGCATTGCAGATACGCACGCCGTTTTCATCGGCTTGCAGATCTTCCAAAATTTCGAGTTGCGAAGCCAGCATATCCGCTTTCATATAGTGGCCTTTACGCGCCATCATGCGTTCCAAGTTTACATCGTGCGGCGGGGCGAGGTGGATGAACACCACTTTGCCTTCGGCTTCGCGCAGAATATCGCGGTATTGGCGTTTCAAAGCCGAACACGTTACCACGCTGACGGCTTCACCGTTGTGCGCCTGCCTACTCATCCAATCGCGCAGATTACGCAGCCACGGGTAGCGGTCTTCATCGGTAAGCGGAATGCCCGAACCCATTTTGTCGCGGTTGGCTTGCGAATGAAAATCGTCGCCTTCGGCATAAGGGCATCGGTAATGTTGTTGCAGGGCAACCGCAGCGGTGGTTTTGCCGCAGCCGCTTACGCCCATTACCACAAAATGCACGGTCGGTTTACTCATTTCGACGCTCCTTATCGTTACAACACGCTGAATGCCAAAGCTGACAAAGCAAAGCCGATAATGGCAATCAGGGTTTGGTTGACCGTCCACGTTTTCAGCGTAGTAGGTACATCCATATCCAGCAGGCGGCCCACCAGCCAGAAGCCGGAATCATTGAAATGGCTCACGCCCACCGAACCGGCGGCAGTAGCCAATACGATCGCGGCAAGCTGCCAATCGCTGAATCCGGCTGCGGCAACCGCCGGTGCCATCAATGCGGCGGCAGTGGTTAACGCCACGGTTGCCGAACCCTGAGCGATACGCAGAGCCAATGCCACCAAGAAGCAGCCCAGCAATACGGGAATACCCAATTGCCCCATGCTGTCGGCCAAAGCCTGGCCGATGCCGGAAGCACGCAGCACGCCGCCGAACATGCCGCCCGCACCGGTAATCAGAATCACCGAGCAAACGGGGCCGAGTGCGCCGTCGATGGTTTTTTCGAGAGCCGTCGCTTTTTCGCCGCGTTTACGCCCCAGCACAAACATGGCTACCAATACCGAGATCAGCAGTGCAACCGGTGTCGAACCGATCATACGCAAGGTTTTCACCCATTCTGCGCTGCCGTCCACCACCTTCTCCGCAGTCAGTGTGGCCAAACCGGTGTTAAGGAAAATCAACAGCATAGGAATCAGCATAATCCCGATAACCGTGCCGGCTTTGGCTGGTGTTTTAGGTTCGTCGTCATCCTGTTTGCCGCCACTGAGCAAGTCCGGCACCGGCACATGAATGCGGCGGCCGAGAAACTGACCCAACAAATAACCGCTGAAATACCAGGTGATAAATGCCAGCGGCAAACCGAGCAGCAGCACGTGGCCGATGCTGGCACCGTAAAATTCGGACGCGGCAATCGGCCCCGGATGCGGTGGCAGAAACACGTGCATTACCGAAAATGCGCCGATGGAAGCCAAGCCGTAGGGTAGAACCGGTGCGTTCATGCGGCGGGCGGTGGCAAACACAATCGGCAGCATCACCACCAAACCGGCATCAAAGAAAATCGGAAAACCGAAAATCAACGAAGCCACACCCAATGCAAAAGGTGCGTGTTTTTCGCCGAATGCCCGTACCAACGCATCGGCCAGCGATTGCGCCCCGCCCGATGTTTCTACCAAGCGGCCGAGCATGGCACCCAAACCCACCAGCAAGGCCACATTTCCGAGTGTGCCGCCGAAACTTTTCACCAATACGTCGCCTACGATACTGCCCATCGGCAGACCGGTGGCAATTGCAGTAAGTAGGCTGACGATCATCAAAGTCAGCAGGGCATGTATGCGGAATTTGATGATTAGTACCAAAATAAGCAGAATCGCCCCAGCCGCAATGCCGAGCAATTCGCCCGTGCCTAAAGTTTGGGTCCAATTTTCCATTGTTTGCGTCCTCTGAATCAATAGGTATTTTAGAATTATATCCCATCACGCTACCGTTTTTACCGTTCGGCAGATATGACGCAAGTCAATTGGTATCGCTTTGCAAACGGCAGCCGCCGCGTTGTCGTGCCTTTTTATAGAGAAGCTGTTTCCGTATGCGGCGGTCGCCGTTAAGTTTTATGGCGACGGCATGTTTTGCATAATACCGTTTAATCGGTCTGCTTAAAATACTTTTTCAGACGGCCTTTTCCGTGTCTTTTGGTTTAAAATACTTTTCTTTTACCGCTTTGATACGGCAACCAACGTGAAAATACTGATACTCGGCAGCGGCCAAGTCGGTTCGACCGTCGCCCAAAACCTTGCTTCTTTGCCCGGAAACGATGTAACCATCGTCGACATCAACGAAAAAGCCTTGCAGAATTTGAGCAGCAGACTCGATGTGCAGACCATGCTCGGCAACGGCGCGTCGCCGTTTGTGCTCAGACGCGCAGGTGCGGCCGATGCCGATTTGCTGCTGGCGCTTACCCGCAGCGACGAAACCAATATCGTCGCCTGCAAAATGGCGGCGGATTTGTTCAATATTCCCAGCCGCATCGCCCGCGTCCGTTCCACCGATTACCTTGATTACCGCACCGAAGGCGAAGACAACGGCAACAGCTTGGATTTATTTGACATTACCGAATCGATTAGCCCCGAACAGCTGGTTACCGAACGCCTGGTCGGCCTGCTTAGTTATACCAGCGCCCTGCAAGTGTTGCGTTTTGCCGATGATAAAGCACGTATGGTCATCGTGCAGGCGCGGAAAGGCGGTTTGTTGGTAAATAGGGAAATTTCCCAAATCAACCGACATCTTCCGGAAGGGGTCGATTGCCAAATCTGCGCCATTTACCGCAACAACCACCTGATTGTGCCTTCCGCGCAAACCGTGATTATCGAAGGCGACGAAGTATTTTTCGTGGCGGGCACGGAAAATGTGGCTGCCATCATGCGCGAGCTGCGTCCGCGCGAGCAAAGTAACCGCCGCATCATGATTGCCGGCGGCGGCAATATTGGTTACCGGCTGGCGAAACAGCTTGAAAACCAATACGACATCAAAATCATCGAATACAACCGCAACCGTGCCGAATGGCTGGCCGAGCATCTCGACAATACGCTGGTGCTGCAAGGCACGGCTACCGACGAAACGCTGTTGGATGAAGAATATATCGACGAAATCGACGTGTTCTGCGCCCTCACCAACGACGACGAAAGCAACATCATGTCGAGCCTGCTGGCCAAAAACCGCGGTGCCAAACGGGTGATTACCATTGTGAACCGTTCCAGCTATGTTGATTTGCTTGAGGGCAACAAAATCGACATCGTGGTTTCGCCGCATTTGATCACCATCGGCTCGATACTTGCCCACATCCGCCGCGGCGACGTGGTAGCCGTCCACCCTTTGCGGCGCGGCACGGCGGAAGCCATCGAAGTGGTGGTACACGGCGACAAACATACTTCTTCGCTGGTCGGCCGCCGTGTGTCCGAAATCAAATGGCCGTCGGGCTGCCATTTTGCCGCCCTCGTGCGCGATAATGAAGTGGTGATGGGGCATAAAGAAGATGCCGTTATGGAAGACGGCGACCATATCATCTTCTTCGTATCCCGCCGCCGTGTGCTGCGGGAGCTGGAAAAACTGATTGAAGTGAAAATGGGCTTCTTCGGTTGAAAAAAATGAAAACCGCAGGCCGTCTGAAAAGTTTTCAGACGGCCTGCGGTTTTATATTGATGCACAAACGTGCGGGAAGGATGCGGTAGTCCGCCGAAGTTATTGGTTTTTTTAAAGTTTTCAAAGCATTTTATTGCATATAATCAAATCTCAGCCAAATAAAATGACATTTTTTTGACAAGTGATTAGAAATTATTAGAATATATAGTCAAATGCCATTTTTTGAAAGAAACGTTATGTTGCAACCCGATTTTCAAGATGCCGTTTCCGATACTTCGCTGATTTCCCTGTATATGAAGTCTCTCGAATCGCAAAAAGCCAACCCCGTTATTTGCGATTCCACTGCCTGTAGCCTGGTGAAACAAATAGATTTCGACTTTGACGCCTTCCGCAATGACAAGAAAGGCGCATTGGGTGTGGCTATATGTGCTGCTTATTTCGACCGTGTGACTGCCGATTTCATCCGAACCCACCGACGGCCGGTGATTATCGAATTGGGGTGCGGTTTGGACGACCGCACGGGTCGCATCGGCAGGGTTGCCGGAAAAGCCTTTTTCTACCAGCTCGATTTGCCTGGGGTAATCAAATTCAGAGCTGCCTTGCTGCCGGCATTGAGCAACGAATACCTGCTCGGCGGTTCGATATTGGACACGCATTGGATGGACATGCTGCGCCGCCTGCATCCCGAGTCGCAATTTCTGATTATCGCCGAAGGGCTGTTGATGTATTTTTCCCGCGAACAGGTTGAAAAACTTTTTCAAAACATTGCCGCCCATTTCAAACGTTGCAGCAGCGAAATATTGTTTAACGTGCTCAGTACATGGGGTTGCCGGCATGCCTACCTCCATCCGGCGCAAAGAAAAAACGGTGCACGCTTCGATTACAGCTGCGATAACGACCGCGAAATGGAGAATTGGGCGGAAAACCTGCGTTTGATCGACAGCCGCTGTTACTGTGATTTCGACGCTTGGAAACGCGTAGGTTGGCGCGGGTGTCTGCTGAAACGGTTTGCCCCGTTGCGGAATATGGGCCGTATGTTGCATTACCGTATCGTTTAATAAACAGGCCGTCTGAAAACTTATTTTCAGACGGCCTGTTTCAATTGCTCTCAAGCCCGCAAGTGCTTCCGGCAGCTTGGCCTCGTCATATGGGCAATGACTTATTTCCGATACAAGGCGGCAAACCGTAGGCGGTACGGGCAGCACGTAGCCGATTCTGTTACCGCCGTGGCAGCCTGCAAAATGATTCTCTTCGGGCTGAAGCGCGGCAACGCCGTGGCAAGTTAAGTCTATTTGCCATATCTTTCCACCTTTCAGACGGCCTTCGGCATGGTTGGCAGGCCGTCTGAAAAACCGGTTGTACAAACTGCCGTTGCGGTTTTCAGACGGCCTCTCTTCATTCATAATCCCGCTATCCGTCCACACTGCCAAAGCCGCCATGCTTTATCTTTACCAATCCAACCGCCTTGAAAACCTTGCCGCCGTTTTCACCCGGCTGCAACAGCTCGCCCCGCTGCAAAACCCGCTGGCGGCGGAGCAGATTGTGGTGCAAAGCCAAGGCATGCGCCGTTATCTGAACACGTATCTCGCGCGCGAATTAGGCGTGGCGGCCAACTTGCATTTCAGTCTGCCCGCCGGTTTGACTTGGCGGCTGATGTGCGGTCTGATTCCCGATATTCCCGCCCTCAGCCCGTTTGCGCCCGAAGTGATGTGCTGGCGGCTGCTCGATTTGTTTCAAAGCCCCGTTTTTCAGACGGCCTCCGAATACGAAGCGGCACGCTCGGCACTGCACGGCTATCTCGGCAGCGGCGAATCGGCGGCCTATCAGTTGGCGGGGCAGCTTGCCGATATTTTCGACCAATATCTGGTTTACCGCCCGCAATGGATCAACACTTGGCAAGCCGGCGGGCTGGTAGGATTGGGCGGCGACGAAATCTGGCAGGCGCAGTTGTGGCGTTATCTCGACGACGGCCGCCAAACCGCTCCCCACCGCGTGGCCTTGTGGCGGCGACTACTCGACGCATTGAGCGCCGACAAACTGCCCGAACGCTTTTTCGTGTTCGGCATCGCAACCATGGCACCGATGTATCTGCAACTGTTGCAGGCGCTGGCCGAGCATTGCGACGTACACATTTTCGCGCTCAACCCCAGCAGCGAATACTGGGGTAACGTTATCGAAGCCGCGCAGATTCTGCAAAGCGAAGACGACATCGACCTTTCGCAAAGTGGCCATCCGCTGCTAGCCTCGCTGGGCAAACAAGGGCGCGATTTTTTCGATGCGCTTGCCGAAGCGCAGATTACCGAAGAGCGCAACTATTTCACCGACATGGAAAGCGTTCAGACGGCCTCCGAACCTACTTTGCTGCACCGTTTGCAGCATGACATCCAAACCCTGACCCTGCCGTCTGAAAAAACAAACAGAGCTACGTTGGACGACGACTCCGTCCGCGTGGTTTCCGCCCACAGCCCCCTGCGCGAATTGCAGGTGTTGAAAGACCAACTGCTGAAGATTCTTGCCGAACACCCTGATTGGCAGCTGCACGACATCGCCGTGCTTACTCCGAACATCGAACCTTACAGTCCCTTTATCGAAGCCGTGTTCGGGCAGGCGCAGGACGGCGCACAGGCATTGCCGTATTCCGTCTCCGACGTGAAACTCAGCCGCCGCCAGCCCTTACTCTATGCGCTCGAACAAACCCTCGCGCTGCTCGAAAGCCGTTTTGAAGTAAATCGCCTGCTGCCGCTGTTAGACAACAACCTCGTGCTCGACCGCTTCGGCCTCGGCCGCGAAGATTTGCCGCTGCTGCACGATACCATCGCCAAACTCAACATCCATTGGGGCTTGGACGGCACCATGCGCGGCCGCAACGACAACCTCTTTACTTGGCAGCAAGGTTTGGAACGGCTTGTGCTCGGTTGGCTGCTGCCCGAAAGCGGCAATCCCTTGTGGCTCGACATCAGCGCATGGCACGGCGACCCCAACCAAACCGCCGTGTTCAGCCGCTTCACCGCTTTCGTGCGCACGCTGGCCGACACCGCCCGCCGCTGGCAGCAGCCCGCAGGCATAGAAGAATGGACGGAACGCGTGCGCCGGCTGCTCGCCGATCTTTTCGCCCCGGGCAGCGACGACCAACACGCTCTGCAACAGCTCGAACAGGCACTTGCCCGCTGGCAGGAAGAAGCCGCACTCGCCCGTTTCGGCAGCAAACTGCCCCGACACACCGTCATCCGCCATCTTAGCCGCTTTCTCGACAGCGAAAGCCAAGCCGGATTTTTGCGCGGCGGCATCACCTTTTGCAGCATGGTGCCCATGCGCAGCCTGCCGTTCAAAGTGATCTGCCTGCTCGGGCTGAATGACGGCAATTTCCCGCGCAACACCAAAGCCGCCGCCTTCGACCTGATTGCCAAGTACCCGCAAAAAGGCGACCGCGCCCGCCGCGACGACGACCGTTATCTTTTCCTCGAAGCCATCATCAGCGCGCGCGAAATCCTCTATCTGTCTTATGTAGGGCGCAGCATCCACAGCGACGAACCGCTTGCCCCCTCCGCCCTGCTCAACGAACTCATTGATACCGTTGCCGCCATGACCGGCACGCGCAGTAAAGACTTGCACGAACAATGGGTCAGGCAGCAGCCCTTGCAAGCCTTCTCACACCGTTATTTTTCCCCGCAGGCTTTTTCAGACGGCCTCGTCAGTTCCCGCAAAGACTATGCCGCCGCCCTCAATGCCCCCGCTGCCGAAGTCGGGCCGTTTTTCAGCGAACCGCTCGGCAACGCTCCCGACCCCGCCGCGCCGCAAATGATCGGCCACCACGAATTCATCGCTTTTTGGCGCAACCCCGTACGTGCGTGGCTGCAACACACCCTCGGCTGGCGCGAACCCTACCGCGACGGCGCATGGAAATCCGCCGAACCTTTCGAGCCGCAGCAGCCGGAATCCATCGTTGCTGCCTACACCGCCGCCCGCCGCAACCGCGAAGATTTCAGGCAAACCGAACGCCGCCTGCAAGCTGCCAGCCTTTTCCCTGCGGGCGAACTTGGCACATTGTGGCAAAACCAATATCAAATCAATGCCAAATCGCTCGACGGTGAACTTGTATGCAGCCCCAAACTGCCTGCCCGCGCCTACACCCTCGTTTTGGAAAACGGCACGCTCGAAGGCAGCCTCAATCATCTCTACCGGCACGGGCAGATTTATTTTTTAAACAAAACACCCTCCGCCCCCGACCGCATCGCCCGCATGCTCGAGCACCTCATTTTCTGCGCCGTAAGGCCGTCTGAAACCGACTGCCGCGCCACCCATCTGCTTCTGCCCGGCAACCCCCAAACCTTACCCGAAATCCCCCGGCAGACCGCTTGCGAACTCTTGGAAAAGTGGCTCGAATACTACCGGCTCGGCCAATCCCGCCCGCTGCCCTTTTTCGCCAAAACCAGCCTTGCCGCCGCCGAAGAATGGCAGAAAACCGGAGAGGGTGGAAAAGCCCTTTCCGGAGCCTATAAAGAATATCTCGGCAATAAAGAAAACACCGGCCAGAAAAGCTATACCGAAGTGGCGCTGGTGTTCGGCGGCACCGACCCCATAGAAACGCCGCTGTTTTTGAATCTGATTGAAGACTTGCTGCGGCCTTTGTTGCAGCACTTGGATACCGAGTAGACATGGCGGATATGTAAAGAGGCCATCTGAAAAGCACGTTAGTAGATTTTCAGACGGCCTCTTCACGGGTAGGGCGGGCATCCCTGCCCGCCGTTGGGCATTGTTTAAAGGAAAGGCGGGCAAGGATGCCCGCCCTACGGTTGGGTGTTTGATTGGATTGAGGTGAAACAGTTTGGAGCGGAGTGAAAAATCATTTGCTTTCATGAATCTACATGGAATCCAAATGTTCGTGTATAAAAAAGCAGAGGCCGTCTGAAAACCGTTTTACAACCACAAACAGTTTTTTCAGACGGCCTTTCCCATGTTTCCGCAAACCTTACCAATTCACCCGCACGGAGCGTCCCCCCAACAAGGTTTCCAGCTTGTCGAAGAGTTCCGCGCTCGGCGTTACCGTCCATTTGGGCGGAATCTTCAAATCGCCGCAGGCAGCGGCGTTGGCGTAGGAAAGGCTGATCGGAATATGGCCGGTATCGGGGCGGCGGTGGGTGTTCAGCAGCTGTACCAAAGCGGGGATGTCGTGTTCGGGTTTCAGGCTCAGGCTCAGGCTGCGGGCGTAGCGTTCGCGGGCGGTTTGCAGCGTCATCACTTGGTTGGCGACGATGCGCAGGGTGTCGCCGCCGGTGTAGTCGTCGCGGCTGACTTTGCATTCCATAATCAGCACTTGGTCGGCTTTCAGACGGCCTGCGCTTTCTTCGAGCACGTTGCCGGTAATCATCACTTCCACCTGACCGCTTTGGTCTTCGAGGGTGGCGAAGGCGATTTTGCCGCGCTTGCCCATCATGGTGCGCACGGCGGTGGTGAAGCCGGCTACGCGCACGTTGTCTTGCGGTTTCAGACGGCTCAGGCGGGTGGGGGCGATTTGGCGCACTTCTTGGGCGTAGGGGCCGAAGGGGTGGCCGGATAGGTAGAAGCCGATAACGGTTTTTTCTTCGGCGAGCTTTTCCGATTCGCTCCATGCGGGTGCGGCTTGCAGTTCGATGGCGGCGATGGCATCTTCCATCATGTCGAACAGCCCGCCCTGATTGGCGTTGGCGGCTTTTTGGTCGGCGTTGTTCATGGCCAGGTCGATGTTGGCGAGCAGCATGGCGCGGTTGGGCTCGATGCTGTCGAACGCGCCGCCGCGTATCAGGGCTTCGAGGGTGCGGCGGTTCATGTGTTCCTTGCCGACGCGTTCGCAGAAGTCGAGCAGCCCGGTGAATTTGCCGCCCTGTTTGCGTGCTTCCATGATGGAGGCTACCGCGCCTTCGCCGGTGCCTTTGATGGCGCCGAGGGCATAGCGGATTTGTTTGCGGTTGTTGGGGGTAAACAGGTAATCCGATTCGTTGATGTCGGGCGGCAGAAATTCGATGCCGTTGGCGCGCGCGTCGTCATAGAAATGTTTGAGCTGGTCGGTGTTGTCCAACTCGCTCGACATGGTGGCGGCCATGAATTCGGCGGGATAATGCGCTTTCAGCCAGGCGGTTTGGTAGGAAATCAGCGCGTAGGCGGCGGCGTGCGATTTGTTGAAGCCGTAGCCGGCGAATTTTTCCATGTAGTCGAAAATTTCGTCGGCTTTTTTGCGGGAAATGGCTTTTTCTTCCGCACCTTTGGCGAAGATTTCGCGGTGTTTCACCATTTCTTCGGGCTTTTTCTTACCCATGGCGCGGCGCAGTAAGTCCGCACCGCCGAGCGAGTAGCCGCCGATTACCTGTGCGGCCTGCATCACCTGCTCTTGGTAAACCATGATGCCGTAAGTCGGCTCCAACACCGGCTCCAGCAGCGGGTGGATGTATTCAAACGCCTGCCCTTTCATGCGGGCGACGAAATCGGGAATGTTGTCCATCGGGCCGGGGCGGTAGAGCGATACGAAGGCAATCAACTCTTCAAATTTGGTGGTGTGCGCCGTTTTCAGCATTTTTTTCATGCCGGTCGATTCAAACTGGAAGACGGCGGTGGTGTTGGCATCGCGGAAAATTTTGTAGGCGGCTTGGTCGTCGAGCGGAATGGTGTTCACGTCGATTTCTTCGCCGACGGTGTTTTTAATGTTTTCCTGCGCCATTTCGATAATGGTGAGGTTGCGTAGGCCCAAGAAGTCGAACTTCACCAAGCCCACGTCTTCCACGTCGCCTTTATCGTACATCGACACGGGCGAGGCCGATTCGTCGGCCTGATACACGGGGCTGAAGTCGGAAATTTTGCCCGGCGCAATCAACACGCCGCCTGCGTGCATGCCCAAGCCGCGCGTGAGGTCTTCCAGCTTTTGCGCCAGCGTCATCAACTCTTCCGCGCCTTCTTCTTCGATCAGCTGGCGGATTTCCGGCTCCATTTCCATCGCTTTTTCAAGGCTCACGGGGCGGTTGGCTTCGAGCGGAATCAGTTTCGACAAGCGGTCGCACAGGCCGAACGGCAATTCCAACACACGGCCCACGTCGCGGATAACGGCTTTGGACGACATGGTGCCGAAGGTAACGATTTGGCTCACGGCATCGGCACCGTATTTTTCGCGCACATATTCAATCACGCGGCCGCGGTTGCTTTGGCAGAAGTCGATATCGAAGTCGGGCATGGAAACGCGCTCGGGGTTTAAGAACCGCTCGAACAGCAGCGCGTATTTCAACGGGTCGAGGTCGGTGATTTTCAGCGCGTAGGCCACCAGCGAGCCTGCGCCCGAACCGCGCCCCGGCCCCACCGGGCAGCCGTTGTTTTTCGCCCAGTTGATGAAGTCTTGTACGATAAGGAAGTAGCCCGGAAAGCCCATTTGGATGATGATGCCCAATTCAAAATCCAAGCGTGCCTGATATTCGGGCATTTTTTCGGCGCGTTCCGCTTCGTCGGGGTAAAGCTGCACCATACGCTCTTGCAAACCTTCGTTGGAAAGTTGGGTCAGATAATCGTCGAGCGACATACCGTCGGGTGTGGGGAACAGCGGCAAAAAGTTTTTGCCCAGCGTGAGCGTGAGATTGCAGCGTTTGGCGATTTCCACCGTGTTTTGCAGGGCTTCGGGTAGGTCGGCGAAACGCTCGGCCATCACGTCGGGCGATACGAAAAACTGGCTCGGCGTAAATTCTTGCGGGCGTTTTTTATCTGCCAGCACCCAGCCGCCGGCAATGCACACCCGAGCTTCGTGGGCTTGGAAATCTTCACGGTTGAGAAACTGGGTCGGATGGGTGGCGACTACCGGCAAATCCAATTCCGCCGCGATTTCGACGCTGCCGGATACGGAAGCCTCCCATTGCGGGCGTTCGGGCAGGCGTTGCAGTTCGAGATAAAACGCATTGGGAAACCACGCCGCGTATTTTTGCGCCGCCGCTTTGGCCGCATCGGCATGGCCGTTCATCAGGTTTGCGCCCACTTCGCCGTAGTGTGCGCCCGATAAGCAGATAAGGCCGCTGTTGTCGCCTTCTGCCAACCATGCCTGACGCAGCTCGGCATGATCGACGTTGCGGTCTTTGCCCACATAGGCGGCGGTGAGCAGCTCGCTCAGGCGCAGGTAGCCGCTGTCGTTTTTCACGATCAGCATGGCGCGGAAAGGTTTGTCGGGCGCGGCGGGGTTTTCGATCCACACGTCCGCAGCCGCCACCGGCTTAATGCCTGCGCCGCGGCAGGCTTTGTAGAATTTTACCAAGCCGAAGGTGTTCATCAGGTCGCTCACGCCCAGCGCGGGCAGGCCGTCTGAAACGGCTTTTTTCACGGCATCTTTGATGCGTACCGTGCCGTCGGTAATCGAAAATTCGGTGTGCAGGCGCAGGGGGATGTAGATAGGGCTTGTCATGGCGGGAAAATGTGCGGCGGAAATAAAGGCGTATTGTAGCAGGGTTTGGGGCAAGAATTAGGCCGTCTGAAAAACGGCAAACGGTTTTTCAGACGGCCTCTAAGGTGTGGTGCCGCTTATGCGGGTTTACATACGGGCTTACATTTGCAAGGGTATTTCGCCGCCGTGTCGGTAGTGTTTTTTGTGGCCTTTGGTGTGAATACCCAATACTTGGCCGTTATCCGCGTCGACAATCACATCGTGTTTCATACCGTTGGCCAGCACTTCCACTTCGTAATGGCCGCCGGTGTGGTAGTCGTATTCAAACTCCACTTCTTTGGCGTAACCGCCGGTTTGGGCAACTGCACTGGCCGCCGCCTGTTTGCCTGAAACCGGTGCGAACAGGCCGAAAGAGAATGCGGTAATAAATGCTGAGGCTACAATTGACAGTGCGGTCAGAAAAGCCACTCCGTTGAGAATTTTGCGTGCAGTGAACATGAGATACTCCTCGGTAAGGTTTTACTTAGAATGTATGTATATTAAAAGTAAAGAGTTAGTAGAAAATTAGGGAATGAAAAAAGGCCGTCTGAAAAATATTTTCAGACGGCCTCATCTGTTATCCGGTTACAAAGCGTTTGGGCTGCTTTCTGTCGAATCGTAAAGGTTACGTACGGCCGTGCCGATGGCGGCGATGCCTTTGCGTAGGGTTTCTTCGTCTTGCGCGATGCTCATGCGGATGCATTCGTGTGCGTGGTGGTAGTTTTCAGTGTCCATGCCCACGAAAAACAGTTCGCTCGGAATAATCAGCGTGCCGGCGGCTTTCAGGCGTTCGTAGAGTTCATGCGAAGAAACAGGCAGACCTTCAAACCAAATCCATAAGAAAATCGCGCCTTCGGGTTTGTGGATTTTCATCGGATAGCCGCCTAATTCTTTTTTCAGCAGCGACACGGCAAGAGCGGCCTGCTTGCGGTAAAACGGTTGCACCACGGTATCGGAGAGGGTTTTCAGACGGCCGTCTTGAATCAGCGGTGTGGCGATGGCGGCACCGAAGCGCGTAGGGGCAAGGTTCACAACCGCATTCAACGCGCTCACGGCTTTCACCACTTCGGGGTGGGCAATGATGATGCCGGTGCGCACACCGGGCAGGCCGATTTTGGATAAGCTGAAACAGAGAATAATGTTGTCGTGCCAAGTCAGCGTGGCTTTGCTGTAAATAATGTTGGGAAAAGGCATGCCGTAGGCGTTGTCGATAATCAAGGGAATGCCGTGTGCTTGGGCTAGTGCGTCCAAACGGGCCATTTCGTTGTCGGTTAACACGTTGCCGGTGGGGTTGGTGGGGCGCGAGCAGCAGATGGCACCGATTTTGCCTGCTTTCAGTTCGGGCAGGTTTTCCAGCGCGTCGAAATCGACGCGGTATTTGAAAAATCCGCTTTCGCCTTCGTGTTCGACTGCTTCGATGCGCGGCGGTACGGCAGTGAAATGTTTGCCGTCGACATGTGCGTCGGCATAACCGATGTATTCGGGGGCGAGCGGCAGCAGGATGGTTTTGTCGGTTTCGCCGCCGTTGTCGTTAAAACGGCCGCCGAACAGGTTAAACAAATAGAAAAAGGCGTTTTGGGAACCGTTGGTCAGCACGATATTGTCTGCGCTGATGCCCCAGCCGTATTCGCGGTTGAAAAATCCGACCAACGCATCAATAAATTTGGCGTCGCCTTGCGGTGTGGAATAATTGCCCGCGCTTTCTACGGCAGCGTCGTTATCAACCAGCGTTTGCAGTATTTCCCGATAGGTTTGGTTAACGGCTTCGATACGCGCGGGATTGCCGCCGCCAAGCATATTCACGGGGCGGTCGCTGTTGAGAGCTTTGCCCAAGTCGTCCATTAATTGCAAAATGCCGCTGTTGCGGGTGAATTGTTGGCCGAAGGCTGAGAATTGCATGGCGGGTTCCTTTGTATATTTAAATAAAAGGATTATAACCCTGCGCGCTTTTTTCAGTATGGGGAATAACGGCTTAAGCACTTATTGTTCTGTGCGTTCTCCGTTGGTCTTACAATAGCCTTTCTCAATCGTTTAACCGTATATCTTATATTATTATTGAAAATAGTTCTCATTATTGATATGATGGATGTAGATGGTCAGCAGACAAGGCTTTGATACGGCTGCCGTTTAACCTTATTCTTATTTATGTCATATCTATATCAGGAGAATGTATCATGCGCCGTTTTTTAACCACCGCATGTTTGGTTTTGGCCGCTTTGTCGGCATCGCCTGCTTATGCAAAATTTAAAGTGGTAACCACTTTTACCGTGATTCAGGACATTGCTCAAAACGTGGCCGGCGATGCGGCAACGGTGGAGTCGATTACCAAGCCGGGAGCGGAAATTCACGATTACCAACCCACACCGCAGGATATCGCCAAAGCGCAGTCGGCCGATTTGGTGCTGTGGAACGGCTTGAATCTGGAACGCTGGTTTGAACGCTTCTTCCAAAATGTGAAAAACAAGCCGGCAGTGGTGGTTACCGAAGGCATCACGCCGATGTCGATTCACGAAGGGCCTTACAAAGACACGCCCAACCCCCATGCGTGGATGTCGACCAGCAATGCTTTGGTGTATATCGAAAACATTAAAAATGCGCTGGTGAAATACGACCCGAAAAACGCGGCGGTTTATACCAAAAATGCGGCGGCATACAGCAACAAAATCAAGCAGCTCGACAAGCCCTTGCGCACCAAGCTGATGCAGGTGCCGCAAAACCAGCGTTTCTTGGTAAGCAGCGAAGGCGCGTTCAGCTATCTGGCGAAAGATTACGGTTTTAAAGAAGTTTATCTGTGGCCGATTAATGCCGAACAGCAAGGCTCGCCGCAACAGGTACGCAAGGTGATTGAGGTAGTGCGTAAAAACAAAATTCCGGTAGTGTTCAGCGAAAGCACCATTTCGCCCAAGCCGATGAAGCAGGTGGCGAAAGAAACCGGTGCCAAATACGGCGGCGTGCTGTATGTGGATTCGCTTTCCGCCAAAAACGGCCCCGTGCCGACTTATGCCGACCTGCTTAATACAACGGTATCGACGATTGTAAAAGGATTTGGAAAATAATGATGTCCCCCGCTGCTGCTTCGATTCGTGTCGAAGATGTTACCGTGCGCTACAACAACGGCCACACGGCCATTTATGATTTTTCGCTGGATTTGGAAGGCGGCATGACCTGTGCGTTGGTCGGTGTGAACGGCAGCGGCAAGTCCACATTGTTTAAAAGCCTGATGGGTTTGCTCAAGCCGCGCAAAGGCGATATCCGCCTGTGCGGGTTGCCCATCGTGCAGGCACTGAAAAGCAATCTGGTTTCTTATGTGCCGCAAAGCGAAGAAGTGGATTGGCAGTTTCCCGTTTCGGTTTACGATGTGGTGATGCAGGGGCGTTACGGCTACATGAATATGCTGCGCATTCCGAGTAAAACCGACAAACAGAAAGTTCAGACGGCTATGGAACGCGTTGATATCGCCCATCTTGCCGAACGGCAAATCGGCGAGCTTTCCGGCGGCCAGAAAAAGCGCGTGTTTCTCGCCCGCGCATTGGCTCAGGAAAGCAGAGTGATTCTGCTCGACGAACCGTTTACGGGCGTGGATGTGAAAACCGAAAACATGATTATGGATCTTCTGGGACAGTTGCGCGCCGAAGGCCGTCTGATTTTGGTGTCGACACACAATCTGGGGGTTGTACCCGACTTTTGCGACCGCGTGGTGATGATCAACCGCACCGTATTGGCGGTGGGTTCTACCGAATCCACTTTCAACCAACACAACCTCGAAGCTGCATTCGGCGGCGTGCTGCGTCACTTCAAACTGGCCGGCAGCGATTTACACGACGACGAAGACAAACGTGTCGTTACGGTGCTGACCGACGACGAACGGCCTGCGGTGTTTTACGGCGAAACCAAAATCGACCCGCCCGCATCAACCGCAAAATGCGGCTGCAACGGTGAGGAAGAAGCCGTGCAGGAGCAAACGGAAAACGGCGGAGAGCGTTGATTATGCTGGATGTGTTGCTGGAGCCGCTCGCTTACGAATATATGGTTAAAGCCGTTGTCATCAGTGCCGCCGTGGGCGGGATATGTGCGTTTTTATCAGCCTATCTGATGCTCAAAGGCTGGTCGTTAATCGGCGATGCCTTGTCGCACTCGGTGGTGCCGGGCGTAGCCATTACTTATTCGCTCTCGCTGCCCTATTCGGTGGGTGCTTTTATTTCAGGCATCTTGGCGGCATTGGCGATTTTGTGGATTAAAGCGGTGAGCAAATTGAAAGAAGATGCCATCATCGGCTTTATTTTCACCACCTTTTTCGCACTCGGCCTGTTTATCGTTTCCATCAACCCCACCGCCGTGAATGTACAGGAAATCGTATTGGGCAATATTTTGGGTATTGCCGACGAAGACGTTTTTCAAGTAGGCATCATTATGGCGGTGTGCCTGGCTTTTTTATTGCTGTTTTGGAAAAACCTGCTGCTGGTATTTTTCGACGAAACTCAGGCGGTTGCCGTGGGTTTGTCGCCGCTGCGTTATAAAATCCTCTTTTTCACCCTGCTCAGTGCCTGCGTGGTGGCCGCCCTGCAAACCGTGGGGGCGGTATTGGTGATCGCCATGGTGATTACGCCGGGTGCCACTGCCTATCTGCTTACCGACAAATTCAGCAAGCTGGTGGGCATTGCCGTGGCGTTGGGCTTTTTTACCGGCGGCATCGGCGCGTATGCCAGCTATTTTCTCGACGGAGCCACCGGCGGCATTATCGTTTGTCTGCAAACGGCGTTGTTTCTGCTGGCCTTTATCTTTGCGCCCAAATACGGCTTGTTGAAACAGAAACAGACTGCAGCGTTGCAAGGAGAAACCGGCCATGGCTGACATCATCAACTGGTTTGTCGAACCGCTGAGTTTTCCGTTCATGCAATACGCGCTGCTGACCGCGCTGATGGTGTCGGTGGTGTGCGGCATCTTATCCTGCTATCTGGTGCTGAAAGGTTGGTCACTGATGGGTGATGCCATTTCCCATGCCGTATTGCCCGGCATCATCGTCGCCTTTGTAACCGGCATCCCTTTGGTGGTGGGCGCATTCGTTTCCGGGCTGGCCTGCGCCGTGGGTGTGGGCTATCTGAAAAACAACAGTCGTCTGAAAGAAGATACGGTGATGGGCATCGTGTTTTCGGGCATGTTTGCTTTCGGCTTGGTGTTGTTTACCAAAGTGGAAACCGACCAACACCTCACGCATATTTTGTTCGGCAACATTCTCGGCGTGAGTTATGAAGAGCTGATCCGCACGCTGATTATCTGCACCCTTGTTTTTGCGGTGGTGATGCTGAAGAAAAGGGATTTGATGCTCTATTGCTTCGACCCCGTACAAGCACGCATCGTCGGCTTGCCGCCCCGCGTTCTCCACTACGGGCTGCTGATTCTGCTGGCATTAACCATCATTAGCGCGATACAGGTTGCGGGCGTGGTGCTGGTGATAGCCATGCTGATTTCTCCCGGCATCACCGCTTCGCTGCTGACCCATCGTTTTGACCGCATGATGATTATCGTGGTAGTGTGCTCTGTGATTACCGGTTTGGCCGGCACGATATTGAGCTACCATTTGGATGCTGCCACCGGGCCGGTGATTATTCTGTTGCAGGCCATATTGTTTTTATGTGCGCTGGGGTATTCCAAATTGAGGCAACGTTTATAGCCGTTTGCCGGTATGAAACTGATGAAAAGAGGCCGTCTGAAAATAATTGTTCAGACGGCCTCTTCACAGGTAGGGCAGGCATCTCTTCCCGCCATTGTGGGTATTTCCAGAAGCAAGAAACAAAATATTCAAAAGATGAAAGGCCGTCTGAACAATTATTTTCAGACGGCCTTATCCGGTATATGTTGGGGCACCCCCGCCGGTTTCTCGCTTGGTTTGAACCATAAGCAGTTGCGGCGTGCAAGGATGCCCACCTTACGGATAGATGTTTGATTGTACTGGTGTGGAAAGGTTTGGTTCGGAATGGGGTGGAACATCATCTGATTTTGCGTACACCGACACGGAGTCTAAATAATTCTGAATATAAGAGCAAAGGCCGTCTGAAAAGCCTGTCGGTAAGTTTTTAGATAGAGCCTCTTCACGGTTAGGGTGGGTATCCTTGCCCGCCGTTGGGCATTGTTTGGTAGGAATGCGGGCAAGAATGCCCGCCCTACGGGATTGTTGTTTCAAAACCAAAGGCCGTCTGAAAATTTCAGACGGCCTTTCCAATCACCTTAATTCAATAAGGTTTCAAACTGAACAACAGCTTATGCTTTGTAGTCGCTGAAGTCGATCAAACCGGGCTGGCCCATAGCAGGGTCGGTTTTGTACGCAGCCATTGCGTCGGCAACAGTCATACCCAAAGCTTTGGCAACGCCTTCACCGTAAGCCGGATCGCAAGCGTAGCAGTTGCGGATGTGGCGGTATTTGATGAAGTCCAGCGCATCGCCCATACCGGCAGCGGTGTTTTTGAACAAGGTTTCTTTTTGTTCGCAGCTCAACAAGTTAAACAAGGCACGCGGTTGGCTGAAGTAGTCGGAATCATCTTCGCGGTAGTTCCAGAAAGCAGCATCACCGTTGATTTTCAAAGGCGGCTCGGCGTATTGGGCTTGCTCTTGCCATTGGCCGAAGCTGTTCGGCTCGTAATGGATGGTGCTGCCGTAGTTGCCGTCAACACGGCCTTGACCGTCGCGGGCATTGCTGTGTACGGGGCAACGCGGTGCGTTCACCGGAATCTGATGGTGGTTCACACCCAAGCGGTAGCGTTGCGCGTCGGCGTAGTTAAACAGACGGGCTTGCAGCATACGGTCGGGAGACACGCTGATACCGGGAACCAGATTGCTCGGTGCAAATGCAGATTGCTCAACATCGGCAAAGAAGTTTTCAGGGTTGCGGTTCAGTTCGAATTCACCTACTTCGATCAACGGGTAGTCTTTTTTCGGCCAGATTTTGGTCAGGTCGAACGGATGGTAAGGCACTTTTTCAGCATCGGCTTCAGGCATTACTTGAATATACATGGTCCATTTCGGGAAATCGCCTTTCTCGATAGACTCATATAGATCGCGCTGATGGCTTTCGCGGTCGTCGGCGATTACTGCGGCGGCTTCTTCGTTGCTCAGGTTTTTAATGCCTTGCTGGGTGCGGAAGTGGAATTTCACCCAGAAGCGCTCGTTTTGAGCGTTGATGAAGCTGTAAGTGTGACTGCCGAAACCGTGCATATGGCGGTAAGAAGCAGGAATACCGCGGTCGCTCATCACGATAGTTACTTGGTGGAACGATTCGGGCAACAGCGTCCAGAAGTCCCAGTTGTTGGTAGCGGAACGCATATTGGTGCGGGGGTCGCGTTTTACCGCTTTGTTCAAATCGGGGAACTTACGCGGGTCGCGCAGGAAGAATACGGGCGTGTTGTTACCCACCATATCCCAGTTGCCTTCTTCGGTATAGAACTTCAAGGCGAAACCGCGGATGTCGCGCTCGGCATCGGCCGCACCACGCTCACCGGCTACTGTGGTGAAGCGGGCGAACATTTCGGTTTTTTTACCGATTTCGCTGAAAATTTTGGCCTTGGTGTATTGAGTGATGTCGTGGGTAACGGTGAACGTACCGAAAGCACCGGAACCTTTAGCGTGCATACGACGCTCGGGAATCACTTCGCGTACGAAATTAGCCAGTTTTTCGTTCAGCCACAAATCTTGGGCCAACAGCGGGCCGCGCGGACCGGCAGTCATACTGTTTTGGTTATCGACAACGGGCGCACCGTTATTCATGGTTAAGTGGGTTACAGGACATTTGGACATGGTTTGTGCTCCTTGAAAAAATCAGTAGTTATAAAAAATGATATGTGTGTGTTTGTTCAGCGTACAACAGCAAATGTTATATCGGGCTTTGTAGTGCAATATCCTTTTATTTCATTTGCCTTAATCTATGGAACGAACTATACATTAAGATTTTCACTATTAAAACTATGACTTCGATTTATTTTAGTTATTTTTAATCGGAAATTAAATATTGATAGGTTATTTTAACATTATCGAAAACACTTTGTTTTGACGTAAAATAAAGCATCTTTAGGCCACCATAACACAAAAACCATGCAAGGAACTGTTTATTTGGAAGATAACGAATACATCGCTCTGTGCGACCTGTTGAAACTGGCTGGCCTAACCGACAGCGGCGGGCAAGCAAAAGCAGCCATTGCGGCAGGCGACGTGTTGCGGAACGGCGAAACCGAAACCCGTAAAACAGCCAAAATACGCGGCGGCGACATCATCGAATTTGACGGCGCAGTGTTAGAGGTAGTGGATGGATACGACCCCGAAGCTTAAACCGGAAGACCTGCTCCCGGAGCCTGTACGCCCCGAAGCATGGGAATGCTGCGGCAGCGATTGCGGCGATGCCTGCATTCAAACGATTTATTGGAATGAAAAAGCCAAATACGACGAACAGCAGAAAATCCGGCGGGAACAATCGGCTGCAAAAGCCGGTGTATTTTCAGACGGCCTGAATGGCGGTTCTGAAAATGAGGCCGTCTGAAAGTATTGTTATGATAGATCTCCATTGCCACTCCAATATTTCAGACGGCCTGTTAAGCCCTGCCGAAGTTGCACGTTTGGCACATGCCAATGGTTGCACCATGTTGGCGTTGACCGACCACGACCATACCGGCGGGCTGGCCGAAGCGCGTGCCGAAGCGGAAAAGCTCGGCATGCGTTTTATTAATGGTGTGGAAGTTTCCGTAACATGGCGCAAGCGCACGATACATATCGTCGGGTTGGATTTCGACGAGCATAACAAACCGCTGCAAAACCTGTTGGCCGAAGTACGCAAAGGCCGTCTGAAACGTTTGGAGGCCATTGCTGCGAAGCTGGAAAAGAAGGGCATAAGCAGTGCCTATGAAGGTGCGCTGGCTTTGGCGGCCAATCCTGAAATGGTCAGCCGCACCCATATTGCAGAATTTCTGATTAACGAAGGCCATGTACGCAACAAGCAGCAGGCGTTTACCAAATATTTGGGGGATGGCAAGTCTGCTTCGGTGCCGCATGACTGGACAACGTTGGAAGCGTGTTTAGCGGCCATTAACGGAGCGGGCGGTATCGCGGTAATTGCCCATCCGATGCGCTATGGCTTTTCTGCAACGGCCAAGCGTAACCTGTTTGAAGAGTTTAAGGCTTTGGGCGGGCAGGGCATTGAAGTACACAGTGGCAACTGCGATAAAAACGACCGCTTAAACTATGCTTTGCTGGCACAACGCTATGACTTGCTGGTGAGCGCAGGGAGCGATTTTCACCGGCCGAACGATTACAGCGGCGGCATCTTGGGGGCATGTCCCGAGCTGCCGGAAATCTGTAATCCTGTTTGGCTGCAATTCAAACCGGTATAGCCGCTTTGCCATTTCATGGTCTTTCTCCGGAGGGGTTGAAAGCAGAAAACAGTGTTGATGAGGGCGGTTTACAACATAAAAATAGCTTCTCAATATGGCGCAATGTTCAAGATTTGTTATTAATATCAACAACTTGTTTTTATCTTACTTAATATTACATTTGGCAGTCTTTCTATAAAACCGAACAATCCTATAATCCTTTTCGTGCATGCGCTGTCTGATTTTTGAGACAGTAGGCTGTGCCGGATATCTTAACTTGATGAAAGAAAAAAATATGAAAATCTTATCTACTGCGTTATTGGTGGCTGCTACATTGGTTGCCGGTGTTGCTCATGCTGATGCCGGTCCTGCAGTAAGAAAATCTTCAGTAAACTATACCTGCCAACAAGGTAAAAGAGTTAAAGTAACTTACGGCTTCAACAAACAAAATCTGCCTGTGTATGCCTCGGCTTATGTACACGGTAAAACCCGTTACATGCCAATTAATTTGAACAGCTCAGATAATGTAGACACTATTTTCGGTGATGAAGACAACTTCAAATTGAGTACCGACTACATGACTCGAGCCAATCACCGCTCTAAATCAATCATGATTACTTCGCCGGGTCAGGAAATTGTTTTCAAAAGCTGTAATCCCCGCCGCCGTTAAAATTTCGGGTTGACGCACAATAAAGGCCGTCTGAATTACATCAGACGGCTTTTATTCATTATATAATTCTAAATTTATAGAATATATTTGAACATAACGACAAGTAAGGAACACAATATGGCACAATTTTTCGCCATCCACCCCGACAACCCGCAAGAGCGGTTGATCAAACAGGCGGTGGACATCATTAGGAAAGGAGGCGTAGTTGCTTACCCTACCGATTCTTGTTATGCACTTGGTTGCCATTTGGGCGACAAAGAAGCCATGGAGCGCATTCTGCGTATCCGTCAAATTGACCTGAAGCATCATTTAACTTTAATGTGCGCCGATTTAAGCGAGCTGGGCACTTATGCCAAAGTGGATAACGGCCAGTTCCGTCAGTTAAAAGCTGCTACTCCGGGCAGCTATACCTTTATTTTGCAAGCCACCAAAGAAGTGCCGAACCGCACTCTGCACCCCAAGCGTAAAACCATCGGCTTGCGTGTACCCGACAATAAAATCGCATTGGCTTTGTTAACAGAATTGGGGGAGCCGTTGTTGAGTTGTACGCTGATGCTGCCGGAAGACGACGAACCGCTGACCGATCCGTATGAAATCCGCGACCGTTTGGAGCATTCCGTAGACTTGGTAATCGACGGCGGCTGGTGTGGCACCGAACCTACCTCGGTTATCGATATGACCGACGGCGTGGAACTGATTCGCGAAGGGAAAGGCGATGTAGCATTGTTCGGTTTATAACGATGCCGTCTGAAAATGTAGGCCGGGCATTCCCATCTGCCGAAAACTTAATGAAATAAGTTGGATGACAAGTGGAGATACCCGCCTTACGAAGCTGTAATTATTGTGCAATAGGACTGAACCGGTATCTGTTTTCCGGCTACTAAGTCAGGTAAAGGATAGAAAGGCAGACCATGAAATTATTTTTAACTTCTTATTTTGCACAAACGTTTTCCTTGTTACCGCCGTTTCTCAGTGAACCGATGCAAGGAAAAACGGTCAGTTTCATTTCGACGGCTGCGGATGTAGAAACCGCAGATTTCTATGTAGAAGAAGCCCGTCAGGTTTGGCAGGCTTGGGGCGTAGAAATTGACGAAATTGATGTAGCGGTATTACGAGGTAGAAGAAATTGCTCGAAAATTACACTATAACCACTATATCTATGTAAGCGGCGGCAATACTTTTTATTTGCTGGCACAGCTGCGGCGGAAACGAGCGGATAAGGTGTTGGTAGATTTAATTACTTCCGGCAAACCTTATATCGGCGAATCGGCAGGCAGCATGATTTTGGCAGATGATCTGTCTTATGTGCACCAAATGGATGAAGTGGGTAAAGCCGAATACGATACGCAGCATGGTTTGGGCTTATTGGACATCTGCCCGTTACCGCATGATGGGGAACAACCTTTTGCGGAAACCACCCGAATCATCCGGAAGCGGTATGCACATTTGCCTCTCTACCCGCTTAACAATTCACAAGCACTATTAATAAATGGCAGTAAGCCTGTTATATATCAGGCCGTCTGAAACTTTCAAACGGCTTCACACCACACTAAAAAAGGAAAAACATGTTTCAAAATTTTGATTTAGGCGTATTTTTATTGGCCTTGTTACCGGTGTTGTTGGCGATTACCGTTCATGAAGCGGCACACGGTTATGCAGCACGCTATTGGGGCGACCGTACTGCCGAGCAGCTCGGCAGGCTCACGCTCAATCCGATTGCGCATATCGATTTGTTGGGTACGGTTGTTGTGCCGCTGTTGATGTTTTTGTTTACACCGTTTTTATTTGGCTGGGCAAAGCCGGTGCCGATTATGGCGCGTAATTTCCGCGATATACGTATGGGCATGAGAACAGTAGCGATTGCCGGGCCATTGTCTAATCTGGCTATGGCTTTCGGTTGGGGGCTGGCGGTGGCATTGGCACCGCACGTGCCCAAGGCATTCCAATATCCATTGGGAGAAATGGCTAAATACGGTGTGCTGATTAATGCTGTGCTGTTTGTGTTGAACATGATTCCGATTCTGCCGTTGGATGGCGGGCGTTTCGTCGACAGTTTCCTGCCTGCCCGTGCGTCTATGCAGTTTCGTAAAATCGAACCCTACGGCACTTGGGTGATTTTACTGCTGTTGATGACAGGTGTGTTAGGTTCGATCATGATGCCGTTTGTGCGGGGTATTATCGTACTGGTAGGCTCGGTGGCAAATTTGTTTATGTAAGCAAGAAAGGCCGTCTGAATACATTTCAGACGGCCGCAGATTCAGATTTGAAGGATAGCTTTAACTTTCTATCACGGAAGAAGGCCGGTATGCGTTAGCATACTGGCTTTTTATAACATAAAGAGATTGCAATGAGTTATTCACAACTGACCGAAGACGAGCGATACCGCATCCAGTACCTCTTCTGTAACCAAGCCCTCTCTGAAATCGTCAAGCAGATTAACTGTCATAAAAGCGTATTAGCTACGAAATCAAACGGTACTGTACTTAAGGACGGCAGCAAAAGTGGCAGATCAAGCAGTGTAAACTTACTTCTGTTAGCCTTATCATTCGTAGGAAAAGGGACTGAGTAAAAATACCAACAAATTTATATGCTAATACTTTCCCACACAAACTGATTTTTGCTACATCAGCCATCATAAGATTGGAAGGGTTCAAGAGGAGTTAAACCGTCAGGTAAGAAAATACTTAGCTATGCAAGGCTAAGTATTTTATTCTTAAATCTGTTTCCTCCGGTTTTTTGATTGCCATATTTCAAATTTGAATCGAAATTTACCAGAAAACAAGACAAAACCGCTGCCATTCCTGTTCAGATGAGAGTAGAGCGGTTTTATCTTTTCTGGTTTTGTTCAGAGCTGAAGGTTTTGGCTTGTCAAACGACCAAATTCATAATCTCGTTATTAGCCAGTTTTTTATCTGCAAAAGTAAAATGAGCATGACGGTAATTTTCAGAGTAAAAATATCCCTGTACTGTTACCTGATCGTCTTTACCAAAGGCTTTTACCAATAAATCATTACCTGACCGGCTGAAAATCGCATGGGTAGATTCCGCATCTTCAAACAGCCAGCAGATTATCTATACTGATACTTCCACTGTCGTAATTTGATACAGTATCTCGGCCATGCCCTTTGACAAAGATATAAGTATCTCTGCCTTCTCCCCCGACTAAGTAATCGTTGCCGATACCGATGATTAGAACATCGTTGCCTGCTCCACCGCAAAAGTGGTTGTTGCCGTTGCCCAAACGGGTGCTTACATCTTGATAGGCTGTGTTAAGCGATTGGATGTTCAGGGATTCGAGTGTGAACAACTCGTTTTCTTGGCTGATGTCGTCTTGGTTGAGATCGCACCATACGCGCAGTTGTTTGAAGGCTTCGTCTTGTGCGTCGATAAGGCCGTCTGAATTGCGGTCGATAACCAGCAGGCCGTCATCGGCCGACACCCAGCCCGTAGCCGTGCGGATGCCGTCTTTGTTATGGTCGAACAGCGCACCGTGATAGCCCTGCGTGCCGACGGTTTCGATGCCGTCGCCGTCGAGGTCGAGTACCGAAGGATCGACGATGTGGTATTTGCCGTCGCGATTGGAGTTTTTGTAATCATTAAATGCTCTATATCCAGCCTCAAATCCGGCAGCAATTCCAAATGCTGCAAGTGCTCCTAATTTTGTAGCAGGATTAATAGAAACTGCTACAAGATGCGGCGATAGGAGCGATATTACCAGCTACTGCAATTGCATCAGACAAAGAAACTTTACCTGTTTTATCAAAATCATTAATCATTTTCCCTAAAGTTAAAGTTGCCGCACCCGCATTAGTAGCAATAGCCAAACCTGCCGTAGTTGGATTTAAAGCAATAGCTCGTAATGCCGCTACCGTTTGAGACAAGCCCGTTCAACACCAATTGAGTTATTTGCATATAAGTGTGCCTTCCATACCTGAAACTGCTCCATTTACAGCTTCCAATAATGCTCTACTCATAATAAAACTCCTAGATTACTTGCTACAAGAATTATATATTGATGTAATTAAGAAAGATTTATCTTCCTTATACTGAAATAAATCATTTCTAAAAAATCCAGATTCATGTGTAATTTCTAACTCCTTCAAAATTTTAGGTACTATAATTTTTTCATACACTCCTTCTTTGAAACATTTCACTCTTGAATCTATTGTCATTGTAGAAACATTATCTTTATCTATAAAAATCCAAGTAGATATTTTATCTTTCGCACATATATCTAAACTTTTTTTAGTTACAAATTGCTTTGGATTAGAATTTGAATTATTTCTTTTAAAACAGAGACAAATATCTGTAATACTCTTATCAAATTCGGACTTTTCCACATACAAAGGAACAGAAGTAATTAGAGCTCTTTCAAATGATGTACAACTTAATAAATCAGGATTTTCCGAATGTTTTTTCGAGACAAGTATAAATATATTACTATTAAAATAAAAGGTAGAATAAACATAGAGATATAGATTTTTTCATTTAAACCAAACCTAACAAAACTTTTTATTCATAAATTAAAATAGAAATGTGAAACCTTAACTAACATAAATGACAGCATATCAAATCCAAACATAGAAATAAAATTAAATAATTTTAGATTAAGAAAATCACGCATATAAAACCTAAAACCCTTACAACATAAAATAATCAGCAACCGATTAAATCATTGTAATCTATTTGCTTGGTACGACTTGGATTGTTATATGTACAATCTTTCATTTTTCACCTCAAAATTAGGATTAATCAGAAAATAAAGAATAAATAATTAAAAAAACACCTGAACAAATAGTCAGGAAAAAGAACCCCAAACTAATAAAAACTACAATATTTAACAGATACAAAAAAAATTTAAAGCTAGAAACCAAATAAACTAAAGTATAGTGTTGCGGAATATTTATAAAATCCCAGCCAAATATCCAATAAAGCAGGATAAACACCATGTAGCAATAAAAAAATATGGCAAACATTCTAAATTTTATGGTTCTGCTATTAAACCCCTTCCAAATCCTGTACGGATTTAAAACCCCATAGCCCAAATAATAAAAAACAATATATTTTTTTCTTAATGATTCCAAATTATCTGTCGATTTGTCTTTCAGAAAAATTTGAACCAATTGAAAAACCACAGGGATATTAATAAGTAAAGAAACCAAGCCAACAAGCAGAGTTGCCGTTAGGGAATTGGCCGTCCGAACAGGAAACAATGATTTGTTTTCCAAAGTAGCCACTCCGGGAATGTCAAATGAAAAAATCTTTTCATCTAAAATGAATACAAAAAAAATCTGAGCAACCAGATAAACAGCAGTAATCAGTGAATTTATTTTAAAAACATAATCAATATTTTTTAATGTCATTATTTCAATCTTTATAAAATACATCGACATGTAATGAGTGCTCAACATTTGTTCAGAATAAAACAAACGGGTATTTTCCATACCCGACACACAATTAATTAACTGTAAAACTATATCTTAAGTACCAAATCAATCACCAACCTCAAGCCACCTGCTTAGGCAACTGCATTTGTTCTTCAGTCAGTTTGACCGCATCAATATAACGGCTATGGAGTGTACCGTTGGCCAACAGCACATCACCCATTTCGCGAGTTTGGCCGTCTGAAAGCGTATAGCTGCCTTTTTGAACAAGGTTGTTGCCATTGCCCAAACGGGTGCTTACATCTTGATAGGCTGTGTTAAGAGATTGGATATTCAGGGATTCTAGTGTGAATAACTCGTTTTCTTGGCTGATGCCGTCTTGGTTGAGATCGCGCCATACGCGCAGTTGTTTGAAGGCTTCGTCTTGTGCATCGATAAGGCCGTCTGAATTGGTGTCGATAACCAGCAGGCCGTCGTCGGCAGACACCCAGCCCGTGGCCGTGCGGATACCGTCTTTGTTGTGGTCGAACAGCGCACCGTGATAGCCCTGCGTGCCGACGGTTTCGATGCCGTCGCCGTCGAGGTCGAGTACCAAGGGATCGACGATGTGGTATTTGCCGTCGTGGTTGAGGTCGAGCCAATCGCCCAATTTATCACTCCAATCCAAAAGATTCGACAGCAGCCAGTCGCCCAAATCTTTTTGAAATTCATCCCATGCTTTACCTGCTTCATCAAATTTTTCTTTAACAAAATCACGCCATGTATCGGGATTGACTGCATCATTAAATTTATCCCCAAAATCAAAAACTTTAGGCAAAAACCAATTTGCAAAATCTTTAACACCTTGATCGTATTGCTCCCCTATATCATTCATGGTTTTTTCAAAAAGTGCTTTATTGGAAACAGCCAAATTAACCGCCGTTGCAACAGCCCCAACCGCAGCTGCTTAGCCTTCAGTTTTATTTACACCTGGCGCAACCGATGCTCCAGTTTGAATCATACCTGCAATGCCGGTAATCACACCCAAACTGGTTGATGCTGCTTTATCAAACTGCTCCTGCTTTACATATGCAGCAGTTGCAGCCAATGATGCAGAGGCTACCGCTCCGTTTAATTGAAATGCAGTTGCTGCAGATACCGCTCCTATCGCATGTGCGCCACCAGATGTTCCCGTATTTTGCAAACTTGCAGTGGCGGTAGCTCCAGAGGCAACCAAAGACATAGCAGCAATCGTTGCATCCAGCCCATCCAAAGAAGTACGAGAATTACTAGGTTTACTTAAATAATCTTTTATATTGTTGGCATTTTGCAAAACTTCTGCATATGTAAGACCATCTTGTATTTTTGACATTTTATTTTCCTTTAAGAAAAATTAAAGATAACAAACCAAAAGAATGATATTAAATTGATAATCATTATAAAATATAATAAGAACCCGATATAATTCTGAATTATTATTGCAATACGATTTCCTTCGGAAATTTTCTTATTGAGAATTTTAATATTTAGATATTTCAAAGGCTTCGAAACAATAATTAAAAATAACGCTCCTCCATAAAGAACATATTGATTAAACTTATCAAAATTACTAAAATATAATGCAATGTCATAACCCTTAAAGAAAATCACACCACAAATAAAATATAAACAAGATAAAATTAAACAAATAAAGAAAAAAATATAATTCATAGCAAATTCATAATTCACATCATTAAAAATTTCTAAAAAAAGAAACTTTAACGAAAAAAATAGTAAAAAATCAAAATAACATTGATACAGCAAGAAAGAAGAAAAAAGCTCAAGGCAGAAAAAAGCAGCATATTGAATACAAGCAAAACAACCTTATACAAGGAAATCAAAGAGACCAAAACAGCATGGGCAGGAATATCAGGAACCGCCCAACCAAACAACCAATAAAAAAATATAAAAACCATATAAAAAATAAACAAAAGCAAGAAAACTTTAAACTGAAATGTAATTTTTTTAACATTTCCTACTATGCGAGCAGGATTCAAATGAACATAACCTGCCCAATTGAGCAATCTATGGCTTCTCTTCAAAGTATCAAAAAAACTCAAGTCGCCATTTTTTATATAGTCAAAAACCATATTGAAATAAGGAATTACATTTATAATAAAAAAAGCAAATCCAAAACATAAAGTAAAATTTATAGAATTAAATGTTGCTACAGGAAAGTTAGACTTCCCTTCCAAATACAAAACACCGGGCGCATCAAAAAAATTAATTCTATAATCCAGAAAAAATATGCTTACTACTTGAGAGAGTAAAAAACCATAAATTAAAATATCGTCAATCAAAAGAAGATTTTTTTTTCTACCAATATCCATAACTATCCATAACCAAAACTTCAAACGTCAAAAACGAACGGGATAATAGCCATCTATCCTTAAGCCAACAAAAAAACCTTACAAACGGTATAAAAATACTAAATGTATTTTCAATAACCATAAAAACTATATATTTAAATATCAAATCAACTGCCAACCTCAAGCCGCCAGTTTGGGCGACAAGCCTATCGCTTCGCGCAGGTCGCGCAAACGGCCTATGCCTTGCAGGTTTGCCGTTTGCATTCGTTCTTCAGTCAGTTTGACCGCATCAATATAACGGCTATGGAGTGTACCGTTGGCCAACAGCACATCACCCATTTCGCGAGTTTGGCCGTCTGAAAGCGTATAGCTGCCTTTTTGAACAAGGTTGTTGCCATTGCCCAAACGGGTGCTTACATCTTGATAGGCTGTGTTAAGAGATTGGATATTCAGGGATTCTAGTGTGAATAACTCGTTTTCTTGGCTGATGCCGTCTTGGTTGAGATCGCGCCATACGCGCAGTTGTTTGAAGGCTTCGTCTTGTGCATCGATAAGGCCGTCTGAATTGGTGTCGATAACCAGCAGGCCGTCGTCGGCAGACACCCAGCCCGTGGCCGTGCGGATACCGTCTTTGTTGTGGTCGAACAGCGCACCGTGATAGCCCTGCGTGCCGACGGTTTCGATGCCGTCGCCGTCGAGGTCGAGTACCAAGGGATCGACGATGTGGTATTTGCCATCGCGGTTGATGTCTTTCCACGGGTTAAGTTCATCGGGGAATAGTTCGTAGAATTGACGAGACCACCGCTCAGCCAAATCCAGCCAAATCCCATCCAAAGCCTTTCCAATTATCAGCATTGAATAAATCATCGGGGGATATTGTTTGATTTCCTAAAGTAGCTTCTCTATATGCTTTAATACCAAGCCCAATAGCATTCAATTCAACGCTAAGAGCTTGACCTGCTTTTCCTCCTACTAAGGATGCAGTATCACCTGCAATACTAAAAACATCACCAATTATATTTTGAATATCTGTAAGTTTTATTCGCTCATTACTTTCCACTTGTTTCGAAAGCTTATTGATATTCGCTGCCAAACTACTAGCAGCAGCGCCAAGTGCAATGGCATCAGAACCTTTTGAATTACTTCCAGCAATAGTTGCCATTGAATTCACTGTAGAAATAACGCCTGATGCCCGTAGATAAAATACTTCCTGCATCTCCTTTGCTAACTGCCTCTCCGAAGCCGGTCAAAGCCCCATACATATTAGTTGCTCCCCCGCCAATTTGTGTTATTGCTTGAGCTGCTTGTTTTGCGATATTAGAAATTTTCATTTAGGACCCCTTTTGAGCTAAGAAGATTTTTTTTGTTACTAAAATAAAGAAAATAGATGGAATGGAAAGAATAAAAATGGGCAATATAAATATTTTATAATTTTCAAGATCTATAATTAATGTCAAAAATAAAGATATATTTAAAGCAATTAATACTGTTTCAAATTTCCTAATATTCATATTTTACTCATAAGTATTAATATTTATTCTTCTAAAAAAGAATAAAGATAGCAGAATGAGATACGAACAGACTATAGAAATTCCCATATTATTCTTAAAATTCAAAATATTGAATAATATAGATGATATTACATATAAATAATAAAGATAGCAAAAATATTTTTTTTGATTTACCATAAATTTTATCTTTCTGTTTTCCCTAAATTAACTCCTACGGTTAAAGCTGTTTTCACTTGCCCAACGGGGCCAGGAAACATTGAGGCCCACTTCCTACTACTGTAATCGTTCCCGTAACTGCCCCTGTTGCGTTGGAACTTGTACTTGCTTCAAGCATTCCATCAACCGCCCCTACTTTTCCACCCACATTTGATAGCATATAAATTACACCTTGCGACCTTGGCATAATCTACTTCTAAATTTAAAGAAAAATATTCCCAATATAAAAAAGAAAGTTGATGAGAATAAAAATATTAGAATAGCTTTTATGATTTATATCTTGAAAATTTAAGTTATAACCAACTTTAGCAGCCATTCCGAGAATTTCAAATGAAAAATCTTTTCATCTAAACTGAATACAAAAAAATCTGAGCAACTAGATAAACAGCAGCAATCGAAGTAAATTCTATGAATGCCTGCTCTTTGTTGCCTTGCCTATACTTTTGCACCACCTGCCCCGCAGCAATCATTAAGCTTACATGCCCAAATAAATTGGCAACCGGGTTTGCTCTTGATTTCGCCAGATCCGAAGCACCGAATTTTTCTAAAAAACTCTTATATCCTTTATCCGCACTTGTAAATCCCGCCCCAATGGCATCACCAACTTTGTTTCTTCATCATAAGTATTGCAATTAGCTGACATGTTAAAACTCCTGCTTTTTAAAAATAGATAGTAAAATCAATACCGCAATAAACAAAAGACCAAACCACATAAAAGAAACGATCAAAGAAAATATTATATTAAATATAAATAAATATATTTTATGATTTATCACCAGACTCAATGTTCTCTGCACCTCTGGCGTTTTGGCAGCTTCGAAGTCAAAAAGAAAAAGAAAAATAAGCCAAATCCCTAATATGTGAAATAAAAATTGAAATACTTTAAAAGCTTTGCCACGATCAGCCTTTATTGTCATATCTTTAACAAGATAAGGATTAATTGCCCAAATTCCACAATCAAAAAGAATTTTGTTCTTTGCTTTCAATAGATTGAAAATTCTTTTATCAACCCCTTTAAAATACCAGTAAATCAGTACCAAGCTGACACTCGTACTTAAAAAAAATAAAAAGATTGAAAACAGTATCGTCAAATTCAAAGAGCGGGCTGCGGCATTGGCATGGTTTCCCACTTGCAAATATTGGATAAACCCCAAATTGAAATCAAGATTACCATAAACGTCCCCAATAAATATGGTATAAAAACTTAAAAAAATATTTGTAAGAAATAATATTAAAATTAACTTCAATACGCAGAAAATTTTTCTCATTGATAGTCCGATACCTTTTGCAATAAATATATACAAATGATATAAAATATTTTAATCAGGCTAAATTGAAATTGCAGCCGAATATCTACACAAGCTTTCTTAGCCATTTTGACAAATATCCATTTTTGAATATTTAAAATAATCTGAACATTCATACGATCTAAAAAATCTAAGAATACAAACTCTCCTAATGCTTCAAGCATTTTATCATCTTAATCTGCAGACCCAAACCATCCCATCAAAACCCAACAAACGGCATATTAAAATGCTAATCAGCTACTTTTATGTGTATCAAACTCAAGCCACCTGCTTAGGCAACTGCATTTGTTCTTCAGTCAGTTTTACCGCATCAATATAACGGCTATGGAATGTATCGTTGGCCAACAGCACATCACCCATTTCACGCATTTGGTCGTCGGAATGGGTAATACCATCGCCCAAGCGAGTATTGGTATCTTGATAAGCGGTGTTAAATATTGGATATTTAAAGATTTGAGTGTGAAAAGTTCGCCTGCTTGCCTGTTGTTGTTCCGTTTAGTTGGAACGCTGCTCCTGTTGATTCTGAATTCAAGGGGTCTTTTAAATTAAATATGTATAAATTAAATATGTAGCAACCTATTCCTCCGGCAGCTTGGTAATCTTCACCCGTTCGATGCGTTGGCCTTCTTTTTCAATCACTTCAAAACGCCAGCCGTGGAAGTCGGCAAAATCGCCGGTATCGGGGATGCTTTGCAGCTCTTCCATGATTAAACCGGCAACGGTGTGGAAATCGGCATCTTCTTCTTGTGGCGGTAAATTCAGTTGCGGAGCCAATTCGACATATTCCAACGCACCGTCTACCGTCAAGCTTTCGTCTGCATGTGTTTGCAGAGTAGGTTCTTCTTCGCGTTCGAATTCTTCGGGGAATTCGCCGGCGATGGTTTCCAGCATGTCTTTCATGGTTGCCATGCCGAGTACTGCGCCGAATTCATCCACCACCAGCGCATAATCGGCACTGTTTTTCCTGAAAAGCTCGATAGCAGTCAGTGCGGTAGTACTGTCGGGCAATACCAATGGTTGCCGCAGGGCCGCTTGAATATTCATTTCGCCTTCGTCAAGTAATTGGGCGAGCAGGTCTTTTTTATTGATATAGCCCAGCGGTTCGTCTACACCCGCTTTGCCGACTACCAACAAGCGGCTGTATGGCGTGTTTTGCAGTTGGGTGCGCTGTTCTTCTTTGCTTTGCGAAATATCCAAACGCTCGATGTCGCGGCGGGGAATCATCACGCCGAGAATGGGGCGTTCTGCCAGCGTGAGTACGCTGCGTATCATGGATTTTTCGTTTTCTTCAAAGTGGGAAATGTCTTCGGCTTTGTTGCCGGACTGCGCCAAAACGGTTTCGCGGATGCCCATCATACCCAGCACATTATCGGCTGTGCGTTTGCGCCACGAACTGCTGATGTAGTCGTTTTTGCGGGCGTTGCGCTGCGAAATCTGGTTGAACGCTTCGATAAGGATGGAAAAACCAATAGCGGCATACAGATAGCCTTTGGGAATCTGGAAGTGGAAGGCTTCGGCAATCAGGCTGAAACCGATCATCAGCAGGAAGCCCAAACACAGCATCACGACGGTAGGATGCTTGGCCACAAAATCGGTGAGCGGTTTGCTGGCCATAATCATGATGGTCATCGCCACAACAACCGCAGCCATCGCCACAACGATATAGTCGACCATCGCCACGGCGGTAATCACGGCGTCAATCGAAAACACGGCATCCAGCACCAAAATCTGCAACACCACGCCCCAAAACGGCGAGTGTTTTTTATGGGTGTCGGCAATGGCAAACTGATTGTGGCCTTCAATGCGTTCGTGCAATTCGGTGGTGGCTTTATACAGCAGGAACAAACCGCCGACGAGCATAATGATGTCTTTGCCCGACACGCTCATGCCGCTGATATGGAACAGCGGTTTGGTCAGCGTGATGATGTGCGCCATAAAACCCAGCATCACCAAACGCATCAATACGGCCAGCACCAAGCCGGTGATGCGGGCTTTATCGCGTAGGGAGGGTTTGACTTTATTGGCTAAAATCGCCACAAAAACCAGATTATCAATGCCGAGCACGACCTCGAGAATCAGAAGCGTTGCAAAGCCCAACCATGTGTTCGGTTCGGCTAACCAACTGAAATCCATAATACTTATTATCCTTTTTTCATCATAACAAAAGGCAACCCGACAAAAGTCAGGCTGCCTGAATGGGGCGCATACACGAAAGGCATCGGGTAAAAATGCTCTGCTCCGCGTCTTTCATAATGTGGTGTATGCCTCAAGTTAAATAGAATCAGTAGTTTATCAGTTTGGTAAAGATAAGGCAAAAAAAGCTGCCGGTAATAAAATCCGGCTGCCGACGAAAAGCAGTTTCCGATTCATCGGTATCGTTTGTGGATTGAGGCCGTCTGAAAAGATTGCTACGGCGAAAGCTGTACGATGTTTGTTTTCAGGCGGCTTATCGGTTTTTATACGGTTTAATCCCGCTGGTCTACCAGCGGCGTTTCAGCAGCAGGAAGGCTTTATTTGCGCTTCAAGTGTCTGTGCACTCCGGTCGGATACAATATGCCGTCCTGCCTGTGCGGATAATGTACTTTATCCATACAAAGCGAAAGATACAAAGATTGAATCGGCATGAACGGGCATTTGTATGCGATATAGGTGAAATAAGAGGCCGTCTGAAGTACCAAACGGCTGGTTTCAGACGGCCTCTTTCAGATTACCAACATCAAACCACGATATTCACCAAACGGCCGGGGACGACGATGATTTTCTTCGGTTCTTTGCCTTCCATGAATTTCACTGCGCCTTCGGTAGCGAGTGCGGCGGCTTCGACGGCGGCTTTGTCGGCATCGGCGGGCAAGGTTACTTTGCCGCGCAGTTTGCCGTTTACCTGTACCATAATTTCGATTTCCGATTTCACCAGCGCGGCTTGGTCGGCTTGCGGCCAGCCGGTTTCCCATAATGACGAACCGGGGCGCAGTTCGCTCCACAAGGCTTCGCAGATGTGCGGCACAATCGGCCACAGCAGGCGGACAACGGCTTCCAATACTTCTTGCGCCACGGCGCGGCCTTGTTCGGACGTGCAATCGGTTTTGTCGTATTGGTTGAGCAATTCCATCACAGCGGCAATGGCGGTGTTGAATTGCAGACGGCGGCCGTAGTCGTCGCTGACTTTGGCGATGGTGGCGTGCAGTTTGTGGCGCAGGTCTTTCAGGTCTTTGCTTAGACTGTCGTGGCCGTCTGAAAAGGCTTCGACCGCCCCGCCTCGGTTGATGTATTCAAACACGGTGCGCCACAGGCGGCGCAGGAAGCGGTGTGCGCCTTCTACGCCGGCATCGCTCCATTCGAGCGATTGTTCGGGCGGCGAGGCGAACATCATAAACAGGCGGGCGGTGTCGGCACCGTAGGCTTCGATCAGCTCTTGCGGGTCGACGCCGTTGTTTTTCGATTTCGACATTTTTTCCACGCCGCCGATCTCAACGGGGAGGCCGTCTGAACGCAATACGGCGGAGACGGGGCGGCCTTTGTCGTCGGTTTGCACTTCTACTTCGGCGGGGTTGAACCATTGCTTTTTGCCGCCTTCGGTTTCGCGGTAGTAGGTGGCTTGCAGCACCATGCCTTGCGTGAGCAGGCTGGCGAAGGGTTCTTTCACCGGCACGATGCCTTCTTCGTTCATCAGTTTGGTGAAGAAGCGGGCGTATAAGAGGTGCAGGATGGCGTGTTCGATGCCGCCGATGTATTGGTCGGCCTGCTGCCAGTATCGGGCGGCTTCGGGGGCAACCATGCCGTCTGAAAACTGGGGCGACATATAACGGAACTGATACCAGCTCGATTCCATAAAGGTATCCATGGTATCGGTTTCGCGTTTGGCGGGGCCGCCGCAATGCGGGCAGGTGGTTTCGTAGAACTCGGGCATTTTGGCCAAAGGCGAGCCGCTGCCGTCGGGTACAACGTCTTCGGGCAGCACTACGGGCAACTGGTCGGCCGGTACGGGCACGTCGCCGCAGCTTTCGCAATGGATAATCGGAATCGGGCAGCCCCAGTAGCGTTGGCGCGAAATGCCCCAGTCGCGCAGGCGGTATTGGGTTTTCGGTGCGCCGGCGTTTAGGGATTGCAGTTTGGCGGTAGTGGCATCAAAGGCCGTCTGAAAGTCCATGCCGTCGAATTCGCCGCTGTTGATCAGGCGGGTGTTTTCTTTGTCGCCGTACCAATCCTGCCATTCGTTCGGGTTGTAAGCAGGCTGTTCCAAAGTGGATTCAACCACTTGTTTGATCGGCAGGCCGAATGTGTTGGCGAACTCGAAATCGCGCTCGTCGTGACCGGGTACGGCCATTACCGCGCCGTCGCCGTAGCCCCACAATACATAGTTGGCAATCCACACTTCCAGCTTGTCGCCATTGAGCGGATTGATCACATAGCGGCCGGTCGGCACGCCTTTTTTCTCCATTGTCGCCATATCGGCCTCGGCCACGCTGCCGGATTTGCATTCGGCGATAAACGCTTGCAGTTCTGGCTTGTCGGCTGCGGCGGCGGTGGCCAGCGGATGCTCGGCGGCCACGGCAACGTAAGTCGCGCCTAACAAAGTATCCGGGCGGGTGGTGTACACCTGCAAGTATTCGGCGTAATCGCCTTCCAAGCCTTGTTTGCTGCCGCTGTCCAATGCAAAGCGCACTTGTACGCCGCGCGATTTGCCGATCCAGTTGCGCTGCATGGTTTTCACTTGCTCAGGCCAGTTCAGGCTGTCCAAATCACTCAAAAGCTGCTCGGCGTAATCGGTGATTTTGAAGTAATACATCGGGATTTCGCGTTTTTCGATCAACGCGCCCGAACGCCAACCGCGACCGTCGATTACTTGCTCGTTGGCCAAAACGGTTTGGTCGACCGGATCCCAGTTTACCGTGCCGTTTTTGCGGTAAATCACGCCTTTTTCAAACAGTTTGGTAAACAGAAGCTGCTCCCAGCGGTAGTATTCGGGAGTACAGGTAGCCAGTTCGCGTTCCCAGTCAAACGCAAAACCCAAGCTTTTCAGCTGCTTGCGCATATAGGCAATATTTTCGTAAGTCCATTTGGCGGGGGCGACTTGGCGGTCGATGGCGGCGTTTTCGGCGGGCATGCCGAAAGCGTCCCAGCCCATCGGTTGGAGCACGTTGAAGCCGTTGAGCAGTTTGTAGCGGCTCAATACGTCGCCGATGGTGTAGTTGCGCACATGCCCCATGTGCAGCTTGCCGCTGGGGTAGGGGAACATAGAAAGGCAGTAGTATTTGGGTTTGGAAGCGTCTTCGGCCACGTTAAACAAACGGGCTTCGTCCCATTTGGTTTGCGCTGCCGGTTCGACGGCAGACGGTTGGTATTGTTCTTGCATGATGTTTTGCTTTGAAAAATGCGTTTGATAAGGGAAAACGGTAAAAATAAAGGGTGATTATAGCAGTTTAATGAAGGGTTTTTGGGAAATGTAGGGAGGCCGTCTGAAAAGGTGCAGGCGTATTTTGAAGAGCCTGTCCAAGCTGCCGGTTCAAACTATGTCGTATTCTGTTGAGGTAAATCAAACAAATACTGCTTATATCCGGCTCTGCTTCTTTTTTTCCAATGCTTGCGACTTTTTAACCATTTTTTTTACACATTTGGATAAACAATACACACAAACATAATGATTTAACCAACCTCAAGAAAGGAAATATTATGCGCTTTTATGAATATTTAATTGAAAAAGTTGCCAATTCCGAGCAGCTGGGCATACATCTTTGCCGTATCTCGATTGCCATCGTGTTTTTATGGATAGGCTGGCTGAAATTTATTCCCTACGAAGCCGACAGCATCGTACCTTTTGTAGCCAACAGCCCGTTTATGTCTTGGCTGTATAACGACCCTGCAAATTATCTTCAATATATGAATCATGAAGGGGCATTGATTCCCGAACATCGTGCCTGGCATGAAATGAATAATACTTACGGCTATTCGAACGGCTTGGGCGTTGTGGAAATTGCGTTTGCCCTGATGTTGCTTGCCCACTATGTTTCTCCAAAAATCGGTTTCGTAGGTGCGGCATTATGTTTCTTGACCCCTTTCGTTACCTACACATTTTTGATTTTCACCCCTGAAACTTGGGTTCATGGCAAAGATGCGCACACCGGATTCCCGTATCTTTCCGGTGCGGGACGTTTGGTTTTGAAAGATGCCATGATGTGTGCTGCAGGTTTTGTCGCTATGGTGGACTCTGCCAAAACGATTTTACGCAGGCAACGGAATAGACATAGTTAAAGTGTTTACTTATCAGGCAGAAACGTTTTGACAAAATGAGGCCTCAGAATGCTCCGAGGCTTTTTACCGTTTGAGTGCTGCAGTTGAAGGAGGCAATTTTGCGGTCGATGATGGCGTTTCATGTGCAGCTTGCCGCTGGGGTAGGGGAACATGGTGAGGCAGTAGGTATTTGAGTTTGGGGGCGTCTTCGGCCACGTTAAACAAACGGGCTTCGTCCCATTTGGTTTGCGCTGCTGGTTCGACGGCAGACGGTTGGTATTGTTCTTGCATGATGTTTTACTTTGAAAATGCGTTTGATAAGGAGAAACGGTAAAAAATAAAGAATGATTATGGCGGTTTAATGAAGGGTTTTTGAGGAATGTGAAGAGGCCGTCTGAAAACAAAGCTTCAGACGGCCTCTGTATTATCCTGTAACAGCTTTGCGGTTAAGCATCGGTCTGATGCTGCAACGGATACAGATCCAATTTTTCCATCAACACGCGGTCGCCGTCTTCTTCGGGGTTTTCAGTGGTAAGCAGTTTGTCGCCGTAGAAAATCGAGTTTGCACCCGCCATAAAACACATGGCCTGCATGGCTTCGGGCATGGCGGTGCGGCCGGCGGACAGGCGAACATAGCTTTTCGGCATGGTAATGCGGGCGACGGCGATGGTGCGCACGAATTCCGTCCAGTCCAAATCTTCGGCATCTGCGAGCGGCGTGCCTTCCACTTTTACCAATTGGTTAATCGGCACGCTTTCGGGCTGCGGGTCGAGGTTGGCGAGGCTGGCGATTAAGCCGGCGCGTTCGGGGCGGGTTTCGTTCATGCCCACGATGCCGCCGCAGCACACTTTCAAACCTGCGCCGCGCACTTTGCCCAGCGTGTCCATGCGGTCTTCGTGTTGGCGGGTGTGGATGATGTCGTTGTAGCGGTCGGGGTCGGTGTCGAGATTGTGGTTGTAGTAGTCGAGACCGGCGTTTTTCAAATCTTCGGCCATGCCGTCTTCAAGCATGCCGAAAGTGCCGCAGGTTTCCAAACCCAAGCCTTTGACGGCTTTGATGATTTCCGACACGGTTTCTACGTCTTTCGGTTTGGGGCCGCGCCACGCCGCACCCATGCAGAAACGGCTGGCGCCGCGCGATTTGGCGATTTTGGCTTTTTCGAGAATTTCTTCCACGTCCATCATTTTGGCTTTTTCGAGGCCGGTGTTGTAGTGCGCCGATTGCGGGCAGTATTCGCAATCTTCGGGGCAGCCGCCGGTTTTGATGGAAAGCAGGGTGGAAAGCTGGACTTCTTGCGGGTTGAAGTGTTCGCGGTGGATGGCGGCGGCTTTGTAAACCAAATCCAAAAACGGCATTTCAAACAGTTCTTCAACTTGGCATTTGCGCCAGTATTGGGCGGTAGCATGGGGCTTGCGCTCGGTTTGGCGGCGCAAGGCTACGGGGGATACGGTCATATCGTGTCTTTCTTTATCGGGTTTCGCAGCGGCGCAATGACGCTGACGTGCTCGGGCTGCAAGCGCAATGTTTACAGCGGCGGGTAATGTTGAGGCCGTCTGAAAACCGGTTTCAGACGGCCTTGAAGCACGATTAGTTTAGCCAGTTTGTTTATCCCTGACAATGGTAATGCCGCCGGCACGGAGAATTGCCTGCCGGATCATCGGAAAACGGCGGCTGCATGGTTTGGTTGTGCAAAGTATTGATCGTAATAAAAGGTTTGTGTTTATTTTTTTGCTCCGAAAACCCCTTTAAAGTGGTTGGTGCCGGATTGTCCCGAGAAAATGCCGGCCATTTCCGCAGCATTGGGGCCGTAAAACAAGCCGTCGATTTTATTGGCGGCATCTTCACGGCTGGTAAATAGATTGCCTTTGATATCGGCATTGAAATGCGCGGTTTCGAATTCCCGGTTGTTGGCGGAAATGTTGCCTTTAACGGTGTTGTCGGCAAAGTTTACGTTAAAGGTGGATTTCCCTTCTATGTGTGCCAAAACGTTGCCGGTAACGCTGTCTTTGCCGGTGTACAGTGCCAAACCGTTATAAACGGCCGTACCTTTTTCGGGCATTTGGTCGGACGGGGTCAGCTTGCCTTGGAAAAACAAGGTGCCGGTTGCCCCGCCTGCCGGTTCGAGTTTTGTGTGCCAGCCGTAAGCGGCATGTTTTAAATTATTTCCCAAAACAAGGTGTTCGTTTTTTGAAATATGGCGGATAACGGGTTGTGTTTCATCCGCTCCAGCAGGAATTAAATCGACAACCGTGCGCCCGATTTGCAAGGTGTGGACGCTGCCTATATTGTTGATCGGTGCGATGATCGGATCGCGTTTCAGGCTGCCGTCTACCCTTATTGAAGTGGATTGATAAACGCCGGTAATGTCCGTTAGGTTTTGATGCTGCTTGTTCGATTGTTTGCGCATCTGCTCCAAAGACTGTTGGAGGGTGGTATTCGTGGGGTGTGTGTTCGGGCTGCCGCCGCTTCCTGAACAAGCTGCCAGAGCGGAAACAAGTGTGCATGCTGTCAATATTCTTTTGATTTTCATCGGTTATCTCTTTTTCTTTGAATAATTAACAATAAAAAATATTTTCTTTGGAAAAACGATTAAAACGTTTTCAAATGTAACATAATCGTAAAGGAAAGGTATATTTAAGTAAGAATTTATTTATCCGGCAGGAAGAGGAGTGTTGTTTTTTATTCTATGTGTATGCTTTATAAATAAAAATTGTCTGTAATCAGAATTTCGGCGGCTGATATGGCGGTGAAGTTTGTTGTTAAGGAAAAGCATATCGGGAGGCCGTCTGAAAACACGGTTTCAGACGGCCTCCCGATACTTGCCGATGGTTTCAAACCGGATTGGATCAGCGTTTAACGCCGCTCAAGCATGCCCAGCCGTCGTCGGTTCGGGCGGGAGCAAGCTCGAACCATTGGTTGTAGATTTCGCTCATTTCTTCGATTTGTTCTTCCAAAATACCCGATAAAACAATGCGTCCGCCTTGTTTGGTGCGCTCTGCCAGCAGACTGCCGAGCATACGCAGCGGGTTGGCGAGGATATTGGCGACTACAACATCAAACTGGCCTTGCGGCAGGGCATCGGGCAGGTAGAAATCGGCGGGCGCATCGTTTTGAGCGGCGTTGCCGTTGCTGGCGCGGATGGCTTGTTCGTCGATATCCACACCGGTGGCGGAACCTGCGCCGAGTTTCAGGGCGGCTATGGCGAGGATGCCGGAACCGCAGCCGTAATCCAGCACCGATTCGCCGCCTTTCAGATTGCTGTCGAGCCATTGCAGGCAAAGGCGGGTGGTGGGGTGGCTGCCGGTGCCGAACGCCAAGCCGGGGTCGAGTTGCAGGTTGACTGCATCTCCGGCGGGGGCTTCGTGCCATGAAGGGGTAATCCACAGGCGGTCGGAAATCCGGATGGGGTCGAATTGCGCTTGGGTAAGGCGTACCCAGTCTTGTTCGGGCAGGAATTCTTTGTCGTATGCGGGGGTGGCAATGCAGCAGTCTTGCGCGGCGGCGGCGATAATCGAAGCGGCATCGGTGTGCTCGTCGAACAGGGCAATCACTTTGCTTTGCTGCCAGATTTGTTCGGTGGGCATACCGGGTTCGCCGAAGATGGCTTGTTCGTTAGCGGTGCCTGCATAGGCATCTTCAATGGCGGCGGAAAGTGCGCCGTGCTCCATTAAGGCATCGGCAAGGCGTTCGGCGGTGTGGTCGTTTACGGCAATGGTGATCTGTTGGTAAGACATGGCATCTTTCAAGGTTGAGGCCGTCTGAAACTGTTTTTCAGACGGCATGTGTTCGGGAAAGTGGTGGTCATTCTAACGGATAAGTGCCTATTGAAAAAGGCCGTCTGAAATCTTTCAGACGGCCTCCATGCGGGCGGATACGTGCTTATTTGGCTTCCCTGGCTTTTTTCTCTTCCAGCCATTTTTCGAGATAGTGGATGCTCACTCCGCCTTGGCTGAAGCCGGGGTCGATAAACAAATCGCGGTGCAGGGCAGTGTTGGTTTTGATGCCGGTAATCGCCAGCTCTGCCAACGCCACGCGCATTTTGGCCATGGCTTGTTCGCGGGTTTTGCCGTGTACGCAGATTTTGCCGATCAAGCTGTCGTAGTTTGGCGGTATGCGGTAGCCTTGATAAATGTGGCTGTCGACGCGGATGCCGAGGCCGCCGGGCAGATGGCAGCTTTCAATCAGGCCGGGGCTGGGGATGAAGTTGTAAGGGTCTTCGGCGTTGATACGGCATTCGAATGCGTGGCCTTCGAGCCGGATGTCTTTCTGCTGGTATTGCAGGGGCAGGCCGCTGGCAACGCGGATTTGTTCCTGCACGATGTCGACACCGCTGATGAGCTCGGTAACGGGGTGTTCCACTTGCACGCGGGTGTTCATTTCGATGAAGAAGAATTCTCCGTCTTCATACAAAAATTCAAATGTGCCCGCGCCGCGGTAGCCGATGCGTTTGCAGGCGGCTACGCAGGCTTCGCCGATTTTTTCACGTTCGGCTTGGGTGATGCCGGGCGCAGGGGCTTCTTCAATGACTTTTTGGTGGCGGCGCTGCATGGAGCAGTCGCGCTCGCCCAAGTAAATGGCGTTGCCGTGCTCGTCGGCGAGAACTTGAATTTCGACATGGCGCGGTTTTTGCAGATAGCGTTCCATGTAAACCATGGGGTTGCCGAATGCGGCTCCGGCTTCGGTTTTGGTCATTTCCACCGATTTGAGCAGGTCTTCTTTTTTCTCGACCACGCGCATGCCGCGTCCGCCACCGCCGCCGGATGCTTTGATAATCACGGGGAAGCCCACTTTATCGGCAATTTTTAAGATTTCTTTGTCGTCGTCGGGCAATGCACCGTCGGAACCGGGTACACAAGGTACGCCCGCTTCGATCATGGCATGCTTGGCCGACACTTTATCGCCCATCATGCGAATGGTGTCGGGACGGGGGCCGATAAAGGTAAAACCCGATTGTTCCACTTGTTCGGCGAAGCTGGCGTTTTCAGCCAGAAAGCCGTAGCCGGGATGGATGGCATCGGCACCGGTTACTTCGGCGGCAGAAATAATGGCGGGAACATTCAGATAACTTTGCGGGGAAGGGGCGGGGCCGATACATACGGATTCATCGGCCAGTTTTACATGCAGGCTGTCTTTGTCTGCTTCGGAGTGTACGGCTACGGTGGCGATACCCATTTCGCGGCAGGCGCGTAATACGCGGAGCGCGATTTCGCCACGGTTGGCAATCAAGACTTTTTTCAACATACGGTGTCTTTCGGAATGAACGGGCAAAGTTTGCGGACTTTGGTTCTGACGGGTTTCAGACGGCCCGATACATAACCGAGGCCGCCTGAAATATTATTCGATGATAAACAGCGGTTCGCCGTATTCGACGGGATGGCCGTTTTCTACCAGAATTTCTTTGATAACGCCTGATTTCTCGGCTTCGATTTCATTCATCAGCTTCATGGCTTCGATAATGCATAAAGTATCGCCGGCTTTAACGGTTTGGCCGACTTCTGCAAAAGGAGGGGAAGAGGGGCTGGGAGCGCGGTAGAAGGTACCGACCATCGGTGATTTTTGCGCATTGGTCAAATCGCGTGCTGCCGGCGCGGAGGGTGCTGCCGCCGGCGCGGCGGTGGCCGGTGTTACCGGGGCGGGCGCCGCATGGTGGACGGCAGTCGGTGCGGCATAGATGGCTTGCTGCGGGGCAGTGGAACGGGTGATACGTACTTTTTCTTCGCCTTCGGTTACTTCGATTTCGGCGATGCCCGATTCTTCAACCAAGTCGATCAGTTTTTTCAGTTTGCGTAAGTCCATAATATGGTTCCTTGTGCTTGAGGCTGTGCAGAGCGCGATTTACCGCGTTTTCTGTGCTATGAAAAATAAATAATCCTGTGGCTGAAAATCGAGTATCAGGCAGGATTAGGATTGGAATTCTATGCTGTTTACAGGTTGTTACAAAAAAGAATATTCGGCTATTTTCACTAACTTGCTGTTAAATGTCCAGCAAAATATCAAAAAAAGGCAGTTTTGGCCTGTAAAAATCAGTTTCTGTTTTTGCTGTCATTTGTGGAAAATTTAATTGAGTATTTGTTCTACTGCGTTATTTTAACATCAACTGATGCCGGAAGAATAACGTTGTTTGTATGCAATAAAGGCGGTATTGCGGCTTCATGTCTGCTAAAGGATTCTTCCGCTATAATAGCGGCCTGTTTTTTTACGGATTCCACCGATGCATATCTCCGATTTTGATTTCGAACTGCCGGATGAATTGATTGCACAGCATCCGCCTGCCGTGCGCGGGAGCAGTCGTTTGCTGGTTGCGTTGCCGGGTAAACAGTTGTGTGATGGGATATTTAATGATTTGCCGGAATATGTGGATGCGGGTGATGTGCTGGTATTTAACAATACTAAAGTCATGAAAGCCCGTTTGTTCGGTCAGAAAGCCAGCGGCGGTAAAATCGAGGCCTTAATCGAGCGGGTGTTGGACGAACATACCGCATTGGCGCATATACGTTCGTCAAAATCGCCGAAACCGGGTACGGAACTGGTGTTTGACGGCGGTATCGCCGCCACGATGGTGGAACGTGTGGGCGAGTTGTTCTGCCTGCGTTTTGGGGGAAGCCAAAGTGTATATGATCTGTTGGAAAACAACGGCCGTTTACCGTTGCCGCCTTATATTGAACGTGCGGCGGACGATAACGACGACAACCGTTACCAAACCGTTTATGCGAAACATCAGGGAGCGGTAGCGGCTCCGACGGCCGGGTTGCATTTTACCGAAGAGTTGCTGACGGCTTTGCGCGGCAAAGGTATTCAGACGGCCGAAGTAACGCTGCATGTGGGGGCGGGCACGTTCCAGCCGGTGCGGGTGGAGAATATTGCCGAACACAAGATGCACAGCGAATGGTTCGATGTGCCGTCTGAAACGGTAGAAATGGTTGAAGCGGCTCACCGTAGGGGAAATAAAGTGTGGGCGGTGGGCACAACGTCGATGCGGGCGTTGGAGTCGGCGGCAAGGGAAACAGGCCGTCTGAAAGCGGGCAGGGGCGATACGGATATCTTTATCACGCCGGGCTACAGTTTCAAGGTGGTCGACCGTTTGGTTACCAATTTCCATCTGCCGAAATCGACTTTGCTGATGCTGGTAAGTGCGTTTTCGGGCACGGAACACATCCGCCACGTTTACCGCCATGCGGTCGAACAGAAATACCGCTTTTTCAGTTATGGGGACGCGATGCTGCTGGGGCGGGAGGATGACGACAGTTAGATCTTTCTGAATTTTGGATATATATGTCGGAGAGGCCGTCTGAAAGAATCTTTTCAGACGGCCTCTTTGTGTCGTGAAATTTGGTACGCTTTAATTCTTATCTTTATTTACATAGGCTGCATAATAGGCGTAGCCGTCGTGCGAATTGCGTTTCATGCCGTTCAGAATCACGCCGTGGATGTCTACATTGCTCTGCAACAGGCGGTTGACGCTGTTGTCCAGCTCGCGGGCGGTGGTAATCTCATAGCGCGTTACCAGCAAGGTAATGCCGGCGTGTTGGCCGATAATATTGGCATCGGTAACAGACAATACCGGCGGCGTATCGATGATTACATAGTCATAACGTTGGCTGGCACGCAGCAGCAGTGATTTCAGACGGCCGTCCATCAGCAGCTCGGAAGGATTTTCAGGCATGGTGCCGTGGCTGATGAAGTCCAGATGGTTGATTTGGGTTTCCTGAACGGCTTGCCCCGGAGAAACTTTGCCTTCCAAAATCTCGGCAAGGCCTTCATCGGCACGGGCATTGAAAAGCTGATCCAAATATCCCTTGCGCATGTCGGCATCTATCAGCAGGATTCTTTTGCCCGATTGTGCCATCACGGTGGCCAGATTCGACGAAATAAAAGATTTACCGACATCGGGTGCACTGCCGGTTACCATCAAGATATTGTTTTTAGCACCGATCATTGAGAAGTAAATATTGGTACGCAGAGCACGCAAAGCTTCGATGGCGGCATCGGTAGGCTCTTGTTCGCCCAGCAGGAAGTCCGAGCGGCCCGTAAGCGGCTTCAGTTTGTTGCTGTAGCGGCTTTGCACTTTCGATAAGGGTACGATGGCGGCCACTTCCATGCCCATGTGCTCGATTTCAGACGGCGTAGTCAGGCCTTTACGTACACCGGAACGCAACAGGTACCAAGCTGAAGCAATCATGCCTGCAGTTAAGGCTGTCAGCAGGGTAATCATGCCTTTTCGGGGAGCTACGGGTTTTTCAGGTACGTCGGCATAGTCGATAATACGCACGTTGCCCTGCGAGCTGGCCTTCAAGATGTTGAGCTCTTGTTGTTTGGCTAAAAGCTGAGTGTAGGTGGTTTGGTTGGTCTCGACGTCGCGCGTCAGGCGGATGACTTCCTGCTGGGTGTTCGGCAGGTCGGCGATTTGTTGGTTGATTTTGCTTTTGGCTTTTTGCAGCACGGCCAGTTTGTCGAGTACGGCTTTGTATGACGGGTGCTCGGGCGTGTACAGCTCGGCCATTCCTGCTTCTTCGGTTTTCAGTGTGGTGATTTGGGCTTCGATATTAATCAGGCTTTCAAGTGCCCCTTTGGATTCGACGGGAATATCAAGCGAGCCGCTTTTCCGGCGGTATTCGTTTAATTTGTTTTCGGCATCTTGCAGCGTTTCGCGCAAACGGGGCAGCTCGCTGCTGATAAAAGCCAATCCGCTGGCGGCAACCTGAACATCACGGTTGACGTTTTGGTTGACATAGTTGTCGGCAATGCTGTTGAGTATGGCGTGGATTTTTTCGGAATCTTCACCCGTATAAGCCAGATTGATAATCGGGCTGGTTTTGCCTTTACTGGATACGGTGAGGTTCTGTTTGATGTTTTCGATGGCACTCAGTCTTGAATGTTTGACCATTGAGAATTTTTGGCCGGCATCAGCCAAAATCTGATTGACCTGTAAGGTGGTTTTCGCGTTGATTTTCAGTGGCTGCCCGACCCGGCCTTCCAACACTTTGCCGTTGGGTAGCTCGAGTTTGTAGGTTTTTTTGTCGGTTGCAGTGAGTGTAAACGGCTCATTCAGCCATTCTTTATCAACAGTGAAAGTGTGGATTTTCAGCTCGGGTTCGACATCGCTGCTGAGGTTGTGTGCCAAACGTCCGAATACGGGAAAATATTCGGGAGTGATGGTTTGGTCGAGCTGCAAATCGTCCACGGTTTTACCGATAACCAAGCGCGACTGAACCAGTTCGATTTCAGCATCCGAAGTCGGTGGGTTGTCCGGTCTGTATACCGCATTGATTTCGGAAAGAATCTGGTTTTGCTTGGTTTCGATTTCAAGCATGGCATCGGCACGGTATACCGGGGTGGCCGAAACGCTGTACAGGGCACCGAGCAGGCCGCCTGCCAGCACCGCAGTAAGAATCGGTTTTTTGTAGGCCAACAGGCTGTGTATTTGCTGCCCGAGGTCGATTTCGCCACCGTTGCCGTTATTTTGCGGAAAAGGAGGATAGTGTTTAGCCATTATCGGAATTTCCTTAAGCTTTATCGGTTATATTTTTATCGGATTAGGGTCTGAGGGTCAGTTTCATCGCCCATTGTTCTGCCGCATCAGCAAGCTGCCGGTAAACGGCTTCGAAAACTTCTTCCGGTTGCTGGAATGGGTCGGGAATGCTTTTTTTGGGCAGCCATTGGGCAAACAGCATGGTTTTCCGTCTGGCTTCCGGCAGAATATCCGCCACCATCTCGATGTGTATGGGTTCCATCACTAGAATCAGATCCGCTTCTTTGCACATTTCCGGTGTAAGCTGGCGGGCAGTATGCCCCGCGACAATCACACCGTGTTTGAGCGCTGTTCTAATTGCTTGCAATTCGGCATCTTTACCTGTTACCGCACGCAATCCTGCTGAAGATATGTTTAGAAGCGGCATTTTCTGCTGCAAAAGCCGTTCGGCGGTAGGGGAGCGGCAAATGTTGCCGATACAGACAATCAAAATCTTTTGGTACATCACGTTTAAAACCTGTCGGACTACAACATCAGCTGACTATTTGAACGTGTTGTCCAAAGAATTGGCGTTGGTAATCGAGCTTGTCAGCTGTGAAATGACGCGGTTCCAGCGTGCCACCGGAGCGGCGGTGATATACACCACGTCATCGGTACGCAGTTTGAAACGGTTGGCCAGCGCATAGGCCGAAGCGTCTTTCAGATTAAGCTGGTAAACGTGTATCGGTTTTTTACGGTCGTAAGGTGCGTTGCGGATAACGAACACGCCCGAAGCATTAGCCGTTATTTGGTTCATGCCGCCTGCATCGCCCAAAGCCTGCGTGAGGGTCAGACCGTGGCTGCCGATACGCAGCGTGGTTTGTTTGCCGACTTCACCCATTACGTGAACACGGCTGTTTTCGGTAGTGGGCACATAAACGATGTCGCCTCCGCTTAATAGCAGGTTTTGCGACAAATCACCGTATTGGCGGATGTCTTGCAGTGAAATGGTGCGTTCTATGCCGTTTTTAGTCCATTTGATGTTGTTGGTATCGGCGTTTTCGGCCGCACCGCCGGCTTGGTCGATTACGTCAACCAAGGTGAGCGGGATATTGGTAACGGGAAATTGGCCGGGCTTGGCCACTGCTCCCGATACGGAAACGCGTTGCGAGCGGAATTCGGCTATGTTGACGGAAACCTGCGGTCTTTTGATGTAGCGTTTCAGACGGCTTGTGAGGATTTTTTGCAATTGGGGCAGGGTTTTGCCGCGGGCATAGATTTTCCCTGCCAGCGGGTAGGCAAGATAGCCTGATTCGTCCACCCATGCCCCGTTGCTGACCTGTTTGCTTTCGGGGTTGGTGCTGATGGGGGTGGGTGTGTTCAGATCGGGGTGGTGCCACACCAGAATGTTCAATACGTCGCCGCTGCCGATGCGGTAGCGGTAAGCTGCTTTTTGGCGTTCCAGAGCCGGGTTGCTTAAGGCACGGCGGGGAGATTCCTGCATGCGCTCCACCAAGCCGAGGGTAATCGGGTAGATATTGACTCTGTTATCGAGTTTGGTGTCGGCAACGGTTTCGTTGTTTTCATAAACCACGGTTTTATTGCGTGTGGGGAGTCCCGACCCGGGGATAACGGTACAGCCTGCCGTGAAAACCAGCAGGGAAAAGCTGATAACAGTGAGTTTTCTGATGTTCACGTAATTCGTCCTTCTCATTGGTTTCGTGAGGCCGTCTGAAAACAGGAAATGAAGAGCAGGGTGTTCAGACGGCCTTGAGGTTTTGTTTCCAAACCAAATCGCATATGTCGTCTTTGGGGGTAAAACCGGTTGGTGCTTCGAGTAAGAGTTGGCGAAGGGCCATTTGGTTCATTTCTTTGCATGCCGAATCCATACGTTCGAGAATGTCGGATAGCTCGCTCCAAGGCAGCATTACCTCGCTGGCTGTCATAATTCGGGGGTGTGTGGTCTTTTGTACGTCATCTCCGATTAACAATTCTTCATATAATTTTTCACCCGGACGCAATCCGGTAACTTTGATTTCGATGTCTCCGTCGGGGTGATTTTCGTCTTTTACTTCCAAACCGCTGAGGCGGATCATTTGACGGGCAAGGTCGATGATTTTGACCGATTCGCCCATGTCGAGCACAAATACGTCGCCGCCTTTACCCATCGCTCCGGCCTGAATCACCAGCTGGGCGGCTTCGGGTATAGTCATGAAGTAACGGGTGATGTCTTCGTGGGTCAGCGTAACAGGACCGCCGGCGGCGATTTGTTTTTCAAATACGGGCACAACCGAACCGGAAGAACCGAGCACGTTGCCGAAACGCACCATACAGAAGCGGGTTTTCTGGCCGGGTTCGGCGGCCAATGCTTGCAGGCAGAGCTCGGCCATGCGTTTGCTCGCACCCATGGTATTGGTGGGGCGGACGGCTTTGTCGGTGGAAATCAGCACGAAAGTTTCCACGTCCGCATCGATTGCCGCCTGTGCGCAGAAGAGGGTGCCGTACACATTGTTTCGCACGCCTTCGATGGTGTTGAATTCCACCATGGGTACGTGTTTGTAGGCGGCGGCGTGATACACGGTTTGCACGCCGTATGCTTTCATGATGGTAAAAAGACGTTTGCGGTGCTGTATGGAACCGAGCAGGGGGATAACTTCGATATGGGTGTTCGAGGCCGTCTGAAATTCGAACAGTTCTTTATCGATGCTGTACAGCGAAAACTCGGATAATTCGAACAGCAGCAGTTTGGCCGGGCGGTAGCGGATAATCTGGCGGCACAACTCCGAACCGATAGAACCGCCCGCACCGGTAACTATGACTACTTTTCCGGTAATGTCGGCTCCCATCAGTTTGTCGTCGGGAGCTACGGGGTCGCGGCCGAGTAGGTCGACAACCGAGATTTTTTTCAAGGCACTGACAGTAATTTTACCGTCTACCAAATCTTTCATGCCGGGAATCGCCAGCACTTCGCATGGATACGCTTTCAAACGTTCGACAATGATTTTGCGTTCTTCCTGCGTGGCGCTCGGAATGGCCAGCAGGATTTTTTCGACACCGTAGCGGTTGATCAGATCGTCGAGTTCAGACGGCTTGTACACCATCAGATCGTAAATCAGCGTACACTGGATGGCGGTGTTGTCGTCTACAAAAGCAACCGCATAATATTCGCTGACTTGTTTGATGGCTTCCAAAAGCTGCCGCCCCGATTGGCCTGCGCCGTAGATGATGACGGGAATCATATGTTTTCTACGGCGGCGGTCGGACAAAATGGTTTTCAGTATCATGCGTGAGCTGGTAACCAACACGACCAGCAGCAAGAAATAAACAATCGGCAAAGCCAACCGCAGCCGCTGTTCGAATATCAACACGCTTAAGAAAAACAGCATTGCCGAGATGAAGCAGCCCAAGACCGCCGTAGTCAGAACACGGGTACTTACGTAACGGGTAACGGCACGGTACAGACCCAGTTTGATAAACAGCAGGATAGTCAGCACGGCGGTACTGCCGAAAGCCAGCCAGTTGGCGGGGTTGGACCATTCTTCGTTGTAACTGGCTTTCAGGCTTTGGGCAAACCAGAAAGCTACAAAGATTACAACGGCATCGTGAATCACGAAAAAGGTTTTTTTGACATTACGGGGTAGCGTCAACAGCGTTTCCAGGTTCATGGCGGTGTACTCTGAGTAAGATTGTTATGACGTTGATATGGGTCGGGCCCACGCAATATCCTGCCTTTCAGACGGCCTTTGGCAGAAAGCGGGTTATGTTTATTTTGTTGCTTCTTTCAACACGGATTCGATGTTTTTACAGCAGAAATCGATTTGTTCGGGCGTGATGGTCGGGTGCACCAAAAACATCAGGCTGGTGTCGCCCAATTCCACCGCGTTTTTCAAACGCTCTTTCGGCCGCCACGGCGTGTTGTCGAAGGCTTTTTCCAAATACACCTCCGAGCAGCTGCCCTGATAGCACGGCACTTTGCGCGCGCCTAATTCTTCGACGATGCGGTCGCGGCTCCAGCCTGCTTTGAGGTTTTCGGGTTTCACGAACGCATAGAATTTGTATTGCGCGTGTTCGATGTAGTCGGGAACATTCACCAAACGGATGCTGCCGAAGTTTTTTAAGACGGCCTCCAGCTTGGCGGCGTTGGCTTGGCGTTTGGCCGTCCATTCCGGCATACGTTTGAGCTGGATGCGGCCGATGGCGGCCTGCATTTCCATCATGCGCCAGTTGGTGCCGAAACTTTCGTGCAGCCAGCGGAAGCCGGGCGGATGTTGGCGGTTGTACACGGCATCGTAGCTTTTGCCGTGGTCTTTATACGACCACATTTTCGACCACAACGCTTTATCGTTGGTGGTAACCATGCCGCCTTCGCCGCCGGTGGTCATGATTTTGTCTTGGCAGAACGACCATGCGCCGACATGGCCGATGGAGCCGACCGGTTTGCCTTTGTATTTCGCGCCGTGGGCTTGGGCGCAGTCTTCGATGACCCACAGATTGTGCTTGTCGGCCAAAGCCATAATCGCGTCCATTTCAGCGGGCATACCGGCCAAATGCACCACGATAATGGCTTTGGTATTCGGAGTTAAGGCCGTCTGAATGGTTTCGGCGGAAATGTTTTGGCTGTTTAAATCCACGTCGGCAAACACGGGGTTGGCACCGGCTGTAACAATCGATGAGGCAGAAGCCAAAAACGTGCGCGGGGTAACGATCACATCGTCACCCGCACCGATGCCCATGGCTTTAAGGGCAACGTCTAAAGCCAGCGTGCCGTTGCCGAGTGCAACCGCGTATTGCGTGCCGGCAAAAGCGGCAAATTCTTGTTCAAACTCGCGGCATTCCGTGCCCGTCCAATAATTGACTTTATTGGAGAGCAATACGCGGGATACGGCATCGGCCTCTTCTTGGGTAAACGAAGGCCACGGGGCAAGTGAGGTGTTTAGCATGTTTTTCTACCTTGTCAGTTTTTGGGCGGGGATACCGAATGCGGTTTCATTGTCGGGAATATTTTCGATAACGGCAGCTCCTGCGCCGATGATGCAGTTTTTTCCTACTTTGCTGTTTTGCCGGGTACAACTGCCGATTCCTATCCAACTCAATTCATCGATAGAAGTGTTTCCTGCCAAATGAGAACCGGGGCTGATGTGCACGAAATCACCTAGCCGGCAATCATGATCGACCGTGGCCGAATTGTTGATGATTACCCCTTTTCCTATATGTGCTCCGGCACCTACAACGGCTTGCGCGAAGATAACCGTTCCGTGTTCTACCTTGGCAAAACGGCTGACGACGGCGGAGGGGTGGGTGATAACGGGTAGGTGGAAGCCCATTTTTTCCACTTCTTCAAAACGCCTCTTGCGGGTTGCATTGTCGCCTATGGCGAGGGCGACATCATATTGGTCGGGGGTAACGGTTTGCCCGAGCAGCCCGCAGCCGCCGAGCAGCGGAAAGCCCATAAATTCGGTTTTTTTGCCGTTATGATAATCGTCGAGAAAGACCACGGTTTCCCACTTTTCCATCAACAAAGCCGCGTCCAATATCACTTTGGCGTGCCCGCCCGCACCGATAACGGCCAGTTTGTTATTCATTATCTTCATTGCCTGTAAATTTGGTTGTGGTGGCTTCGCCCTCTGCCGAGATGCCTTCGCGGACGAATACTTTTTTTACGGTCAGCAGCAAAATCTTCAAATCCAACCAAAAAGAATGGTTGTCTATATACCAGACATCCAATTGGAATTTTTCGTTCCATGAAATGGCGTTTCTGCCGTTTACCTGCGCCCACCCCGTAATGCCCGGCCTCATTTCGTGGCGGCGGTATTGGAAAGCGTTATACAGCGGCAGGTATTCCATCAGCAGCGGGCGGGGGCCGACCAAACTCATCTCCCCTTTTAAGACATTCCAAAGTTCCGGCAGTTCGTCGAGGCTGGTGGAGCGCAGTTTGCGGCCGAACGGGGTCAGGCGTTCGTTGTCGGGAAGGGGATGGCCGTCTGAATCCGCCGCATCGCGCATCGAGCGGAATTTAACCATTTTGAAAGGCTTGCCGTTCATGCCCGGGCGGGTTTGGGTAAAAAATACCGGCGAACCGAGATTTTTACGGATCAGGTAAATCAACACCAGAAACACGGGGGATAAAACAATCAACCCTAATGCCGAGGCAATGATGTCGAGCAGGCGTTTGAGCAGTTTATGCATGGCCTAACCTTTCGATAAGGTTGACGATTTTTTGATAGGCGATATCGCGTTTGAAGCGGCGTTTGATTTCTTCCGACTGCACGGGATCGTTTTTATGCAGCAGAATTTTTCTTGCCGCCGCTACAAAATCCGCCACATCGCCCGACCGGTAATCGGCATGTGGCACCAGCGTCAGTACTTCCGCAACTTCCCGGTTGATTTGGCTGTTGAGAATCGGTTTCTGCAAAGCCATGTAGTCGGAGAGTTTGTTGGTAATCGATTGCATGGCATAAGAATGAATCGGGTTGACGGCGATATCGCAACCTTTGGCCACTGACATCATTTCCGCATAAGGAAGGAAACCGTAAAATTTAACCGAATTGGATTCATATTGTTTGAGTTTGTCTAAATCGGGGCCGCCACCCATAACATGCAGTTCTACGTTTTCGCCCTCGTTGGCAAGTTGCCGTATGCCTTTGCAAACGGTTTCGACATCGTAGCTGAAACTCAGCGTGCCCAAATAGAAAAAGCGGGTTTTATTGTCGCCGAATGTTTTGGCCGGAGCGGTGGCCAGTTTTTCAAAATCAGCACCGATATAAACCACTTCTCCGGGCGCGTTCGGGTTGGCTTCTTGGGCGCGGTCGAGGTAGCTTTGCGATACTGCGACCAAGCCGTCCGCACAGCGGTAGGCAGCATTGGCGCGCGAGGCAAACGGCAGCAGGTTGTGCGGTATTTTTTTCAAGAAAGGCACAACCGAAGAAAAAGATTCCGGCCAAACGTCCTGCACGTCGATAATCAGTTTGTAGCCCAAACGGGCTTTGTGTCGCCCCAGCAGAATGTTGGTGGCGATCAGCGGATAGGCGGAATATACGACACTCTGATCACCGGGGCGGCAGCCGGCAAGCCATCGTTCGAATTCTTTAACAAATACATGATGGCTCTGCACCCGTGCCAGCGATACGTTTTTGTTGTAGCCGCTTTCGTTGAGCAACATCACTTTCAGACGGCCTCTGGAAGCTGTTTCGGCATCCCGAGGCCGTCTGAAACATTTGTCGTAATGCTTGAAGTTGCTGGTAATCAGCAAAACGTCATGCGATTGGGACAACAGCTCGGCAAGATACCAGAAGCGGTTGAAATGCGGCTCGGCAGGCAGCGAGCAATAAGGGGCGACAATGGTAATTCTCATCCGGCTTACCTCTTGTTTACATGTTGTATGCTGCCATGGTGGTGCGGTAAATCTCTTCGTCGGAACAGAGGGTTTCGACATGTTGTTTTAAAGCGGTTCCCATTTGTCGGCGCAGAGAGGCATCGCGTACCAGCGTTTCGACCGCATCGGCAAAGGCGGTTTTGTCTTCAAACGGAATGCAATAGCCCGTTTTGCCGTTGAGTACGATTTCGGATACGCCCGCCACATCATAAGTAACCACGGGCACGCCGTACAAGCCTGCTTCAAGCGTATTGTTACCGACTCCGGCACCGTGGTCGCCTACCAAAACGGGTGTGTTGAGCAGAATGTCGACTTCTTTGAAATAAGCGTTCAAATCGCGTACCCCGCCGAGGAAAATCACTTTGTCGTCCATTCCCAAGCGGCGGGCCTGCGCTTTCAGGTTTTCCAACTCTTCGCCGATACCGGCAACCGAAAGCCGTACGGATAAGCCGCGGTCGAGCAGTACTTTCACCATATCAATGGCCAGATTAACCGCGCGAACTTTATCCAAACGGGAAAGCGTGCCGAGCATCACGTAATCTTTTTCGGTTTTTTCAGGAACCGAATCGATTTCGGGCAGGGCATTGTAGGTGTAGTCAATGCGGGAGGCGGGAAACCCGTGTCGGATCAGTTTTTGCTGTTCGTGTCTGCAATTGGCGATGATATACACGCCGAGCTTGTCGAAAAGTTTGGCGATTTTCGGATAAGTTTCAGGGTTGAGGCCGCGGGCATGGTAGAACACTTTGGTTTTGGGCGAAGCGATTTTCGCCGCCACGGCACAGGCAGGCACGATACGGGCCATCTGGCAGTGCACGATATCCGGTTTTTCGAGTTTCAGCATTTTGGCGAATGCCAGCATTCCTTTGAAATAGCCGGCCGTGCTTTGGTAGAAATCAATTTCATACCATTTTATGCTCAGTTTCTCTGCATCTTGAATCAAAGGGCCGTCTGAAGAGGCCAAAATAACAGTGTGGCCTTGTTCGCTCAGTAAACGCCCGAGGCGGAAGGTGGCATGCTCTGTTCCGCCGAGGCCGCTCATGGAAGAAGTTAAGATAATTTTCATAAATGTTTCCAAGAGGAACGGATAAACCCGTAAATCGGAGTACGGTTGTATTGCGAAGTATGGAGAACGATATAAATAAAAATTAAAAAACAAGGAATCCAAACGAAAGGCAGCCGCAAAATGGAAGAGGGGATAAAGCCTGCTACCAGAAAAACCGCCATGCCGATCAAGGCGAAAAAGCGTATTTTGTTTTCAAGCGGTTTAGCAAAAATTATTCCGGTGCAATACACGGCGGCATACCCGATAAAGGCCAGTAACGAGATGATGCCGAAGCCCAAATAAAGTTCGATGATGAAACTGTGCGGGTTTTCAAAGCCCAAGCTGTAGCTGAGATGACCGCCGAAATATCCGCTAAAATTTTTCGGGCCGTAGCCGGTATACAGAAAAGGCAGATTGTCATAAAAGTAGTTGTAAATTTCTTGGCGGTAGGATACGGAATTATCGCTGCCGAAATCATATAGAAATAAATACAGGCGCGATGAAAGGCGCTCTAAAAACGGATTGCTGTTAAGGGACAATAGGAAATTCTGGATGATGTACGAAGGCGTGATCGCAAACAGCATATAGGTACCTGCCAAAGCGATTAACGTGGCCAAACCGTTTTTCCGATAGATAAAATGTAAAGCCAGCAGGGCAAGGTAACAAGCAATTGCGGTTCGGGAGGCACTGATGAAAATAGCCGCGCCCAATAAAGCAAACAATGCCCAACCTGCCGTTTTTTCTTTTGCCGTACGTCCGAAGTAATTGAAAAATATTAAAATTGCAGGGGCAACGCAAACAGCCGTCGCCGCCATGTTATTGGGGTTAAAGAAGAAACCTTTCGCCGCTCCCGATTCAATCGAAAGTTCTTCTCCCGAGGTGCTTACAAAAGGCATACCTATCGCTATTTCTGCTAACGGCGGCAGAGCGATGAATAAAGTGAATACGATCATCAAACGCTGGATAAAGCCGAGTGGGTCTTCATGTCTCGAAATGCAAAGGTAAAGAATGTAGAAAAAGCAGGGCACGACGAGGAAAAACATCAGGTCGGCGAATTGTGTGTTGCTCAATGTAGAGATAAGCAGGTGCAAAGCACTCCAAGCGGCCATGAAACTCAGGCATATCAAAGGCATGCCGATTTGAGTTGGAAAACGCTTGTTTTCAAAGAAAGCGATGACAAGTGTGCAGCATACGAATAATAACGACAGAGGGTTGTCGATACGGGGAATGCCTGCCGTGAACGAAAGCATCGGCCCCACCATGTATGCGCAGAGCATGGTGTAAATCATCAAAATGTATAAGGTTTGGCTTCTGAGTTTCACAATCACTCCGGCTTTTTTATTGATGCTTGTTTATTTGTTGGAAACGGCTTGCTCGTATTCGGCTGTGATTTGCGCGGTTACGCTTTTTTCCCCGAATTCTTTCAAACAGTTTTCCCGCAGCACGGCGGCATTGTAATGCCGGCGGTTTTCATACAGATGGATTAATGCCTCGGTAAGGGCCTGCCGGTTTTCGGAGGGGACGAGCAGGCCGTTATCGTCGTTAACGATAGATTCGGGGCCGCCGCAGCGCGTGGCAATCACCGGCAGCCCTTGCGACAGCGCCTCGATAAACACCACGCCGAACGTTTCATGGCGGCTGGGCAGCACGAAGGCATCGCTGTTATACATCAAATCCAACACCTCATCGCTTTTCAGCCCGCCTAAAAAGCTGACCGATCCTTTAAGGCCGAGGCTTTCTGCCAATTGGTGCAGTTTGCCTTCCTCAGGCCCCGTGCCGCCGATTTTCAGTTTCAGTTGCGGATATTTTTTCAAAGCCTCGGCAAAGGCAGGCAATAAAATATCAAAACCTTTTTTGTGCTGTAAGTGGGCAACCGAACAGAAAGTAAAGTCGGTATTCGATGGTTTGTTGTTTAGGTCGACGGGTGCTTCGAAGTTGGCGGACAAAATATTGGGAATATATTTCCAACTAAGGCCGCGGTATTCTTTTTCCAGCCGTTGCTTGAAATCTTTGCTGACCGCAATTCTTGATGCGCATTGTTCGGCCGCTTTGTGCATCGCATCCCATTGCCAGTCGCGAATGAGTTTCCGCGCATAAGTGGTGCTGTGCTCGGTGATAACGTACGGTATCTGTGTTCCCGCGTGGATTTGATGGGCCAGAATTCCGGCGTGATTCATGCAGTGGGCGTGGATAACGTCCGGTTTGCCGTGTTGGCGCACATAGAGTTCAAACAGTTTGCGTCCGGCTTTTATCCAGCGGTTGCGGTCCAGTGCGGTACGCGGGAAAAAATACATGCTTTTATACACATAAGTCGGAACCCCTTTTTCAACATAACTGCGGATGCCGTAGCCGCCGGTAAAAATAGAAGCGGGTTCGCCGCGCACGGATCGGAAAATCGGCGCAATCACGCCCACTTTCAGGCCGGAATGCTGCAAAGCCTGAGCCTGTTGGCGGAAGAAGATGCCGTTCATATCTTGGCGGGTGGTAGGGTACCACGAAGGGATAATCAATACATGCATGGCTATACGCTTTTAATTTTCTGTTTTCAACGTCCTACTTTTTCAGACGGCCTTTGATAACCGAGGCCGCCTGAAGAAGTATGTTTCTGTGTTTCATCAATAATATTGCCAACACCAGCAGCCAAACGGCAGCGAAAACAAAATAATTGCCGGTATTTCCCCAACGGGTATAGGCCAAACAGCAAATCAGGCAGGCAAGCATGGTGCCGTAGAGCTGTATGCGCGGCAGCGGCTGCCACAAACGCACAGAGGCTTCCGTTTTCAAAACGGAAAACACCCAAAAAGAGACGGCGGTCGACATTGCCGCACCTTTCGCGCCCAAAGCGGGAACCAGTCGATAGAGCAAGCCTAAATTACACAGCAGGGCAACGACTGAAAACACGGTAATCAACCAAGTTTTCTTGCTCACATTGATGCCGATGCCGGTTACTTCGGTCAGGGTATACAGCAATGGAAACAACATGCTGGAAAGCAGGATAAACTGCACCGGTGCGTATTTTTCCGGCAGTATCCAAGCAACTAGTGGCGAGCAAATACCCACTATGCAGAGTATTGCCGCGATTAAATCCGTCATCAAGCCGGTAATCCGGCCGATTTTATCCAAGTTGGTTTCTTCTTTGACCCATTTGAACACCATCGGTGCCCAAATCGTGGAAAAGATGCTTTGAAAAATCAGCGCAATGGCACCAAAGCTGACCGCCATCGAGTAAATACCCAACTCCGACAGGCCGCCCAAGCTTTTCAGCAAAAAACGGTCTACCGAAGTAAACCCCCAATACGCCAGCCCGCCTAAAGCCAACGGAAGGCCGTAATTGAGGGTGTCTTTCAATTGTCGGGGCGATAACGGCGCAGCGGCGGCGGCTTTCAGTTCGGTACGGGTTTGTAAAACCAATACGCCGACGGTAACCAACTGGGCCAGCGTATAAGCCGATACCAAAGTAAACGTATCGGTGGGCAGCTTGAGCAACACGCAGCACAGTACCAATGCCAAAATCAACACTTTCGGCGTGAACTGGCTGAATGAAAATGCAAAAGCCTTTTCCTGCATTCGCAAAATCAGCGAGAAATAACGCACCAGCAACACGCCCGTAAAAAACAACAGGCACAATATGCTTAAAGCGGTATCGTCCAGCTCAAGTATCTTTTCAGACGGCCAGTTCAAGTTCCATATTGCAATACCGGCAATCAGCAGCGCAGTGAGCAAAACAGGCGGAACCACGGTGGTTTTAAACAAAGCCGCTTTGTTTCCGGCGGCGTAATATTCGCGGATATACGCTTGATCCAACCCCAATCCCACGGCAATCAGTATCAATGCCGACACGGTTTGCAGCATGATGATGCGGCCGATGTCTTCCGCCGGAAAATACCAAGAAATCAGCGGCAGGGAGATAATGCCGACGGCGGCACTACCGAGCGGGCCGAGAGCGTAACCTAAAAGTTTGCGTGCATTCATGTCAGTATGTTTTCAGACGGCCTCCGAAGAGGCCGGCCGCTTAAACGGCCGCTTTGAGTGCGTCGGCCACTTGCCGCACTTGTTTGTGCGTCATATACGGGTGCATCGGCAGGCTGATGACTTCCTGTGCCACCAAATCGCCCACCGGCAGCACGGCATCGCTTGCAACGGCGGGCTGTTTGTTCAGCGGAATCGGGTAGTGCACAGCGGTAGGAACGCCCGCTTCTTTCAAGGCCGTCTGAACGGCATCGCGGTTTTTCACGCGGATGGTGTATTGGGCATACGCGCTGCGGTTGTGCGCTTCGACAAACGGCACGGCGATGCCCGTATCTTGCAGGGCTTCGGCATACAGGGCGGCAACTTCTTGGCGCAACTGCATTTCTTCTTCGAGAATCGCCAGTTTGGGCAGCAGGATGGCGGCTTGAAGCGTGTCCAAACGGCTGTTTACGCCCACGCGGATATGGTGGTAGCGGCGGTCTTGGCCGTGGCGGGCAATTTGGCGGATAACGGTCGCCAGCGTTTCGTCGTTGGTGAAAACCGCGCCGCCGTCGCCGTAGCAGCCCAGAGGTTTGCTGGGGAAAAAGCTGGTGCAGGCGATGGTGGTTAAGTTGCCCGATTTTCTGCCTTTGTAGGTGGCACCGAAACTTTGGGCGGCATCTTCGATCACCGGCAGGTTGTGTTTGGCGGCGACGGCGTTAATGGCGTCGTAGTCGGCGCATTGGCCGTAGAGCGATACGGGAATGACGGCTTTGGTTTTGTCGGTAATGGCCGCTTCGATTTTGGCGGGGTCGATATTGTAGGTGGTTTCGTCGATATCGACATACACGGGTTTGGCGCCGAGCAGGGCCACGGTTTCGGCGGTGGCGATGTAGGTAAAGCCGGGGGTGATCACTTCGTCGCCGGCCTGCACGCCCAAAGCCATCAGCGCGATTTGCAGCGCGTCGGTACCGTTGGCGCAGGTGATGCAGTATTGTGCGCCGCAATAGGCTTTGAGCTGTTCTTCCAATTCGGCGACTTCGGGGCCGAGGATATAGCCGCCGTGTGCCAGCACTTTTTGGATGTTGGTATCGATTTGGTCTTTGATTCGGGCTTGTTGGGCGGCGAGGTCGATAAATTGCATGATGGTTTCCTTAATATTATTCTGATTTGGTTAAGAGGCCGTCTGAAAGCGTATAAACGGCTCCGGTGTGGGAACAGCTTGCTTTGCCGCTGCCGTGCACGGGCAGGTCGAGCTGTTCGCCGTATTCGCTCATCCAACCGATTTGGCGGGCGGGCACGCCGACCATCAGGGCGTAGTCGGGCACGTCTTTGTTTACCACCGCTCCTGCGCCCACAAAGGCGAATTTGCCGATGGTTATGCCGCACACGATGGTGCAGTTTGCGCCCAAAGTCGCGCCTTTTTTAACCAGTGTGTCGCGGTATTCGCTTTTGCGCTCGATCAGCGAACGCGGGTTGTAGACGTTGGTAAACACCATGCTGGGGCCGCAGAATACGCCGTCTTCGAGATAAACGTTGTCGTACACGGAAACGTTGTTTTGGATTTTGCAGTTGTCGCCGATTTTCACTTTGTTGCCGACAAACACGTTCTGGCCGAACGAGCAGTTTTTGCCGATTTCGGCACCGCCGCAGATATGCGCGAAATGCCAAATGCGGCTGCCTGCGCCGATTTTCGCGCCGTCGTCGACAATGGCGCTGGGGTGTACGGTGTAGTCGGTCATTTCAATAGCTCCTGTAAGGCGGCTTCGCCCTGAATCTGTGCCGTCGTCCATTTGCCGCCGTAGATGTGCAGCACGTTGCCGACGCGTTCGAACGCCCATTCGCGGGTGGCATCGCTGGGATTGGCGGCACTTTTCAACAAAGGGCGCACGCCGGAAAAGCTGCCGCTGATGTCTTCTGCCGTGAGCTTTTCGCTGTGATAGGCATTGTAGGCGGCCAGCAGGTAATCGGTTTCTTCTTCAGACGGCCTCTCTGCTTCGGGGTGGTGTTGGCGCACTTCGGTGGTGCCGATTAAGGTTTTGCCCTGATAAGGCAGCACGAAGAAAATCCGTTTTTCCTGCGGAATCGGCAGCATCAACGCCTGCGTGCATTCGCTGTCGGTAAAGATATGGCTGCCGCGCACCCAATCGATGGTATAGGCCGGAGAGCCGCCTTGTTGTGCGCGCAGCTCCATCGCCCACGGGCCGGTGGCGTTGACGATGCGGTCGAAATCCGCCAGCAGGTCGAGCGATTCGATTTTGCGGTGTTCGACCACTTCCACGCCCAAATCGCGGCATTGGCCGATAACCCACCGGCCGAGTGCGAAATCGTCCATCTGGGCATCGTAAAAGGAAAACGCACCCTTGAGGCCGTCTGAAAGCAGGGCGGGGCAGCGGTTGAGCACTTCCGTTTTATCCAGCCACGAGCTGCGGGGAAAGCCGCTGCTTGATGCCAGCAGATCATACAGTTTGGTGCCGATGCCGATTTGCCATTTCGGGCGGCCGCGGCCTTTATAAATCGGAAACAGCAATTCCAGCGGACGGCACAATTCGGGTGCGCGCTCCAACCAGAAGCGACGGGCGAGCAGAGCCTTTTTCACTAAAGAAAATTGTCCGGTTTCAAGATAACGCAGACCACCGTGTAACAACTTGGATGATGACCGGCTGGTGTGTGCCATTGCCGTATCCTGTTCAAACAGGGTAACGTCATGGCCTTGTTTTGCCGCTGCCCAAGCGGTACACGCACCGATGATGCCTGCGCCTGCTATGGCGATTTTCATCAAAAATTCCTTATTGACCGGAAATCCCGCCGTTTTGGAAGGTAGGATTTGATGTTGTTTGGAAAAAGTGAGGCTTCTTGTTAAGCGGGCAACACACAGGGTGATGTTTTTGCGTTGCCCTGTGTGTCGGAGCCTGTTAATAAACCAAAGGTAACGAAACGGTTCTGTTGTCGCGGGCGGAGAGATAGGCGGCAATCAGCAGTTCCAGTGATTTCAACCCTTCGCGGCCATCGGTAATCGGTTCGGCTTCGCCGCGCATCACGTCAATCACGTTGCGGTAGTAGAGCGGGTGGCCGAAACCGTAAACCGAGGTGGTTTCGTAGTTGGCGGTTTTCACTTGCCGGTCGTAATCGCGCGAATCGGCAAAGTTCCATTCCTGAATTTCGTTCACCGCCATGCCGCCGATGCGCACCGTGCCGGTTTCGCCCAAAATGGTAATCGAACCTTCGAGGTTTTTCGGGTAAGTGCACATGGTTACAGCCATCGAGCCGAGCGCACCGTTGCGCCAACGGATGTTCATCACGCCGGTGTCTTCGGCTTCGATGTCGCGGTGGGTGGAAATCATCGCCTGCACGTCTTGTACCGGGCCGATGAGCCATTCCATCAAATCGACATAATGGCTGGCCTGATTCATAAACGCGCCGCCGTCGAATTCCCATGTGCCGCGCCAACCGCCGCCTTGGTCGTAGTAAGACTGCGGGCGCGTCCAGAATACATTCAAATGCACCATGCAGATTTTGCCGAAGCGGTTTTCTTCGACGGCGCGTTTGAGCATCTGCAAAGTGGCGTTCAAGCGGTTTTGCTTCACTACAAACAAGCGTTTGCCGGCTTTGTCGGCCGCTTTCACCATGCGCTCGCCGTCGTGCAGGCGGGTGGCCATCGGTTTTTCGGTAACCACATGAAAACCCGCTTCCAAAGCCTGCACGGCTTGGTCGGGGTGCAGGCCGGAGGGCGTGGTGAGCACGATAATGTCGGCATCAGTATTCGCCAGCATTTCCGTATAAGAAGCATAGCCTTTGGCACCCGTGCGCTCGACGGCGGCTTGCAGATTGGCGGGGTCGATGTCGCACACGCCGACGATTTCGCATTGGTCTTTCAAGGCTTCGAACGAACCGAAATGGTTGTTGGAAATACGGCCGCAGCCGACCAAAGCAAATTTGATTTTACGGTCTTTGATGGTTTCAAACATATTCAGACGGCCTCTTTATGCTTTGACGACGTTATCGGATTTACCCAAATATTTGCCGCGTGTGTCGATAATCAATCTGGCGTGCTGTTTGAGCAAGTCGTAATCGAATTTATCGTGGTCGGTCGTCAGCACCACGCAGTCGAAGCGGGCAATGTTTTCAGCGGTGAAAGGTTCGCTCTTCAAATCGAATTTGTGTTCGCGCATTTTCGGAAACACCGGCACATGCGGGTCGCTGTACGCTACTTCCGCACCCAAATCGCGCAGCAGTTCCATCACTTCCACCGAAGGGCTCTCGCGCATGTCGTCCACATTTTTCTTGTAGGCAATACCCAATACCAAGATTTTGCTGCCTTTGATTGAACGTTGGTGATCGTTGAGCGCCAAAGCGGTTTTGTTGACCACGTATTCGGGCATGCTTGAGTTCACTTCTCCCGCCAATTCAATGAAGCGGGTGTTAACGCCGTATTCGCGGGCTTTCCAAGTCAAATAGAACGGGTCGATGGGGATGCAGTGGCCGCCCAAGCCCGGGCCGGGGTAGTAGGCGACGAAGCCGAACGGTTTGGTGGCGGCGGCGTTGATCACTTCGTGGATGTCGATATTCATTTTATCGGCCACGATTTTCATTTCGTTAACCAAGCCGATGTTGACGGCGCGGTGGATATTTTCCAGCAGTTTGGTCAACTCGGCCGCTTTGGTGGAGCTGACGGGCACCACTTTGTCGATGGCGGGTTGGTAAAGCGCGATGCCCACTTCCAAACAGGTAGGAGTGTGGCCGCCGATCACTTTCGGAATGGTGCGGGTTTCAAAATCGGGATTGCCCGGGTCTTCGCGTTCCGGCGAGTAAACCAAAAATACGTTTTCACCCACTTTCAGGCCGCCTTCTTCCATGCGCGGCAGCAGTTCTTCTTCGGTGGTGCCTGGATAAGTGGTAGATTCCAAAGACAATACTTGACCGGCACGCAGATAAGGTTTGACCGCATCGGTGGTATTGATTACGAAGCTCATGTCCGGTTCGCGGTATTTGTTGAGTGGGGTTGGCACGCACAGAATAACGGCTTCCACCTCTCCGATGCGTGAGAAATCGGTAGTGGCTTCAAACAGGTTTTTACCGGCAGCGGCGATTTTGTCGGCGGGGATATGCTCGATGTAGCTCTCGCCGTTGTTGAGTTTGCATACTTTTTCTTCGTCAATGTCAAAGCCTAGAACTTGATAACCGATGTCGACATAGCGCAGCATTAGCGGCAGGCCGACATAACCCAAACCAACAATACCGATTTTGGCGGATTTGTCGGCGAATTTTTGAATGGTGGTATTTTTCATGATGGCTCTCGTGGAATATGGAAGGAATTTTAAGCAGACGGTTATATTGACTTACCTAGATTCAGACCGATTCGGAGTTAATCGGTTTCGTTATGATGAGAAGGTAGGAGGGAAGTTTACAAAACATCAACAAAACGAAGTGTTGCAGTATATGGGATATGCAATATGCGATATTAAGAAAATGCCATCGAGATAATGGGTGTTAATAGTTAAGGAAGGTAGGAATTCCTTGAAAGAAGAATTACATAAGAATGTATGTTTTGCAGTTTTTCGAGAATTCGGGTGTTGTCGGCGGGATGTTGTTTACAAAATCAAAGCAAAAATTCGTTTACAAAATTTTTCATACAAAGTTTAAGGTTTTTATAAAAATTATTATGAAAATAATATTTATAGATGAGTGGTTATTTCCTGCGCAATATCCACTTGATGTCGTTGCCTATGGTTGTCAAAGAAGCAGTTCTCCAAAGGCTTTCTGTTTGCAAAACTTCTGTATTTTCAGGAATGTCGAATAACCCGCGAGCGTTGTTGCCCAAGATTTTCGGGGCTTGGTAGAGCACGATTTCATCCACTAAATCTGCTTGCAGGAAAGCTGCCGCCAGTGTTGCTCCGGCTTCAATCATCACTTCGCCGTAGCCTTTTGCCGCCAGTCGCTTCAATAAATCGTGCAAATCTATCTGCCCGTTGTTTTCAGACGGCATGATGATATGGATATGCGGATATTGCGTGTAGGCGCGTAGACGTTGTTCGTCATTTTCCAGCGTGGCAATGATAGTCGGGCTGCCGCTGTCCTGAACCAGTTTGCCGGTAAGCGGTGTTTTTAGACGGCTGTCGAGTACCACGCGGGCGGGTTGGCGTAGGGTTGGGAAGCTGCGCACGTTGAGCTGGGGATTATCGGCCAGCACCGTACCGATACCGGTAATAACGGCACAGCTTTCGGCACGGAGTATCTGCACATCGGCCCTCGCTTCTTCGCCGGTAATCCATTGGCTTCGGCCGTCCGAAAGAGCGGTTTTACCGTCGAGGCCGGCGGCGCATTTCAGGCGTACAAACGGGCGGCCGCGTTCGATGCGGGAAAGAAAACCGCGGTTCAGTTCGCGCGCTTCGGCTTCGAGCAGGCCGCTTTCGACGCGGATGCCTGCTGTCTGAAGCATGGATAAGCCTTTTCCGGCCACTTGCGGATTTGGGTCGGTCATGGCCGCCACTACCCGCGATACGCCCGATTCGATTAAGGCGTTGGCACAGGGAGGCGTGCGTCCGTAGTGGCTGCACGGCTCGAGTGTTACATAAGCGGTGGCTCCGCGTGCCAATGTTCCGGCCTGCCGCAAAGCATGTACTTCTGCATGAGGCCCGCCGGCGCGAATATGAAACCCTTGTCCGACAATTTGGGTGCCGTGTGCGACCACGCAACCTACGCGCGGATTGGGCGATGTTGAAAAACGCCCTTGCCGTGCGAGGGCGAGGGCGTTGTGCATCATTTGGATGTCGGTTGCGTCAAACATTTTTCAGACGGCCTTTGATTTGTTATTTAACCAAATTCACTTCTTTTAAGATGGCTGCCAGCTCGTCTTGCGAAGCTGTGTTGCTGCTGGCGCAGACGTTGTAGAGGTTGGTTTCGTAGATGGAAATGCAGTTTTCACGCAGCAGATTGCCTTGAGAATCGTTTTGGGCAAAGCGGTAGTTCATACGGTTTTCAGTGGCTACGCCCGTTTGCACTTCACTCAAGCCTTCGGCGGTTTTCAAGGCGTTTTTCAGATTGTTGAAATAGTTTTTGGCATCGGTGCGTGGTGTGCCCAAATTCACGATGTAAAGCAAAATATTACTGCTCTCGTCGTGCTGCATCATGGTCAGCTCTTCGGCGGTAATTCCTTCGGGGCGGGCTGCTCCGTCTTGAATGGCATCTTCAAATTGGCTGCCTTGTACGACAATGCTGATTTTGCCGTCTGAACTGGTCAGGGTTTGTACGGCATCTGCGGCGGGAGCGGACACGGCGGCGGATGAAGAAGGCGCTTCGGCCGAGCTATCGGCCGGTACGGAAGTTTCGGCTTGCTGACTGCATGCAGCCAAGCCGATGGAAGCCATGATAGCAAAAGTAAAAACAGATAGTTTCATTGATCAAATTCTGTATGCGTTATTAAAAAGTGATCTCAAGTATATCAAATTTTTAAATAGTTTGCGGAAGGAATGGATAGCGGTAAAAACAAACTCTATCGTTATTGTCGATTAAGAAGCCCGATATCCCGGCGCTTTCTATGCAAGGCGGAATTAAGCATACTTTAACGGTTTTATACACTGAAGTAAGAGAGGCCGTCTGAATTAAAGGGGCAGTAAAAAATATCGGCAGCCCGTGGCCGGGTATCAACGAAATTTACCAGCGGGCCGATTCTACCGACGGGCTGTTTAAATTACACAAATGGCCATTAATCTCCCAAGAACATATGTGGAAGCCTTCCGAGATGTTGGTTGCTGTACCCGCTACCGCTTGAATAAGGTCGCCGTTTACGATTATCTGCGCAATGGCGTAACCCTGATTTACAACCTTATCAACAACAAACCGTGGGTAGATGCGATTGTGAAACAGGTTGTCCCTTTTGCACGGGTGCAAACCGCAGTAAGTGGCCATTCAGTATATGAAAGGCGTTGCGGTATTTTTAATCATGGAGGCTTTATCTCATTATTGTATACTGAAGTATTTTGATTAACTTTTAGATAAAGGGTAATTTTAGATAAAACAAGGCAACTAAACCTTAAAAATTTATCCAAAAATTGGAAAGTGCTATTGGTTATAGGTATCGCTATGTCTTTTTCGTCTGATTTACTGTACCGGTTTACCGGATTCGACGGCATACCTGTCGGCGACAGTTTTTCCTTACGTAGAAGAGGAATAGACGGAGCTTTATCGGTGCTGCTTTACTATCTGTATATCTATTTGAAAAAAGAACCGGAATCATAAAACAAGGCAGGTGTATTTATGCAGAATCATTTGAATTTAGCCAAGAGGGTTTGTTTGCTGGTTGCGGTATTTTTCGTGGTCTCCGTTCCGCTTAAATACTTGTTGAGAAAATATATTTATGTGCTGTTTGAAATACCGCCCGATTCGGATATAGGCATTGGTGGGATTCACTTTTTTTCTGTATTGGTTGCGTATCATTGGGTTTTTGGTAATAAAACAGAATAACCGCCATAACGATATTTGGTTTTCAGACGGCTTGAATACTCAGGCCGTCTGAAAAAGAGGGGAATAAAGCTGCTATGCAAATTAATTTAAATAATATGCTCAAGCATTGGAAACTATATTTGGTTCTGATTTTTGTATTTCAGGCCGTAAGCAGCTTGTTGTTTTATCTGCTGAATATGCAAGATATTCAGATCGGCAGCTTAACTTTGAAGTCTGATAGTTTAGCTTTAAGTATGGGAGGAGGAGTAGCCTGTATCGTGTTTTTACTGTTTCTGAAATACAAGGAATAAAACGGATGTTGATTGACAAGACGAATTGATCAGATGAAGCATTTAAAGCAAAAAGTAGGAAATACGTGGATATTCTGCATGAGCGTAAAAAGCTTTACGAGTGGATGCTTGAGTCGCTTTACACTATTTCGGGTGTAAGTGGCATTAAGCGTGTTTCGCGGCCGGCCAATAAAGGAGAAAGTATGAATAACTGGCGGCAATTTTTTTTATTTATTTTCCTAACCTTTATCTTTATGCGCTTGAAATATTACATAATTAACCGGTTTTTGTTGGATTGGATTACGGAGCATTCTATTGAGGTTAGTTGGGTGGAAAGCTGTGTTTTCTGTTGGTCGATGGGACTGGCTTATCATGCGGTAAAGCGTACCGCGAAATGGAAATGGCTGGCATAGTATGCCGGTTATGCGGCAAAGAAATTCAAATTTTGTTGCGGAATCAAAAAGAAATGATTGTGTAAACTAATAAAACATTAGAGTTAAGTTGGTTTTGTACTGCTTGTTTTGTCTGTGATTTTCTTTTTATATTACAAATAATTTATTTGTTTTCTTTAGGCAAGGTGGCGATGGCTTGGGTAAATTCGGACACGTCGTTGAAACTTTTATACACGGAAGCAAAGCGTACATAGGCCACTTGGTCGATTTTGGCCAGCTCTTCCATAGCCATCTCGCCGACCAGTTGCGACGACACTTCTTTATGCCCGAGGCTGTATAGGCGTTGTTCGATTAAGGCCACGGTATCGTCGATGGTTTCTGCATCAATAGGGCGTTTGTGTAAGGCGCGTTCCAAGCTGGTGCGCAATTTGTGCGGGTTGAACGCCACGCGCGCGCGCGTGCTTTTGATGATTTGCGGCATCCGCATTTCCACGGTTTCAAATGTGCTGAACCGCTGCTCGCAAGACGGGCAGCGGCGGCGGCGGCGGATGCTGTTGGTTTCTTCCAGCAAACGCGAGTCGGTAACCTGTGTGTTGGGGTGGTGGCAGAAAGGGCATTTCATGGGTGTAAACCGCTTGTGTATAAGTATTTTTTTATTGTAACGTAAACGCAGAATTTCCGCATAGAGAGCATTATTTTTTAGATCAGGCCGTCTGAAAACCTGTTTTCAGACGGCCTGCCTGTCTTTACGGTTTCCTTCGGTTTATACGGACACGCCTGCAGCACGTGCTATGTCTAAACCTTCTTCTACACTCATATAAACGGGGTTTTCGGGCGTATCGCTACGGATAATGTCGCCGTCTTGGAACAGTATTAATTCATTCACCGCCAGTTGCGACCATGTTTCGTTACCAGTTAGCGGCAATGTGGCAATGACGGCGACTTTGTCGTTGGGCGTGGTAACGGCGGCAAAATCGACAGTGACGTCGTCATCCAGCAGATGTGCTTCTCCGAACGGTGCTTTGCGTACGATATAGTAGAGCAGGGTGCTGGCGTGGGCGAAAAGGTATTCTCCATTGGACATCATAAAGTTAAACAGTCCGTAACTGCGGATTTCGTCGGTCAGCGCAGTAACGGCATCAAATAAAGTGTCGGTGTCGGGGCGTTCGGAAAACCGTTGGCGCAGTTGTTCCAAAATATAGCAAAACGCGCGCTCGGAATCGGTGTTGCCGACGGGACGGTAAAAACCGCCCGTTTCGGGATGGAAGTTTTTAAGGTGGCCGTTGTGGGCAAACAGCCAGTATTCGCCCCACATTTCGCGCATGAACGGGTGGGTGTTGGCTAATGAGGTTTGCCCCTGTGTGGCTTTGCGGATGTGAGCGATCACGTTTTCCGACTTAATCTGATAGGCTTTTACCAAGTCGGCAACAGGCGAGCCCGCACTCGGGCGGTCGTCGTGAAACAGCCGCACGCCTTTGCCTTCGAAAAAGCCGATGCCGAAACCGTCGGCGTGATTGTCGGTAAGCCCTCCGCGGCGGCGGAAACCTTCAAATGAAAAAACAATATCGGTAGGTGTGTTGCAGTTCATGCCTAAAAGTTGGCACATGATTTTTATTCCGTGGGTTAGAGAATAGGTTAGTAAATCCGGTAGTGAGCAGGCCGTCTGAAAAAGTTTTCAGACGGCCTATTATACAAGCTGTTCAAATCCGTTGGTCCATTTCTTCTGCCGGTATGTTTGCCGCTTTGCCCGTAAGTTTGGCCGGTACGCCGACAACGGTGGTGAGCGGCGGTACGTCGGCAACTACCACACTGCCCGCACCGATTTTTGCACGTTCGCCAATACGGATATTGCCCAGCACTGAAGCATTCGCTCCGATCATTACGCCGTCGCCTACTTTCGGATGACGGTCGCCGCTTTCTTTGCCCGAACCGCCGAGCGTTACTCCGTGCAGGATGGATATGTCGTTGCCGAGTACGGCGGTTTCTCCGGCTACAAAGCCGGTGGCATGGTCGAGCATGATTCCTTGCCCGAAGCGTGCGGCTGGATGGATGTCGACACCGAATACCTCCGACGAGCGGTTTTGCAGGAAATAAGCCAGTGTTTTACGACCGTGGTTCCACAGCCAATGGTTGATACGGTGTGCCTGAATTGCATGGAATCCTTTGAAATAAAGCAAGGGCAGGGAATATTCGTCACAGGCAGGGTCGCGTTCGTAGCAGGCCAGCAGATCCCGCTGCACGGCTTCGACAATGCTCTCGTCGCTGCATAATGCCTGTTGGTAGATTTCAAACAGAATGCGGGCGTCCATCATTGCACCGGAAAGTTTGCTGGATAGGTGGAATGCAAGCACAGAACCCAGAGAATGATGTCGCAGCACGGTTTGATGCAGGAAACTGGCCAGTGTCGGTTCTGCTTCGGCGGCTTCTTGCGTTTCTTGGCGGATGGCCTGCCACAAATCGAAATCGGGGGTGTTGAGGTGGTCTTTTTTCATAACAGCCTCTTAAGCAAAGGAATGAGGGTAGAGTTTACCGTACAGTTTGGGAATGTAAATCGTTTGCGGTTTGAAAATTTTTTCAGACGGCCTTTGAACCATAAACGGCAATATCAGGCATCGGCAGTATCCGACAGCCCTTCAGTTGACTGTTGAGGAGAAAACCTTACCGATTGCGGGTATGGGTAAAAATCGTCATACAGCCCCTGCATAAGCCGGTCTTTTTTGGCCTGCCAAAATTCGGCGGTGAGCAGGTCTTTATGATGCTGCAAAAATACTTGCCGCACATCGGGTTCGCCGAGCAGGAATGGGCCGAATTCTTCGGGGAATACGTCGCCTTTGTTAACGGGATACCATACTTCGCCCGACATTTCGTATTCGGGGTTGGGTGCGGGTGGGATTTTGCGGAAATTGCAGTCGGTCATGTACTCGATTTCGTCGTAGTCGTAAAAAATCACGCGGCCGAAGCGGGTCATGCCGAAGTTTTTATACAGCATGTCGCCGGGGAAAATATTGGCGGAGGCCAGCTCTTTGAGCGCGTAGCCGTAGTCGATCACGGCGGCGGCTTTGTCGGCGGGCTTGGCTTTCTGCATAAACAGGTTGAGGGGTTTGAGGCGGTATTCGACATAAACGTGTTTGATGATTACCCGGTCGTCGTTTTCTTCAAACTGGCTCGGTGCGAGCGTGCGCATTTCTTCTAAAAACTCTTCGTCGCAGCGCGATTTGGGCAAGGCGACGTTGGCGAACTCGAGCGTATCTGCCATGCGGCCGACGCGGTCGTGTTTTTTCACGAGCAGGTATTTTTGGCGCACGTATTCTTGGTCGAAATCTTTGTTCGGGCCGAAGGTGTCTTTAATCACTTTAAACACATAGGGAAACGAGGGCAGGGTAAACACGCTCATCACCAGCCCTTTGATGCCGGGCGCGAGAATGAATTTGTCGTGCGAATATTCGAGGTGTTGGGCAAATTCGCGCCACCAGATGTTTTTGCCCTGCTTGTGCAGGCCGACCATGGTGTAGAGGTCGCCTTGCGAACGCATCGGCAGCATATCGCGCAGGAAATGGATGTAGCCGCTGGGCACGGGCATGTCCACCAAAAAATAGGCGCGGGCAAATGAAAACAGCACGGCAATCTGTTGGGCTTCAAACAGGGCGGCATCGACTTTCAGACGGCCTGATTCGTCGTGCAGCACGGCCAAGGCAAAGGGATGGCGCACGCCGCCGTTGATAATTTGGCCGAAAATGTAGGCGGCTTTGTTGCGGTAAAACGGCGAATGCAGCACGCGCACATGCAGGTTCATTTCTTGCGGCGGCCATTCGGCTTGGAAGTGTTTGCGTGCCGCGCGCAGAATGTTGCTGATGTCTTTGCCGAGATGGGCAAACGGCACGTTCCAGCCGAAGTGGTGCAGAATATCGCGCAGGCAGCCGCGTAGCCCTTGTTTGCTGGGGTAAAACGAGCAGAAAGTGGGCGGGTCGGAATCGATATATTCGGTGCTGGTGGAAGGTTTTACAAAGATAAACTGGTTGTTGTAATACTCTTTGGCCAAGAGTTTGGTGGAAACCGAATTGAAAAAAGTTTCGGCAAGTTCGGGCTGTTTGTGGTTGACCAGTAGGGCGATGTATTCGGTTTTGGCCGCCGCCCATACTTCATCGTTCAAAGCCGTGGCGGCATGTTCGCGGTTGAGCGATTCTACCGCTTCGCGCACGCGCTGGTCGTACATTTGGATGCGTTCGGCCACCAAATCTTGAATGCCGCGCCAGTTGCGCTGCTCGAACAGTTCTTTGGCGCGGGCGGTAACTTCGCGGTAGAGGCGGTAGTGTTTGTTGAAGCCGGCCAGCATGGTTTCGGCTACCGCGCGCCCAAGGTTTTGGGTGAGTCGCAGAGTCATTTATTTTCCTTTGTAGTTGTTCGGACGGCCTTTCCGGTTTGAGGAGCCGTTTTGTTTTTAATTCATGTAACCTTATGTTGTTTTGGGTTGTTTTGCAAGGGCGCAGGCCGTCTGAAAAACGTTTCGGACGGCTTGTGCCTTTTGATGCGCCAAACGGCTTGAATATCGTCCGGACGGCCTTATATTAAAGTTTATTCACATTTTATTACCTGCACAGGATAGACAAAATGACCGAACAAAACCAATCCGTAGAAGTTGAAGAAACATTGGAAACACCCGAAGGGGCAGAGCTATCGGAAAAGCCTTCTTATGAAGAATTGGAAGCCATGCTGAAAGAAGAACAACTGCGCGGTTTGGCCAACGAGCAAAACCTGCGCCGCCGCCATGCCGAAGAATTACAGGCCACGCACAAATACGCAGGGCAAAAGTTTGCCGCCGAAATGCTGCCGGTAAAAGACTATTTGGAAATGGCGCTGCTTGACCAAAGCGGCAACTTCGAAGCCTTGAAAATGGGCGTACAGATGACACTGAACGAATTGAACAAAGCGTTCGAACACACCCAGATTACCGAAATCAACCCGCAACCCGGCGACAAACTCGACCCGCACCACCACCAAGCCATGCAATTGGTGGAAAGCGAACAAGAGCCGAACACCATTGTGAGTGTGATGAAAAAAGGCTATCAGCTTGCTGACCGCGTATTGCGTCCCGCCATGGTTACCGTGGCAAAAGGCGAAAACTGAAAGCGGCGCTGTTCACGGTTTATCCGTCATAAGGTTTTCAGACGGCCATGAAAGCAAAAGGCCGTCTGAAATCAATGCAAGTATTTGAATCAAAAATTTTTATTGTTGAAAAATAATTTAAATACCAACACTTGAAAAGCGGCGAAACCACCTTATTTACCCATCCGACAGGGCAAGAAACCCGCAAAGAATTTAAAAACATTAAGGAGTTATATCATATGGCAAAAGTAATCGGTATCGACTTAGGTACAACCAACTCATGTTTGGCTATTTCTGAAAACGGCCAAACCAAAGTAATCGAAAACGCCGAAGGCGCACGCACCACACCGTCTATCATCGCTTACCTCGACGGCGGCGAAATCCTCGTCGGCGCACCGGCCAAACGCCAAGCCGTTACCAACCCGAAAAACACCATTTATGCCGCCAAACGTTTGATCGGCCATAAATTTGAAGACAAAGAAGTACAAAAAGACATCGATCTGATGCCTTTCGAAATCGTGAAAGCCGCCAACGGCGACGCATGGGTAAAAGCACAAGGCAAAGAATTGTCTCCGCCCCAAGTTTCCGCCGAAGTATTGCGCAAAATGAAACAAGCCGCCGAAGCCTACTTGGGCGAGCCGGTAACCGAAGCCGTGATTACCGTACCGGCCTACTTTAACGACAGCCAACGCCAAGCCACTAAAGATGCAGGCCGCATCGCAGGTTTGGACGTAAAACGCATCATCAACGAGCCGACTGCCGCCGCATTGGCCTTCGGTATGGATAAAAACACCACCGGCGACCGCAAAATTGCCGTTTACGACTTGGGCGGCGGTACATTCGATATTTCCATCATCGAAATCGCCGATGTAGACGGTGAAAAACAATTCGAAGTGTTGGCTACCAACGGCGACACCTTCTTGGGCGGCGAAGACTTCGACCAACGCCTGATCGACTACATCATCGCCGAGTTCAAAAAAGAACAAGGCATTGATCTGAAACAAGACGTGATGGCGCTGCAACGCCTGAAAGAAGCGGCCGAAAAAGCCAAAATCGAATTGTCCAGCGGCCAACAAACCGAAGTTAACCTGCCGTACATCACTATGGATGCCACCGGCCCGAAACACTTGGCAATGAAAATTACCCGCGCCAAATTCGAGAGCTTGGTTGAAGACTTGATCGAACGCTCTATCGAGCCTTGCCGCGTAGCCGTAAAAGATGCCGGCTTGAGCGTGGGCGACATCGACGACGTGATTTTGGTGGGCGGTCAAAGCCGTATGCCGAAAGTGCAAGAAGCCGTTAAAGCCTTCTTCGGCAAAGAACCGCGTAAAGACGTAAACCCCGACGAAGCCGTGGCTTTGGGCGCAGCGATCCAAGGCGAAGTATTGGGCGGCGGCCGCAGCGACGTATTGCTGCTCGACGTAACCCCATTGTCGCTCGGTATCGAAACCATGGGCGGTGTGATGACCAAACTCATCAACAAAAACACCACCATCCCGACCAAAGCGTCGCAAGTGTTCTCGACTGCCGAAGACAACCAAAGCGCAGTAACCATCCACGTGCTGCAAGGCGAACGCGAGCGTGCTTCTGCCAACAAATCGCTGGGTAACTTCAACTTGGGCGACATCGCACCGGCACCGCGCGGCATTCCGCAAATCGAAGTAACCTTCGACATTGATGCCAACGGTATCCTGCATGTGTCTGCCAAAGACAAAGGCACCGGCAAAGAAGCGAAAATTACCATCCAAGGCTCTTCAGGTTTGAGCGAGGAAGAAATCGAACGCATGGTGAAAGACGCTGAAGCCAATGCCGAAGAGGATAAAAAACTGACCGAACTCGTATCTTCACGCAACCAAGCCGAAGCTCTGATTCACTCAGTGAAAAAATCATTGGGCGAATACGGCGACAAACTGGATGCAGACGAAAAAGCAAAAATCGAAGATGCTTTGAAAGCCGCCGAAGAAGCCGTTAAAGGCGACGACAAAGCCGACATCGATGCCAAAGCCGAAGCATTGGGCGCAGCCAGCCAAAAACTGGGTGAAATGGTGTATGCCCAAGCGCAAGCCGAAGCCAACGGTGCGGCAGCAGGCCAACAAGCCGACAGCGGTGCCAAAGGCAACGATGATGTAGTGGATGCCGAGTTTGAAGAAGTGAAAGACAAAAAAGACTAAACTTGATCCAAGCCGTTTTCAGACGGCCTGATTGGAACCAAAAAGGACGCTGTTTCAGCGTCCTTTTTATATCGGCGGATACCTTCATTTTTCTGTATCTTATCCAGTACGGAGTGACTGGAGACCTTTGCAAGATTTACTATAAAACAGAAAGGCCGTCTGAAAATTATTTTCAGACGGCCTTAGTCTTATTAAAACACGATCAATAACGCCCCGGCACCACGCCCATGCGCTGTTTCAAGGAAGTTTGCGATTCGTTGAACAGGCTGGCGTAATAAGTGGCGTTGGTCATCACTTTTTTCACATAATCGCGGGTTTCGTTGAAAGGGATGGTTTCGGCATAAATAGCGCCTTCCAACGGGTTGCCGTCTTGCCAGTTACGGGCGCGGCTGGGGCCGGCGTTATAGCCTGCGGTAGCCAGCACTTCGTTGTTTTGCAGACGGCGTTTAACGTCGGACATATACCATGTGCCCATGCGGATATTGCCGTCCATGGTGTAAAGCTCGCTACTGTTCATGCCGATTTTGCCAGCAATTTCGCGGGCTGTGGCCGGCATCACCTGCATTAGGCCCTGTGCACCGACGCTGGATTGCGCACCCAGCATAAAACGGCTTTCTTGACGGATAAGGCCGTATACCCAAGCGGGGTCGACACCTGCTTGTTCGGCATAGCGTGTAGTGGTTTCTTTAAACGGCGAGATGTAGCGCAAGTTGTAATTGAGTTTGTGGTCGGTACGTTCCGCGCTGTTGATTGCCATTTCATAAAACTGGTGGTTGAACGCCAGTTGCGCGGCGGCAAGCAGGGTATCTTCGCCGGCACCGCGTGTGGCGTAACGCCATTCGGCTTGTGCTTGACGTCGCATTTTCCAGTCGCCGCTACTGCGGCTGGCTTTGAATAAGGTTAGGGCACGGTCGATGGCTGCGTGGCGGGCGAGTTTGTTGATTTCGCTTTTCGGCACTTCGCCGACATTGTTGCGGGTGTTGATGCGGCGGCCCAATTCTTCCGTTGCCATCACAGCGTAGAAATTGCGGCCGGTTTGGGCGGTTTTTTCATACAGGCTGCGGGCACGCGCGCTGTCGCCTTGTGCCGCATAGCTGCGGGCCAGCCAGTATTGCCATGTCGGGTCTTTTTGCAGTTTTTCCGACATGCTTTCGATAATGTTGGCCAGTTCACTCCAGCGTTGCAGGCGCAGTGCGGAGCGTGCGTACCATTCAAACTGCTCGTTACTCAACTGGCTGCGGTCGGCACGGCTGTAATGGCTCATTGCCGCATTCATGTTACGGTTCAATGCCTGCATGTGGCCGAGCACGCCCCACGCAAAGCCGCTTTGCTCGCGGCTCAGGCTGCCGGACATGCTTTCCAGTATGGCGGCTGAAGCGGGATTTTTTTTCGAGGTGTTGCCGATAACGTTAATCAGGCTGTATTCCTGTGCGCCTTGTCCGTCGCTTTCAAACGGGCTGCCTAAAGCCGCTGCGAGGTTGCGTGCATCGGTAATTTGGTTGTTGCTGATAAGCCCGCGTACACGCCGCCAGGCATCTTTGGGGTTCAGACGGCCTGATGAAGCGGCGGCTTCGATCAATATATTGCAACCTTGCGGTAGACGGTTGATTTCTTTTGTTAATTCTTTAGCAAGACCGTCGTAGTTACGCTTGTTGTATTCGGCATAGCATTGTACTTCTTGCGAACGGCCCGCTTGGTCGAGTTTGGCGTATTGTTGGTTGAACTGTGCCCATAAGTTGCGTTTGCCCAAACTCTTCAGCCATTCGTTACGGACGGTTTCTGCCATGGCGCTGTTTCCGGCTTGGTCGAGGAATTGGGAGGGGAGTATGTCGTCGTCTGTTTTGACGGAATCTAAGGCACTTTGATACAGGCTGTAATCCGATAAGGTTTTGGAGGGGGTTTCGGTGGCGCTGCCGACACCGTGGGCATCGCCGTGTTTAACGGGTTCTACTGGCTGTTCGTGCGAGGAACAAGCCGCCACGATCAGAACGGCGGCAGCAGTCAGGGTGAGTTGGAGGGTGCGTTTCGGAGCCATGCGTATGCTTTCTTTAGATTTATTGTTGGAATATTCGATTTTAAACGATTTATACCGCCCCTCAAAACGATAAAGCGGGATTTACATTTTTGAAAGAATAGGATTTTCAGACGGCCTGAAAACTTTGCTTTTTTTGAGGTATGCGGTGTTTGGGTAAGAGGCTGTCTGAAAAAGAGGTTTTACAATGTTGCCTATTTTTTCCAATAAGCGGGGGTAAACAAGATGGCAACGGTAAAAATTTCCAACCGTCCCAGCAACATTGCGGCAGTACACAGCCATTTTTGAAAATCGCTGAGCCCTGCATAGTTTCGGGCCGGGCCGATTTCGCCCAATCCCGGGCCGGCATTGGTAATACACGCGATAATGCCGGTAAATGAAGAGATAAAATCCAAACCGGTAGCCATCATTAAAAATGTGAACAGCACTACTGTCATAAAATATACGAAAACGAAAGCCATTACGGTAAGCGCCATTCGTTCGGGAATGGTGCGGCCGTTTACTTTGACGTTACGTACGGCTTTCGGGTGCAACAGCATCATCATTTCGCGCAGGCTGAATTTAAACAGCACAATGGCACGTACGCTTTTCATGCCGCCGCCCATAGAGCCTGAGCTGGCGAGTATGTTGGAAAGGAAAAACATCCATAAAGCGGCAATCAGCGGCCATTGGGAGAAATCGGCATTGGCAAACCCACTTGCCAATCCTATGGATATGAAATTGAAACCGACAAAACGGAACGCTTCCTCAAGTGAAGGGTAGTGGTTTAAGTGCCATAAATAAAAACTGACTATTGTGATGCTGATGGTTAATGTAGTCAGCAGAACGCGGCATTCTTCGTCGCGCCAATAGCTTTTTAGCGAACGGCTCTTCAATGCGGAAAAATGGCTGGCAAAACTGATTGCTCCTGCCAAAGTAGCCATCATAATCACAGCTTCGATGACGGGAGAGTTGAAGTAGGCAATGCTGTCATCGTGTGTTGAAAAGCCGCCCAACGCAAGGGCAGCCATGGCGTGGCATACGGCATCGAACCAGCTCATGCCTGCCCAATGTAGAGCTATACAGGTTGCGGCGGTAAAGCCTACATAGAGCAGCCATAATTTTTTCGCAACTTGCGAAATGCGCGGTGCCATTTTACTGTCTTTGTCGATCCCCGGGATTTCTGCCTTGAAAAGCTGTGTGCCGCCCACACCCAACATCGGCAGAATGGCGACGGCGAGGACGATAATCCCCATGCCGCCCAACCAGTTGAGCATATGCCGCCAGAAATTGATGGAGGGAGCCAGTGTGTCCAAACTGGTAATGACCGTTGCACCGGTGGTGGTCAGCCCCGACATGGCTTCGAAAAAGGCATCGGTGTAACTTATATGCGGAAAATAGAGATAAAGCGGCATGGCGGCCACCAATGCAAAGCCCAGCCACAACATAAACACCAGTGTAAAACCGTCGCGCGGACGCAGTTCGCGGTCGTATTGCAAAGTCAGCAGCCATATGGCGGAAGAGGCCACAATCGTAACCAACGCAGTGCGCCCGAATGCCAAGAGTGCGTCGTCTAAATAAAGATAAGACACAAACGTCGGCACCAGCAGCAGTATCGAAAACAGCACGCCGAGTTTGGAAAGAATATGGATAATCGGTATAACTTTATACATGGTATGGGTGTTTCAGACGGCATTGGCAACCGGTTCGGCCGTTGGCGGAAGGCCGTCTGAAAATAATCAGTTTCTCAAATATCAAAAGTAGTTCAGACGGCCTTCAGGTTATGAATGTAAGTAACAAGGCCGTCTGAAAAATATGGTGGGCATTTTAGCAAAGTTTCACATAGTGGCGGATGTTGACAGTCACTGAGAGGTGAAAATGAAGATGTCAGGCCGTCTGAAAGAATTCAGACGGCCTGATTCGATTAGAAAAGCATTTAGAACAGCTCTTCTATCAGCTCCTTGTTTTTGGAGGGGTGGTACTGGCCGGCAGAAGGTTCCGGAGCAGGTTTCGACGCGGGTGAGGAGGTAGGTGCAGGTGCTGGCACGGTGTTGGAAGAAACTCCCGGTTCGGGTTTGGTCATTTCTTCATCCACCTCAATCGCTGTGCCCGACGGCAAAACTTCGTCTTTAACAGGAGGCGGAACAGGCGCGGCTTTCGGTTTGGTAAGATCGGCCAAGCCGTCGGTCCATGCCAGCGACTGCAACGGACCTTTAAGTTTGATACCTTTGGCACAGGTCAAGCAGTTGGGGTGGCCTGTTTTGTTTTTCAAAATAGCTTCGACACGCTTGGTATTAATATTTTTTCCATGTGCTTTCGCCCACGCATTAATGCTTTTACGCAAAGCGGCAACATCAAGATTTTTCTTGTCGTACGGATCGCGGAAGGCCGCCAGCCACAGATTGTTGTTGGCATCGGTGTTCAGCGCGGCCATTTGGTAAATCACAGAAGCAGGGGAGCCGCTGGTAATGGTCTTGGCAAACTCGAGCGCATCCGGAGATTTCATGCGCACACAACCATGGCTGCGCACTCCCGGTACGCTGCTCGGCGCATTGGTGCCGTGAATGCCTAATCCCAGTTTCGGGTCGCCCATACGCACGAATACGGGCCCTAACGGATTTTTCGGGCCGGGCGGAATGGTTTTAACACCGTCGTTGCGTTCTTTTTGAATACTTTTGGGGATATGCCATGTGGGGTTGAACGCCTTTGCCCCGATTTTGTGCTCACCTAAGGTGGTTTGGGTTAAGGCTTTTCCGACAGCAACAGGATATGCTTTGGTCAGCTTGCCGTCGGTATACACAAACAGACGTTGTTGTGGAATATTAATCACAACATGCTGGCCTGATTTAATAGGAGAAAAATCTGGTACGGGGGTGTTGGCAAAAGCTGTTGCACTTATAGAAAGCACCAGCAGGCCGAATCCGGTTTTTTTCATTGCTTGTATTGGTAATGGATGATTCATAAATAGAAAACAGCCGGGAATAATACCGTAATATCTGGATTTTTGTGAGAAAATAAAAAATTCGGTGATGAAATACCATTCAACGGTAAGGTGTCGGAATATATTTTCAGGCGGCCTGAAGCAGGACTAAGTGCATGAAATCAGAAAACATTGCAGAAGTTTTTTCGTTAGATTATGAAGGAAGGGGAGTGGCTCGGGTAAACGGGAAAACGGTTTTTATTAAGGGGGCGTTGCCGTCTGAACAAGTAATTTACCGTCTTACCCGAAGTAAAAAACAATTTGACGAAGCAGAAACTGTTGCCGTTATAAAAGCATCCGCCGAAAGGGTAGAACCTAAATGTTGTTATTTTGATACATGTGGAGGATGTGTTTTACAGCATGCTTCACCGTCATCACAAATTGCTTTCAAACAGAGAATATTAGAAGAGCAATTATTACGTATAGGTAAGGTATTACCTCAGCAATTGCTTTCTCCTATTTACGGTATGCCATGGGCTTACCGCCACCGTGCACGGCTTAGTGTGTCGGTAAATCGAGAAGGCCGTCTGAAATTAGGGTTTCAGTCCCGTAAAACACATGATGTTGTTAATGCCGTTAATTGCCCGGTTTTGCCAAAGCATGTTTCAAATATGTTGCCTGAATTAAGAAATTTGCTGCAAAATTGTGCCGACAGAAAAGAGCGTGTCCACCATATAGAATTTTTGATTGGGGAACAGGTTACAGTTTTAAATGTCTGTATAGAAAATGAACCGTCCGAAAGCACAAAGCAGAGACTCAGGAAGTTTTCAGATGGCTTGAATAAAACAAACGTTCAGGAATGGCAAATTTGGCTGCAATACGGCGAAGGTAAAGCCTTCCCATTTTATCCCGAACAAGCACCTCAACTCACCTACAGCTTACCGGAATTCGGCGTGCAAATGCCTTTTCGTCCCGGTGACTTTACCCAAATTAATCCTCATTTGAATGCTCTAATGGTCAGCAGAGCATTACGTTTGTTAGATATCAAAATGGGAGAAAGAGTGGCCGACTTGTTTTGCGGCTTGGGAAATTTCAGTATTCCCATGGCCAAACAAGGTGCTGATGTTGTCGGCATCGAAGGTGCCGATTTTTTAACTCAGCGGGCTTCCGAAAACGCACGATTAAATAATTGTGGCAGTAAAACATCATTTCAGACGGCTGATTTGTTTGAAACCGATGCCGCCACGGTAGCGTCATGGGGCGTATTCGATAAAATGTTGCTTGATCCGCCAAGAAGCGGAGCATATGCAGTTGTTCAGGCCCTGCATAAGCCGTATTTGCCCAAAAGAATAGTTTATGTATCCTGCAATCCGTCCACATTTGCACGGGATGCCGCCGTTTTAGTAGATAAAGGTTATTGCTTTAAAGCGGCAGGTGTGATGAATATGTTCGCCCAAACCGCGCATGTAGAATCCATAGGATGTTTTGAGTTGCATTAACATCAAAACAAAAGATGTTAAAATAGTTTATTGATGTAATAATCAGTTAAATCATGTTATCATGATGCACTTAGGGGACAACATAGCTTTAATATGCCCAATACTTATCAGGTAGTAACATCATTTACCTGATTGGGTTGCTACACGTATCGGGAGATATCCTTGAATTATTCACTTTTAATTATATTACTGGCGCTGCTTTTGCTAGTGTTGTTGTTTGTGCGCTACAAGCAAAGTAGCGGCAAACCGACAAAAAAGCAAAGCAAATCAGCCAAAACATCCAGGTCAAGCCGCCATGTTGCATGAACAGGGCATGCAGCCGGCAGTAGCGACTGGATGGATAAAGTTTCGCAATCAGTTGCTGAAACAGAAAATCAAGATTGGGAATGGGACAGCGGAGGTCATGCTGAAACTGCTACGGCATCCGTTTCTGTACAGGAAGTCGATCCGCTGACCGAGTATCAGGTGTATAAACAGTTTGGCTATGAAAGCAAAGCGGCAGCTTCCCTTGCGGGTTATCTCGGCGGTTTGAAAGACGGGGCTCCTGAAAAACTTGTACATGAGTTAATTGGTTTGAGTCTGCGCACTAACGATATCGACTTGCTTGCGGACACGCTTGAAAAACACGGCGAAGCACTAACAGAGGAGAGCTTGGCCGAGTATATCAAAGCCGGCTTGATTGCAAACTCTACCCATCTGCCCTTGCGGGTTATGGCTGAACGCCGCTTAGGTTGGGGTATGAGAGAAGTTGCCCGTCAAATAGGCGAGAAAACCGGTTTGGAAGATCTTCAAGCCGCAAGCCCAACATTAACCATTAATAATACTGCGGATGCACAAACTTCAAATGGTGGTGCAAAATCAACGCGCAGTCCGATTGTTATCGGCCAAGTTGACTGGAATGATGTAAGTAGTGAGGAGATGAGTGCTGTTATCGGCTTTGTGAAGCCTGAGAAGAGTGCAAGAATCCTAAATAATAAAGTAGATTATGAAACGGCATTACAACAATACAATCGTGCCATTCAAAAATCTTCCAAGCCGGCAAGCTTGATCATTGATGCTCTGAAGTTAGATTACCAACATGAAGAAGTTAATCAGTTTGCCAAGCACTTATGGAAGTTATATTACGCTTTGGGACAGTATGGACGTCAAGTAAAAGAACGTATGCTAGGGTGGGGATATAGCCTTGGTTATCATGAAGTATTTGATGATTTAGAAAAGGGGCCGTCTGAACAGAAAGTTCGCGAGATTGGATTGGAAAGAGGTTATTTGCAACCAACTTCCTTGCAACTGAAAGCCAAATACCGTGATCTGGTGCAAAAAGATGCTTCGCTTATCAGCGCAAACTCTTCTCCTGCAGAAGAAGCTATTAAAGAAGTGGAATCTTTACTGATGTACGGGCAATTGGAACAGGCTATCGGTACTTTGGAGCAGGCTGTCCTGCAATACCCGAAAGAGTCTCAGCTTTATATTATGTTGTTTGACTTATACGAGCGTGCGGAAGATTGGCCTCGATTGGAGCAATTCTTACGCTTGTTGCGTGAGCGTGTAGAAAGTTTGCCAGAAGAAGTTGTTTTGGCTATGAGCCGCCTGCTCCGCCGTGTCAATCAACATTCCAAATAACCAAATACTTTTGAAGAGTACCGATAATGGACAATCTGTTACCAAAAATTAAAACTGTGCGGATTATGTTGCAAGAAATGGGCGAACAACAAGATGCCGTGTTTCGTATGGCATTTAAAATGCATAATACCACCAATTATGAAATTGTTACCCCGGAATCAGAAAGGGAGCCTGATTTGGTGTTGGTCGATACTGACACTGAAAAAGGTATGGAAAAATGGAAAACTCTAAAAGAAATCTATCAGGATATTCCGGTGGTGATGTTCTCTAGTCGAGAGCCCATTGTTACAACACCTTATCTAGCTAAACCGATTAAATTTGATACTTTGTTTCCCATACTTCGCAGCTTGTCTCAAGGAGGAGGTATTTTTGAGGCTTCTGGGCACAGAAATTTAGAAGAAGATGCGAATATCAATCATACAGCAGGGCCGCGTAAGACAACAATTCATCGATTTAATCCACAAAAAGGTTTGCTTGGTGCATTGAAATTTGCCAGCCAAGGACATCAAGATATTGCTGTGTTGCATGAAGGAAAACCGGTTTTAATCGTATTTCCGAGTATTCAGCGTGTATTGCTTACAATTAGTGCGGCAGAGTTAGAAAAATTAAGTAGGAATGATAACCTCGCAGTTGTATGCAAAGCAGTACCCGACAACCCGCAATGGAAAGAAAAAGCTAAAGTAACCATTATGTCTTGCCTATGGCAAATGGCTATTTGGACAGCTCAAGGGCGATTAATTTATCCAATGACACCGCAGACCGTTTTTACATTAAAACGTTGGCCAAATCTTACACGTCTTGCGCCAGTACCTGAGTCAATGCGCTTATCTGCTTTTCTAACAAAAACTTCCGTGAATTTGAATATTCTCTATAAAGTTATGCCTTTGGATATGCCGGATATTTTAAATTATTTGGCAGCCACCTCTGTTACAGGCTTTTTGGCTACTGATAGTGAATTCACAGTACAAGATAAACAGGAAAATATTTCAACTGATAGCGTTAATGTTAATAGTGATGTGCCTGACAACCAAATGGCTAAAGACGCTGAAAAAGCCGTTAGTCCATCGGCAGAACAACCACGCAGTCTACTCCAACGCTTGATGCGTAAGTTAATCGGTAAACGTTAATATTTAAGGGGTATGTAATGAAGGAAAATAAGATTATCTTTACCGGTCCTGTTGGCGTAGGTAAAACAACAGCTATTTCAGCTTTATCTGATGAACCACCAGTTCAAACAGATGCAGATGCTTCTGATATGACTTTAGTCAGAAAAGGGTATACTACGGTAGCAATGGATTATGGTGTAATTTGTTTGGATGAAGAAACAAAAGTTCATCTTTATGGTACACCAGGGCAGGAACGTTTCAATTTTATGTGGGAAATTTTAAGCCAAGGGAGTATGGGCCTAATTCTACTGTTGGATAATACACGTACCAACCCTTTAAAAGATTTGCAATTTTTCTTGGATGCTTTCCGAGAGTTGTTAAAAACAGCTCCGTTGGTTGTGGGTGTTACCAAAATGGATATCCGTTCTTTGCCCGGAGTGGATGTGTACCAAAAATATTTAGCACAGAATAATTTTAATGTACCAGTTTTTGAAATTGATGCTCGCCGCGAGGAAGATGTAAAACAACTGGTTAGTGCAATGTTGTTCTCAATTGATCCGGGATTAGAGGTATAAAATGGAATCAACACTTTCTTTACAATCGAATTTGTACCCTAAAATCACTCCGGCGGGTGCTTATTATGCAGTTTCAGGAGATACACCAAGTGCCAGCCGTACCCTTTTGTATGGTTTATTACGTGCTGATGCAACAGAGACTATCAGTAGCGAAAAATTGTTAGCATGGGCAGATACCAGTGATATAGATAGTGCATTAAATTTGCTTTATCGTCTACAGCGGCTTGAATTCCTTTATGGAGAGGAAAATATAAGTACAGATGATGTAAATTTATCGGATGAGCAATTACCCGAATTATTGGCACAACTTTCCAATTCAGGAAGAGCTCTGTTAGCGGATGAAAACGGTTTATATTTCGCTAATGCAGGTTTTCATCATGAAGCGGCGGAAGAGTTGGGTATTCTGGCAAGTGAGGTTGCTGAGATTTCGGATAGACATCAACTTTTAATTAAGAATAATTTGCACATTCATCATAATGCATGGGGTATTTGTGATCCCTCAGGTCAAAGCGAGTTGACTTTCTTTCCATTGTATATTGGCATGAGTAAACTAATTTTAGTAATTGGTGGAATGCCTGATTTGAATAAAGAAGCTTTTGTTACTTTAGTGAAGGTTTTATATAACCGTTACGGAAGACAGTAAGTAAAAATTAAATTTATAGATAGTATGAGTGATGGGTTTATAACCTTTCATTTAAGTTTGGATTGGAATAAAAATGCGTGAACAATTATTAATTTCCGTGCTAAGTGATTTGAATAATACTTCTACTGATATTACTGCATCGGCAGTAATATCAACGGATGGTCTGCCTATTGCGACTTTGTTACCCAATAATCTTAATGCTGATAGAGTAGGTGCAATGTCTGCCACTCTTTTAGCGTTAGGTAATCGAGCGGTACATGAATTGGCTTGTGGAGAATTAGACCAAGTGATGGTAAAGGGTAAAAATGGCTATGTTTTGTTAAGCCAAGCTGGAAATAATGCAGTGTTAGCATTAATGGCTAAAGAGAGCGGTAAATTGGGATTGATCCTGTTGGATGCAAAACGTGCTGCAAAACACATTGCAGATATTTTATAAAATCATCGTTAAAATATCTTCATAATTTCTTATTAAGTAGCTAACATATTAAATTCATTAGTCAATTGAGTAATTCGTACTGATCACTATGCTGTTTTGAAAATTATTATAAATAAAGAGCATAAATTGACAGGTATTTCAATTGATAATATAATTTAATACATTTCCCCGATAGCTCAGTCGGTAGAGCGACGGACTGTTAATCCGCAGGTCCCTGGTTCGAGCCCAGGTCGGGGAGCCAATTAAATCAACAAAATAGGCTGCAAAAAATTGCAGCCTATTTTGTTGATTTAATTGGCTTGTCAGGTTATTTATATTTTTACAAAAATCTTATTCTTTTATCAAATCAAAAAAAGCTGAAGTTTCCGTAAACTTGATAAGCATAAATCCTTGTTCTTACGTATCTTAATAGTTATTTGATATGATTTGGTGGTGTTTTGTATGAGTAGAGCTTTTTGAAGGCTAATTTCTTCAAGTATATTGAAGAGAACCTTGCTGTTTTACTGATTAGAAAGCATATTTTCACAATAATTTTGATAATAGCTCGATAAATTAATCATCAAAAATCACTGCATGTTTAGAAATGCAATTTGGTTGATAATGTGGCTTGTCCAATCCTCAATTCAAAAATCCCTATTACGTACATTAATTTCTAATATTTATCTTGCATTAATAATTTTTGTCTTTTTGATTGCAATACTTAGTGCTTTTGTGACAACTGATAGATATTCAAACGCATTCTAGCCATTGGTTTGATTGATTTTGTTAACTGCCAACTTATTAGAAAAGGTTTAAGATTCGATACTTAAAATTTTGATAATCTTCGGTACTATTGTTTGAAATACTGATAATGAATAATGTCGAATTTATCTATGAAGGATAAAAAGAGTAGTATTATCAATCGAATCGCTATCGGTAAAAATACTGACGTTTATTGAATCAAAAAAATGATTATTTTAATCAGTATAAAAATACCCGCTCTCTTATAAAGGCGGGTATTGTTCATGATGATTAAATTAACCTTTGCGTGCCGGCAATTTTTCTTTAATGCGGGCTGCTTTACCAGTCAGACCGCGTAAATAGTATAGTTTGGCTCGGCGCACATCACCACGGCGTTTAACTTCGATTTTTTCCACGTTGGGCGAGTACAGTTGGAAAGTACGCTCAACGCCTTCTCCACTAGAAATTTTACGTACGATGAAGCTACTGTTCAAACCGCGGTTACGGCGGGCAATTACCACACCTTCGTAGGCTTGTAAACGAGTACGGCTACCCTCGGTTACGCGTACGGATACCACAACAGTATCGCCTGGGGCGAATTCGGGGATTTCTTTATTTAAACGAGCAATTTCTTCTTGCTCTAATTGTTGAATCAAGTTCATCTGTTTATTTCCTAATTATGATTGGTGTCCTGTTGCTCTTGTTTGATTTCATCTAAGAGGCGGGACTCCTTTGGGATTAAACTGCGCTTTTCCAATAAGTCGGGTCGGCGCGCCAAGGTGCGTCGTAGCGATTCTTTTAATCGCCACTCGGCAATCAGGTTATGGTTGCCCGAACGTAATACTTCGGGAACTTCCATACCCTGAAATTCTATTGGTCTGGTGTAGTGGGGGCAATCTAACAGGCCGTCTGCAAAAGAATCTTGTTCAGCCGATTGCGTATCGCCCAATACACCGGGAATTAATCTTAAGACGGCATCTATCAGCATCATGGCCGGTAATTCGCCGCCGGAAACGACAAAATCACCTATGCTGATTTCTTCATCTACACTGCTCTGCAATAAGCGTTCGTCTATGCCTTCATAGCGACCGCAGAGTAGTATAAGGTTATCTAATGTTGCCAGCTTAGTAGCTTTCGCGTGGGTTAGCGGCACGCCTTGCGGGCTGAGGTAAATCACCCTGCTATTGTTATTGCTATGGTGAGATTTGGCTTCTTCGATGGCTGCTTGCAATGGAGGAGCCATCATAATCATACCGGGACCGCCGCCAAAAGGACGGTCGTCAATATAGCCCAGTTTGTTGTCGGCAAAACGGCGGGGATTGATGGCCTGAAACTGCCAAAGGTTCTGTTTTCGTGCCCGTCCGGTTACGCCGTACCCGGTAATGCTTGCAAACATTTCCGGAAATAGGGTAATGACTTGAATCAGCATCAGTAATCCAAACCCCAATCAACAGTAATGGTTTTATTTTCCGTATCCACGTTTTCGATATAGTAGGATACGAAAGGTATCAATTTTTGACCATGCTCACCGTTGATAACCAAGACATCGTGGGCACCTGTTTCCATGAGGTTTTTAACGGTGCCGAGATTAATGCCTTCGGTGTTTGTTACGCTCATGCCTACTAAATCGGCCCAGTAATATTCGTCTTCTTCTGCCGGAGCGAAAGATTCGCGAGAGATTTCGATAGTATAGCCGCGCAATGCAAATGCCTCGTCACGGTCGCCTATTCCTTCGAATTTTACCTGTAATTCGCCGTTAATTACTTTGCCGCTTTCCAGAGTAACTTGCAGGCGATGATCGTTTTTGCTTAGCTGCCACTCTGGGTAGTCTAAAAGACTATCGGCGTATTCGGTATTGGCGGCGATTTTGAGCCAGCCTTTAATGCCGAATACGCCTTTGATGTAGCCCATAGCTACCCGTTGTTGAGTGTCGGTCATGGCAGTAGTGTTTAATTAAGCGGCAACTTTTTGTTCTTTAACCAGCTTGGCCACGGCATCGCTTACTTGTGCGCCTTGTGCGATCCAGTGGTTCAAACGCTCGGCATTCAGGCGCACGCGTTCTTGTTTTTCGTTGGCAACGGGGTTATAGAAGCCTACGCGCTCAATGAAGCGGCCGTCGCGGCGGTTGCGTGAGTCGGTAACAACTACGTTGTAAAACGGGCGGTGTTTTGAGCCGCTGCGGGCTAAACGGATAACTACCATGGTAATTCCTTTTGTGAAAATCGGATATATAGAAAACCGCTAATTTTAGGGCAATTTATGGTTTCTTTGCAAGGATTTGTTGCCTGAAATTACGTTTTATGTTGTTTGCCGGCGGGAAAAGGTTTAAGCAGGCTTCAACCAATTCTTTATCGTGAGGGGACGGGCGGGTTTCAAAACCGAGTTTTTCTGCCAGTTTCAGCATGGAACGGTTGGTTTTGAGGATTTCGGCAGTCATCTGCCGGTAACCTTGTTGTTTGGCCAAACCGATGATTTGCTGCATCAGATGTACGGCCAAGCCTTGGCCTTGTGCGGCTGTGGCGATGCCGATGCCGAATTCGCATTGCCCGGGGGAATCGGTGCCGCTGAAACGGCTGACTCCGAGCAGGGTGCCGTCTTCGCTTTCGGCGGTGAAAGCACCTTCGCAGCAGTAGTCGAGATTGCAGGCTTGCGACAGCATGGCGGGGCTGAGGGCTTTGATGTACATCATATAGCGGCTGTGGCGGTCTGTTTCGTTCATGTTTTGGACGAATTGCTGTTTGGACTCGGCATCTTCGGGAATTAACGGTCTGATGTGCAGGGTTTGGCCGTTTTTTAGGGTAAAGTTGTGGGCGGACTGGATGGGGTAGGGAGCCAGCACATTTTCGGCAGTGCTGTTTTCCGTGGTAAGCGTAATGTCCGTGCCGGGGCTGCCGTTGACGATGGAAACCGCTATCGTGTCGATACGGGGCATGTTATCCGCAACGGTGTTCAGGCTGTGCAGCAGTTGGTGAATGGTTTTTTGGTGGCGTTTTGAATCGGTTTGTTGGATCAGACGTTCTGCGTCGATGGTGGTAAACGGCGGCAAAACGGCAAGGGTGCGGCCGGCGGTAAAGGCATAGAGCACGCCGCCGTAGCGGTGATGCCGTCTGAAAATAAATTCGATTTGCGCGCCTGCTTCCCGTGTTTTGTATTCGGGCAGGTAAAGGGCTTTGGCAAGTTGCGACAGGTCTCCGAGGGCTTCTTGTATGTCGCCGACGGTCGGCGTTTTCAGGTAGGCGGGATACGGTTTGGCGGTTTGGATTTTAAGCCGTTTCAATTCGTTATATACCGATTGGAATTGGAAAGCCTGTAAAGCCTGTGTTGCTTGTTTGAATTGCAGGAGGCCGTCTGAAAACGGGCTGCTGATCAATACGGGTTTTTCGGACCGGGCTTGGAGATTACTTAAAATACGGGTAATTTCCGCTTCGCTGCCGTCTGCGGTGCGGGAGACTATGGCGAGCAGGGCCTCGGTTTGGTTGTGTTGCAGGCAGCTTTCCGCCAATGCCCGGTAGTGCATGGTGGAAGGGTTGCTGCCGATGTAGCCGTAGCTGTTTTCAGACGGCCTGTCGTTATCGGGAGGCAGTTGCAGGGAAAGGCCGAGGGAGGCGGCTTGCGTTTGCAGCCAGCCGCATGGTTCGTTGGCGATAACATGCAGCTTGCGGGCGGTGTGGTTGCGGCTGCCGAGGGCATGAAGGGCGGCTGTGAGTTCTTCGCGGGTAAAGGTAAGCAGGCAGCCGCAATGTTGGGAGAGGTAATGCAGTATCGCTTGTTCTTCAGCATCGGCATGGCGGCTGACATGAAGGATAACGGGTTTGCGGCGGGCGGTTTGGCGCAAGGTGCTGAAAAGACGGCGTAAGTTTTCGTTCGGATTGTATTCCGCCACAATAAAATGGGTGTCGGGGCTTACGGCGAAATCGTGCAAAATGTCGGCGGACTTGATGGGGCTGAGCGCAAAGTTGATACAGATATGGCGTGAAATGCCTAATCCGGCCTGTTGCAACTGTCCGGTTAATTCGGCACCGAACGAAGCATGGCCGCTGATGACGGCGACGTTTCCGGCGGGTGCGGCGGGATAAATGCCGGTGTTGAGGCCCGCCGCAGGCATTTGGATGGCGGCCGGATGGCAAACGGCGATGCGAAGATCGAGTTTGCGTGCTTTTTCAATTGCGGTTTGTGCTTCTGCCCATGATTCAGCGCAGAGATTGTCCCAATCCTGAACCAGCACCGCATAGGGGATTTGCTGCTTATGGCAGGCTTTGAACAATGCATCGTAACTAGGCGGCGGGGTAAGAATTATTGCGGCATCAGCGGTTTCCGGAACACGGCCGATATTGGCATAGGCTTTCAGACCGCCGACGGTTTTATGGCGCAGGTTGACGGGTGTAATCTGCCCGCAGAAAGGTGTGTGGAGTAGGGCGGTGAGCACGCGCTCGCCCAAGCTGTGCGGTCGTTCGCTGGCACCGACAACGATAAGGCGGGCGGGGGTGAACAGGGATGCGGGCGGCTGGTTCGGCATGGTGCGGCTCCTGATGTTTTTCGATGTGTCGGCAAATGCGTGCCACTGTGAAATCCGATTGTTTTACGGTGTGGCGTGCCGGTATGGTTTCGGCATAATACATTGCGGTTATCGCAGCTATTTGTAAATATAAACCAATATAGGCCGTCTGAAAAATATGGTTTTCAGACGGCCTAGCGTAAATAAACTTACTTTCTTTATCCCGGTTCATCATGCTCGGGGCAGTCTGAAGGATGATGTGTGTTATTTTTTGAGGTTGATTCGCTGTGTATTGTGTCAGCAGGCCGTTGCCTTGTATGCCGCAACAACAAAAGGCCGTCTGAAAACTTCTTTTCAGACGGCCTTTGAATCAGCTGAATGTTACAGCCCTGCGGCAGCTCTCAAAGCGGACACTTTGTCGGTGCGTTCCCAAGTGAATTCAGGCTCTTCGCGGCCGAAGTGGCCGTAGGCGGCGGTTTTGCTGTAAATCGGGCGTTGCAGGTCGAGCATTTGGATGATGCCTTTCGGGCGCAGGTCGAAATTGTCGCGCACGATTCGGATCAGTGTGGCTTCGTCCACTTTGCCGGTGCCGAAAGTATCGATGGAAATCGAAGTCGGTTCGGCGATACCGATGGCGTAGGAGACCTGTACTTGGCACTGGGTAGCCAAACCTGCGGCGACAATATTTTTGGCTACGTAACGGCAGGCATAAGCGGCGGAACGGTCCACTTTGGTGGGGTCTTTGCCTGAAAATGCACCTCCGCCGTGCGGAGCGGCGCCGCCGTAGGTGTCGACGATGATTTTACGGCCGGTTAAGCCGCAGTCACCTTGCGGGCCGCCGATCACGAAACGGCCGGTAGGGTTGATCAGGTATTTGGTGTCTTCAGTGAGCATATCTTTCGGCAGCACGGGGAAGATAATGTGTTCTTTCACCGCTTTAATCAGCTCTTCGCGGTCGATGTCCGGGTGGTGCTGGGTAGACAATACTACGGTGTCGATACGTTTTACTTTACCGGTTTCGGCATCATACACGCAGGTCAATTGCGCTTTGGCGTCGGGGCGCAGCCACGGCAGGCGGCCGTCTTTGCGCACTTCGCTTTGACGCTGCATCAGGCGGTGGCTGTAGTAAATGGTAAACGGCATCAGAGTGGGGGTTTCGTCGCAGGCGTATCCGAACATCAAGCCCTGATCGCCCGCGCCCATGTTCAAATCAATGCCTTCGCCCTCGTTCACGCCTTGGGCAATGTCGGGCGATTGCTGGTCGTAGCACATCATGACCGCGCAGCCGTCGGCATCGAAACCGAGTTCGGAAGAATTGTAACCGATGCGCTTGATGGTTTCGCGCGCCACTTTGATGTAGTCGACATGGGCGGTGGTGGTAACTTCGCCGGCCAGCACGCACAAACCGGTATTGACTAACGTTTCGGCGGCGACGCGTGCGGTCGGGTCTTGTGCCAGAATGGCATCGAGAATGGCATCGGAAATCTGGTCGGCCACTTTATCGGGGTGGCCTTCCGATACGGATTCAGAAGTAAATAAGTATTCTTCGCTCATTGTGGATAGGCTTTCTTGACAAGGGAAATCGGCCGCAACAGCGGAGGAATAATGGCAGCCGAACCGTAATGAAATAAACGGCAGAAATTATAGCAGAAACGGCAATCGGGGGCTGTTTTAATTGCGGCCGTCTGAGTGGGAGGAGAACCGGCGGAAAGGGTGCTGTTGTATCTTAATCGTGCGGTAACGGCATTTTCAGACGGCCTGTTTTGGGCGCATTATGGTTTTCTATTACAATGCCGTTTCTTCCAAAAAGTAAATAAACTCATGCAAACCATTGTTTCTTTCCTATTCCGCTGTCTGGCCTGCCTGCCGTTGGCTTGGCTGCATTTTTTCGGGCGGGTGTTGGGAAGTATTTCTTTTTACTTTATCCGCCGGAACCGCGAACTGATCCGCGCCAATCTGAAAACAGCCGGTTTGCCGGATGACGATGCAATGGTGAAAGCCGTATTGCAAGAAACGGTCAAGGGCGGCTTGGAGTTGCCTATCGCCTTTTTCAGACGGCCTGAAGAGGTTGCCGCGCTGTTTCGGGAAGTGAACGGTTGGGAGCATGTTCAGACGGCCTTGGAAAAAGGCGAAGGTTTGCTGTTTATTACGCCGCACATCGGCAGCTATGATTTGGCCGGCCGTTATCTCAGCCACTGCCTGCCGTTTCCGCTTACCGCCATGTACAAACCACCGAAAATCAAAGTGTTCGACCAAGTGATGCAGGCAGGCCGCGTGCGCGACAAAGGGCGCACGGCACCGACCAGTATCCAAGGCGTGAAACAGATTATCAAAGCCCTGCGTGCGGGCGAAGCCACGATTGTGCTGCCGGATCATGTGCCCGATCCCGAAGAAGGCGGCGACGGCGTATGGGCGAAGTTTTTCGGGCGTTACGCCTATACCATGACGCTGGCGGCGAAACTCGCGCAAGTGAAAGGCGTGCGGACGCTGTTTTTCTGTGGAGAGAGGCTGCAAAGCGGGAAAGGGTTTGTGCTGCACATCGAACCGATGCAAGGAGAGTTGAACGGCGACAAAGTGCATGATGCGCAAGTGGTTAACGAAAATGTGGAATATTGGGTGCGTCGTTTTCCCGAGCAATATCTGTTTGCCTACAACCGTTTCAAACATACCGCCGGTGCGCCACTGCCGCCGGAAGAGTAAAGGGTCGGTTAGGATTAAGAGGCCGTCTGAAAAGGTTTTCAGACGGCCTCTTGGTTTTATATCTTGAACCAATAAATCACTGCGCAAAGTTCCAATCCCCATTTCTTTCCCCGCATGGAAAAGGGTTGAAAAGAAAGGCCGAACCAACGGTTTGCATTCTGCAAGCACTTTGTTTCCGTCTGCAAAGGCAGAGGCCGTCTGAAAACATTTCAGACGGCCTCTTAACTAATGAACCGACTTAAAAAAATGGCACGTGCCATACTTGGGCCAAGGCCGAGTATAACGGGACTTGATAAAGTAAGTTTGTTTACGATGGGAAGCGGCGATGCTCAAACTTCGGCCAGCCAACTTTGTATCCGCCGCAATATCGCCGCTGCGCTCAAGCCCAAGTCGTCGAGCAGTTTTTTTGGGTCGCCGTGTTCGGTAACGGTGTCGGCCACGCCCAAAACCAGCACGGGTTTGCAGATATTGTGCTTCGCCAGCACTTCCAGCACCGCACTGCCCGCACCACCTTGCTCGGCGTTTTCTTCGACGCTCACCAGATAATCGTGCGACTGCGCCAGTTTGAGAATCAACTCTTCGTCCAGCGGTTTCACGAAGCGCATATCGGCCACGGTTGCGTCCAGCGTTTCGGCGGCTTCCAGTGCGGGCTGAACCATGCTGCCGAAAGCGAAAACGGCGGTTTTGCTGCCTTCGCGTCTGACAACGCCTTTGCCGACGGGTACGGTATCGAGGCCGTCTGAAACCGTTGCACCGATGCCCGAACCGCGCGGGTAACGCACGGCGGTCGGCGCATCGAGTTGGTAACAGGTGGACAGCAGCAGGCGGCATTCGTTTTCGTCGCTCGGGGCGGCGATGACCATATTCGGAACACAGCGCAAAAAGCTCAAATCATACAAACCGGCGTGGGTGGGGCCGTCTGCGCCCACGATGCCGGCGCGGTCAACGGCAAACATCACGGGCAGGTTTTGCAGGGCGATGTCGTGGACGAGTTGGTCGTAGGCGCGTTGCAGGAAAGTGGAATAAATCGCCACCACCGGTTTCGCGCCTTCGCAGGCCAAGCCGCCGGCAAAGGTAACGGCGTGCTGCTCGGCGATGCCGACATCGAAATAACGCTCGGGAAATTTTTGTTCGTATTCGACCAAACCGCTGCCTTCGCGCATGGCGGGCGTGATGGCAACCAAGCGCGGGTCGGCGGCGGCCTGATCGCACAGCCATTTGCCGAAAATCTGCGTGTAGGTGGGTTTGGCGGCGGGTTGCGGCACGGGTTTGTAGGGTTCTTTTTCAGGCTCTTTGGCAAGGTTGGACACGGCGTGGTATTTCACCGGATCGTTTTCGGCGAGCTTGTAGCCTTGGCCTTTTTTGGTGATCACATGCAGAATCTGCGGGCCTTTTTTGGCGCGCAGGTCTTGCAACACTTCCACCAGATTTTCAACGTCGTGGCCGTCGACGGGGCCGGTGTAATGAAAACCGAAGTTTTCAAATAACGACAGCGACTGCTTGGCGTGCTCCGCTTCTCCGGCGATGGTTTTGATTTTGTGTTCGACTTTTTGGGCGATTTCCAACGCGCCGGGCAGTTTGTCGAGCACTTTGGTGGATTGCGCTTTGATGGTGCTGAGCAGGCCGTGCATATCGCGCACGACGTTGCGCGCCAGATATTTGGGCAGCGCGCCGACATTGGGGGAAATCGACATTTCGTTGTCGTTGAGAATCACCAACAGGTCGATTTCCATATCGCCCGCGCAGTTTAAGGCTTCAAACGCCTGACCTGCCGTCATCGCACCGTCGCCAATTACCGCTACGCTGCGTTTGCCGTTGCCCGCCAGTTTGTCGGCCACCGCCATACCGAGTGCCGCGCCGATAGACGTGGAAGAATGGCCGACACCGAATGCGTCGTATTCCGACTCGCCGCGCTTGGGAAAGCCTGCCAAACCGCCGTATTGGCGCATGGTGTGCATACGGTTTTTGCGGCCGGTGAGGATTTTGTGAGGATAACTTTGATGGCCGACATCCCAAACCAAATTATCGTTGGGTGTGTCATACACATAATGCAGCGCGACGGTTAGCTCGACCGCGCCGAGGTTGCTGGCGAAATGACCGCCCGTTTTACCGACCGATTCCAACAGAAACATACGCAATTCTTCCGCCACGCGCGGCAACTGTTCTTTAGGCAAACAGCGCAAGTCTTGCGGCAGGCTGATGGTGTCGAGTAAAGGGGTTTGGCTCATATTCGCTCTTTTTCTGTCGATGGTTTGCTGCGTTAACGGCAGATTATAGCAAGAGAATGGAGCCGCGGCATATCGAAAAGACCGTCTGAAAACACAAATCCGCCGCCGGAGCGGGCGCATGAAATTTTTGCCGGATTCTTTTACACTAAACGAAACATCACCCAGTTCAAATTGGAGGAAACATGACCGTATCTCAAAAAATACTGCCCTTGCTGGCCTTGCTCGCATTAAGCGCCTGCGGCGAACAAAAAACCGCCGAAGCCCCGTCCTCGCCTGCCGCATCCGCCGTTTCCGAAGCGGCTCCGTCCGATCAGACCGCCGCATCGCAACCTGCCGACAACCGCTTGGGCGGAAACCTCGCCGCCAAAGCAGACGACGCAGCTTGGCTATCGTACCAATGTGCCGACGGCCAAACCTTAGACGCACGCTATTACCGCGATGCAGACGGCGCGGCGGCGCAGATTCGTGCCGACGGCCAAACCTTTACCCTGCCGTATAACCGCGCAGGCAGCAATGACGACTTAACGGCGTTCGGCAACGGCGAATATACGTGGACCATCGACAACCAATTCCAAACCGATTTCTATAAAGAAGAAAACGGCTTCTGGACACGCCATGAAAAACAGCAAGTGGCCAGCGAAGTGATGGACGTGGATAATGTTTTGATGAAAAACTGTGCACCGGTTCGATAAATAGCTGTTGTTTGCAGCAAGGATTAAGGCCGTCTGAAATGTTTCAGACGGCCTTTCCGGTATGAAAGTGGAGAAACTCGAAAATTATTTGCTTTTTAATTCTTTAAGCAGCGAAGTTAAGCCGTCGATACCGTCGAACGTGCCGGGTACTTTATCAGGATTTGACAGGATACTGCTGAAAATCAGGTTTTCAAATTTTTCTAAATGAGCTTAACCTGATGTTTTGATTTGTCTGTATACTTCAACGTGAAATTTTTAAGTTGTTTTAGTAGCAATGTATACTAAATTTCTTAAGGTTAAATTTAGGCAAATTTATAATTCGTTACAATATCCATCCAACTTCATTTAAATAGATAAGCTCCAGTTCGGAACCTTCTAATAACAGGTCTTCTTTAAATTCATTAAGATTAAGTACCAGCAAGTCAATAATTAAGTTATTTTTTAGAAAACTTTTTTTTAGTATTCCCTTTAGTTCCTTAATTTCAGGGGAATATTTAAAAGTTACTAATAGTAAATCTATATCAGAATAGTTTATCTTTCCTTTGAAAAATGAACCGAATCCAAAAATTCCGTATATAAATGGTAAATTATAATGGTGTTCCTCCAAAATAGATTGGATTTCCATCTTTATCTCTTTTATGGTGATTCCAGTATTGGTTTGCAAATAAAGCTCCTGTCATTTCATCTGTTACAAATAATCCAATTTGATTGTTAATGCAGTATGATTTTGCCTCACTTGTATATTTATTCCATCCTCCACCAATATAAATTATGTTTACATCTTGACCAACTTCTCTAAAGGTACTTAAAACTTCCAATACTTTATCTAGCCCCATTATATATTCACGTAAGCAAACTATTTTCAAAGTATCCCTTTGGTTGATTCTGTTTATAGTAAATAATATGTCATGAGTCCTTCTAATATTAGATATATTGCGATGATTCAACAAAATTCTATTCCCTAAATATGAGATGTCTCCAAAGGAAACATCAAAATTATTTGAACCATTATTACTATTCATAGTGAAAAAATCTCCTCAAACTCTTTTGGAAATAACGGGTAGTCTTCAATGGGACTATATTGATGTCTTTCAAAAGCTAATGCATGTTCTTTAAATATGTAGAATAATTCTAACTCTTCAGGGCTTAACAAACTTGTGTTTTTCTCTATTATTGATATGATTTTTTTATTGTTTGGAATGATAACTTCTAGTTTCTTATATTGCCATTGTAAGCTTAAGTTTGAGTTTGGATTACGCTGTGCTGTTTTAGATTTCGGTCCTAAGTAGTCATGGGAAATTTTATTTTCAATTAAATACTTTTTTATAGATTCTTTTAATTCATTTTTATTTGAAAAATGAACAGAGGAAATAAATTCTTCGTATTTCTCCTCTACAAATCTTTTCCATTCTCTTAATAATTCAAATGGATAATCATCAGGTGTTTTGTCGATTTTAGTGTGGCAATTGGGGCAGAGTAGCAGTAAATTATCGTAGGTGTTGTCATTTTCATTGTCAGTATTTCCTCTTGGGCCATCTGCATTTTTTGCAATTATGTGAGCCATTTCTCCAATCGTAGTTCGAGTAAGTAAATTAATTAATGATTCCTCGCAGGATGGATTATTGCACTTGCCGAAAGAGGTTGCCCATAACATTTTTATATCTTTATCTTTGATAGCCATTATGAATTTAAACTTCTATGAATTGATACCAAAATATAAAAAATATTATATGAAAATTAATAAATAACTTCAATTATGGTAAATAATGTGTTTATTTTTAATTTTTCTCTTCTCCATTCAAACCCCCAAATAACTTTCCCTGCTCGCCAGCCAGCGGTTGAGGTGGGCTTCGACGATGTCGGGGCGTTCTTCGATCAGTTGGGGGGCGATTTCGCGGGCTTTTTCTAAAAGGTGCAGGTCTTCTTCGAGGTTGGCGAAGCGGAGCATGGGTACGCCGCTTTGGCGTGCGCCGAGAAATTCGCCGGGGCCGCGGATGTTGAGGTCTTGGCGGGCGATTTCGAAGCCGTCGGTGTGTTCGTAGATGACTTTGAGGCGGGCTTTGGCCAAGTCGCTCAGGGGTTCGGCGAAGAGTAAGACGCAGGTGCTGGCGGCGGCTCCGCGGCCTACGCGTCCGCGCAGTTGGTGCAGTTGTGCCAAGCCCATGCGTTCGGAGTGTTCGATAACCATGAGGCTGGCGTTGGGTACGTCTACGCCGACTTCGATAACGGTGGTGGCAACGAGTACGTTCAGACGGCCTGCGGCAAATTCGGCCATCACTTGGGCTTTTTCGGCGGCTTTCATGCGGCCGTGGACGAGGCCGATGCTGAGTTCGGGCAGGGCGGTTTGAAGGGCGGCTTGGGTTTCGGTGGCGGTTTGCAGTTGCAGGGTTTCGCTTTCTTCGATGAGGGGGCAGACCCAGTAAACCTGCCGCCCTTTGCGGCAGGTGTTGAGTACGAAGCCTTCGACTTCGGGGCGGCGCTGGCTGTTGACGAGGCGGGTTTGGATGGGGGTGCGGTTGGGCGGCAGTTCGTCGATCACGGAAACGTCGAGGTCGGCGAAAAAGCTCATGGCCAGCGTGCGTGGGATGGGTGTGGCGGACATCATGAGCTGGTGTACGTCTTGCCCTTTGTTTTTGAGGGCGAGGCGTTGGGCGACGCCGAAGCGGTGCTGTTCGTCGACGATGACGAGGCCGAGGTTGTGGAACTGTACGTCTTCTTGAAAGAGGGCGTGGGTGCCGACGGCGATGGGGGCGAGGCCGTCTGAAAGGGCGGCTTTGTTTTGTTCTTTGGCTTTTTTGCGCTGGCTGCCGGAAAGCCATGCAACGCTGAGGCCGAGCGGCTCGAGCCATTGTTTGAATTTGAGGTAGTGCTGTTCGGCGAGGATTTCGGTGGGTGCCATCACGGCAACTTGGCTGCCGGCTTCGACGGCGGTGAGGGCGGCTAGGGCGGCGACGATGGTTTTGCCGCTGCCTACGTCGCCTTGCAGCAGGCGGTGCATGGGGTGGGTTTGGCGCATGTCGGCGCGGATTTCGGCCAGCACGCGCTGTTGGGCTTGGGTGAGGGAAAAGGGCAGGGCGTTGAGCAGTTTGCCCGACCATTCGCCGGTGCCGTGCAGGGGGGCGGCCTGCCCGCTGATGCGTTTTTGCCGGGCGAGCCGCATGGAGAGCTGTTGGGCGAGCAGTTCGTCGAATTTGAGCCGCTGCCATGCGGGGAGGGTGCCGTCTGAAAGTTGGCGGATGCTGTAATCGGGCGGCGGGGCGTGCAAAAGGCGAAGGCTTTCGGCCAAGTGCGGCAGTTTCAGACGGCCTAAGAGTTCGTCGGGCAGGGTGTCGTGCAGGGGCAGGGCTTCTAAGGCCGTCTGAACGATGCGGCGCAAGGTGGGTTGGTTGAGGCCGTTTACGGTGGGGTAAACGGGGGTGAGGCTTTCGGCAAGGCTGCTGTTGTCGGCATCGCGGATTTTGGGGTGGATCATTTCGTCGCCGTGAAAGCCGTGTTTGATTTCGCCCACGGCGCGGATGCGTTTGCCTTGCGCCATTTGTTTTTGATGGCTGGGGTAGAAGTGGATGAAGCGCAGAAACAGCACGCTGCCGGAGTGGTCTTGAATCTGCACGACAAGCTGCTTGCGGGGTTTGAACTGCACTTCTTGCAGGGTTACTACGCCTTCGACTTGGCACGGCACACCGATAGGTGCGTCTTTAATCGGCATGATGTGGGTTTCGTCTTCGTAGCGCAGCGGCAGGTGCAGGGCAACGTCCCACGGGGTGTGCAGGTTGAGCTTTTCGAGCTTTTTGGCGGCGGTGTCGGTGATTTTGAGCAGCTTTTGGTGTTCGGGTGTCATGGCGGCTGGAGGGAAACGGTTTCAGACGGCCATTTTAAATGATTTTGGGGCGGGGGTAGGATGGGGAATGACGGGTAATGAGTGAGGCCGTCTGAAAGCGAACTATGTGGGCTTCGTTAAAACTTTTTGGTGAAACTTGCATACTTCGCTTTCAGACGGCCTGATGGTTGCTTTACGGTTGGGCTGTATTAAAAGCTGTAATTCACCCGTGCCGTTACGCCGCGCGGTGTGCCGGGCATGGCATCGGAACGCCAGTATTTCTGGTTGAGCAGGTTGTTGACCGCCAGTGTGAGGTTGAGGTTTTTGCGGTTCCAACCTGCGAGTGCATCGACGCGGGCGAAGCCGGGTATATGGGCATCGCTGCCGTTGTTGGCATAGTAGTAGCGTTTGCCGGTGCCGGTAACGCCAAGTTCGCCGTAGAAGTTTTGTGTGGGGGTGTGGCGCACAAACAGATTGCCGGTAATGTTGCTGGTGTTTCTGAGATGGCGGCCGACGTTTTTCGGATTTTGTGCGTCTTCAACGGTTTTGGCCTGCATCACGCCGAGCGAGCCGCGCAGGTACCATTTGGGGGCAATCCGGCCGATGCCGCTCAATTCGATGCCGCGCGAACGGTCTTTGCCGCGTTGTTTGAAAGTAAACGGGTCGTTGCGGTCGGGCTGGTAATAAACATCGCTGCGTTCGATTTGGTAGACGGCCAATGTGGTGTTGAGGCGGTCTTCAAACCAACTGCTCTTCACACCCGTTTCGTATTGTTTGAACGATTCGGGCGGGGTGTTGGCACCGAGGGTGGTGATGGAAATGCCCGCCCCGCCGTAGCCGCCGTAAGGTGCGTAGCCTTTGTTGAAGCCTGCATACAGCGTGTGTGCGGGGGTAACGTTCCATGTGGCTCCGAAATTGGGGCTGAACGAATGGCCGCTGTATTCGCGCGAGTTTTCTTTGATGTCGGTGGAACGGTAGCGGTATTTGTCGTAGCGTATGCCCGCCGTCAGCTTGATGTCGGGTGTAACCGAGAAAATGTTTTGTGCAAACAGGCCGTGCGAATCGGCTTTATGGCGGTTGCGGGTGCCGACAGGCAGCAACCGGCCCGAAGGCGGCCAGCTTGCGCGGTCGTGCGGGTCGATAGTAGCAAAGTCGCGTTTGAAAGCCAGGGTAGGGTTGCGCTCTTCACGGCTGTAATCAAGGCCGACGGTAAGGTGGTTGTCAAAGTTGCCGGTTTTAAAATCGCCGTTGAGGGTGGCATTGCTCGACAAGGTTTTGTTGTCGGTTTGCTGCCATGCGTAGTTTCGTTTCAGACGGCCTGTGGCTTCGTCGAGCGAGCCGCCGTAGAAATGGTCGAAATCCTGCGAGGCGCGGCGGTGGGCAAGCTGCCATTGCAGGTTCCAATTCGGGTTGAAGGCATATTCGAGGTTGGAACGCCATATTTGCAGTTTGTCTTTCACGAAATCGTTGGGATGGGCGAAACCGTGGCGGTACGATAAGCTGAGTTTGTCGTAAACGGCTCTTTCCGGGCCGCGGTCGGGTGTGCGTTCTACTTTGTCGTAGGTATATTGCCCCGTCCATTTCAGGCCGTTGTCGAGTTTTACCGTGATGCTGGGCGAGATCATGCCGTTTTTGCCGTCGATGCCGGAGCGGAACGAGTTGGTTTTGCCGATTTCGCCGCTCAAGCGTACGGCTACGTTGTCGTTTAACACCTCGTTGATGTCGAGATTCAGGCTGCGTGCGGCATAAGAGCCGTAAGACGCGCCTACGGTGCGGTTTTGTCGGAAGTTGGCGTATTTGCTGACCAAGTTTATGATGCCGCCGCCACTGGTACGTCCGTAAAGCACGGATGCGGGGCCTTTGAGGATTTCCACCCGTTCGATGTTGGCGGTGCTGCGGCGTACTTGCCCGCTTTCACGCACGCCGTCGCGGTAAATATCGTTGGCATCGGCTTGGAAGCCGCGCAGAAACAGGCTCTCGCCGCGCATATCGTAGGAAGCATCGATACCGGCATTGCCTTCGAGAATCGAGCTTAAATCGTTGGTGCCGTAGTTTTTGTTTTTTTGGATATTGAGCGTATCGATGCTTTGCGGGGTTTCTTTAACCAGTTGGCCGTTACGCGTTACCGTTGCTTCGTCGTAATTGATATAGCCTTTGAGGATATTGCTATCGGCTTGTGCCTCCACTTTGACCGTCGGCAGGGTGGCGGTGTAAATTTCCTGATTTTCACCGTATGTCTCTGCTTGTGCCACAATAGGAAAGGCTGCTAGCAATAAAGCATAAATGACGCGTAAATTTATATTGTTTGGCATAAATTTGTCCTAATTGGGGTTGTTTTGTGATTATAGAGCCATGTTTCTAGTGCGTAAACAATATTGATAATTACTATTAATCAAGTGTATAAACAAACAGGCCGTCTGAAAAATATGTTTCAGACGGCCTGTTTGTATGCGGAAAAAAGCGGGCGGATTAAGCGTTGCCTTCTTGCGCTTGTTGGTACATGGCTTCAAAGTTGATGGGAGCCAGCAGCACGGGCGGGAAGCCTGCACGGGTAATGGAAGCAGAAACGGCTTCGCGGGCATACGGGAACAGAATGTTCGGGCAGGCAACGGCCAACAGCAGTTTTACGTCTTCTTCAGGGATGTTTTCCAAGCGGAAGATGCCGCTTTGCGATATTTCGTTGAGGAACATCACGCGGTCGTTAGCCAATTTTGCGGTAACGGTTACGGTAACGGTTACTTCATGGAAGCCTTCTTCCAGTTTGCTGCTGTCGGTGGCTACGCGCATGTCCACTTCGGGCTCGCCTTGCTCCAGGAAAATTTGAGGTGCGTGCGGCACTTCCAGCGACAGGTCTTTGACATACAGTTTTTCGATACTGAATACGGGTTGTAATTCTTCGCTCATGGTGGCTCTTTCTATAAAAAAGTTATGCAAAAAGTTATGCTGCATGTGCAGCGGGAAAAGTAGATTTATTCGGTTTCGCCTTCAAGCAGGTTTTTAAGGTCGCCGCGTTGGTGCAGTGCGTATAAGTCAGTAAAACCGCCGACATGGATGCTGCCGATAAAAATTTGCGGCACACTGCGCTGGCCGGTGATTTGCTGCATTTCGGCATAGTCGGCGGGGTTGTGGTCGACGCGGATTTCTTTGATTTCGCTGATGCCTTGTGATTTTAGAAATTTTTTTGCCATGGTGCAGTAAGGGCAGTAGGGGCCGGTATACATGGTAACAGGCTGCATATTAAGCGTCCTTGAGGGGATGTGTGTGTTAGACTTTAAGCACTATATGGGCATAAAAGTGTTTTTACAAGGGCTTTGTATCGGTTGTGCTCATGCAGCTTCCCAATAGTCGATATAAAGTTGCAATTCGATATTGTTGCGCCATTCGTTGGCCACGGGGCGGTATACCGTGCGGACGCGGGTGGGAAGCTCTTCGGTGCAGCGCCAAAACATGGCTTCAAATTCGCAGCCTTCTTTACGCAGCCACACTTTTTTGTGGTTTACGCCCATAGCCTGTTGGCGGATAACGGCAAATTCGTCGGTAAACGTCGGCGGGGCGAAGCCTTGCCCCCACACTTGGCGGGCGAGGTTTTGCGCTTGTGTGAGCGTGATGTCGGCGGCGGGCAGGCTGCCGTCGGTGATGTAGGTTTGCGCCAAGTCGTCGGCATGCACCAATTCGCGTACGGTCTGCTCAAAGGCCGTCTGAAAAGCGGCAATGTTTTCTTCGCGTATGCTCAAGCCTGCTGCCATGGCGTGTCCGCCGAATTTCAAAATCATGTCGGGGTGGCGTTTGCTCACCAAATCCAACGCATCGCGCAAATGCAGGCCGGGAATGGAGCGGCCGGAACCGCGCACTTCGCCGTTGTCGGCAGGGGCGAACACGATGGCGGGGCGGTAGAAACGGTCTTTCAGACGGCTGGCTACGATGCCGACCACACCTTGATGAAAGTCGTTTTGGTAAACAACCAAAGTGGTTTGGCCGGCGGGCAATGATTCGGGAAAAGCATTCAGCGCGTCTTGCAGCATGGATTGTTCGATTTCGCGCCGTTCGATGTTCAAATCGTTGAGTTGGGCGGCAAGGCTTTGTGCTTCGGCTTCGTTGTCGGCCAGCAGGCAGGCGATGCCGACCGACATATCGTCGAGCCGGCCGGCTGCGTTGATGCGCGGGCCGAGTGCGAAGCCCATGTCGAAAGGCTGGGCTTTACGCCAGTCGCGCCTTGCAATTTCAAACAGGGCGCGGATACCGGGGCGCATTTTCCCCGCACGCATCCGTTTCAAGCCTTGCGAAACGAGAATGCGGTTGTTATGGTCGAGCGGCACCACATCGGCAACGGTGCCGAGTGCGACTAAATCCAACAGCTCGGCTAGATTCGGTTCATTGAGGCCGTCTGAAAGCGGGTGTTCAGACGACCTGAACCAGCCGCGCTGCCGCAATTCGGCGCGCAAAGCCATCAATACATAAAAAATCACGCCCACGCCCGCCAAATTTTTGCTGGCAAAGTTGCAGCCGCGTTGATTGGGGTTGACGATGATGCAATCGGGCACGGTATCGGCGGGCAGATGGTGGTCGGTTACGATAACATCCAAACCCAATGCCTGAGCGCGTTCTACGCCGGCGATGCTGGCGATGCCGTTATCAACGGTCAACAATAACTGCACGCCCTGGGCGGCGGCGATGTCGGCCAGTTCGGGCGTGAGGCCGTAGCCGTGCTCGAAGCGGTTGGGCACTAAAAAATCGACCGAGGCTCCCATTGCCGATAACCCTTTGATGCCGACTGCACAGGCGGTTGCGCCGTCGGCATCGTAATCGGCCACGATTAAGATTTTCTGTTTGCGCTCCACCGCATCGGCCAATCTGGAAGCGGCTTCGGTGCAGCGGGTGAGGCTTTGGTAGGGCAGCAGGGCGGCGAGTTTGTCGTCCAACTCGGCAGGGGAGGCCACGTCGCGGGCGGCGCACAGGCGGGCGAGCAGCGGGTCGGTGCCGGCCTGAATCAGGGTTTGGCAAACGCTTTGATTAATGGTGCGGGTACGGATTTTGACTGACATGGAATGAAGTGATGAATCGGTGCGGCCGGAAAGCCGTTATTGTAACGCGAAGCGGGGAATTTTTCAGACGGCCTGTTCTTGGCCTGTTCTTATTATTTTAATAACAGGCCGTCTGAAAATCCGAATCAGAGTTGTCCGGCGAATGTTTTTTTCTTTTTCCAGAATGCCCGCCCCGCTTTGGCTTTAATAGGCAGTTCTCCCCCGTGCGGGCCGTCGGTAACGATGCACAGGTTTTTCAGACGGCCTTCGCACAAAGCCTGCCATAAAGGTGCAAACCACCGTTGCTCCCAACTTTCGAGCGTGTCTTTATAAGCCCAAACGTCGGCGGTATGGGCGGTTACGGCCAAGTCGTCGAGAAACAGCAGGCCGTCTGAAACAGTTTGGCCACTTTCTTTTAAGACGGCCTCCCATGCGGCGAAGTCGTACGGCACGTCAAGGTGTGTGCCGGAATAAAATTGCGCCCATGGGCTGTCGCAAGCCAATATCGGCGTGGCGGTTTGCCCGCCTTCCAAATCCTGCCACAGCCACACCCCGTTTACGGTGGGTATGCCGGCAGCAGTACGCTCGACGTTGAGCGGATGGTTGTGCAGCCACATTTGGATTTCAGTCTGTTTTTGCAGCCAGCTTGGGCCGTCAGGCCCTTCCGCACGGATGGAGCCGTCTACCTGCCCCAGTACATCCAAAACCGGCGGCACTTGCCAGTTCGGTATTCGGGGAACCGTTACCAGCCATAAATCGGCACGGACTGGGCGGAATGCCCAACCGTCTTCTCGAAAAAAATCATTCAACCCGCTGCATAGCTGTTCCGCTTCATGTAGCTGAATCTGAATATCGGTACCGCCCAGCATGCTCAGATTGTGCATGCCCATCTGCTGCCATACGGGGCTGGCAAACACGGAAGGTTGCCCGGGCGGAAGATGCAGGTGGTTCAATGCATGGCCGAGTAAGCTGCCTTTCCATAAAAAACGGGCATAAAGTGCCGATGAGGAAATAGAAGACGGTGTAAAAGTACCAAAACGCAATATTTTATTGAATGAAGGTAAATCAAGCGGTGGTAATGTGTCGGAAATATGATAAACGAGAGCAGGCAGGACTAAAGTCAGGTTCATGGTAATGGCTGTACTGTATTTGTGTGGAGGTAAGAAGTATTTTACGCTATCACACGTATTTTTGACTTGATGCAACTCCGGCTTAAAACATGGCAAGCGGTTTTGTGATAAAATTTCAAACGAAAAGGAATATGGAAAACTTTGGTGTAAATCAAAGCAATACCGTATCTGCGGCGAAAAAACCGCATGTGCAGTAAAGGTATTTTGAAAAGGCCGCTTGAAATGAAACAATCCTTAAACAAATTTTTGAAAGCACCTGATCGGGGCTTGGATAAGAGCCAAAGCCTATCAAGTGCCACCCGGCATGAGGCCGCTGCACCTGTGGTGGCAGACGAAATTGCCGCCGTCCGCCAGACAGACACAGACAAAGTGCGGGCCGCCCAAACCAAACATGCCGTAATGAAGAAAAAGCCTGCATTTCAAAGTAAATTTGCGCTGAAAAACAAACTTGCATTTAAAAACAAAGTTGCTTTAAAAAACAGGCTTATTTTGAGAAACAAACCGGTTTACAACCCAAAAAACACATTGAATCCGTCCGCTAAACTGAAACCGATGTTTGAACATACGCTGACATTGTTTAATCGTGTTTGGAATAATAAACCGGTGCGTTGGTCGATGATGGGCATCATGTTGCCCGTATCTGGCATTATGACGGCCTATGCCGTTACAGAGCCGCAACCGCAGCCTCAGAAAAGCCTGTTTCAAGTGGAACGGGTGTTGGAAGAGTTACCTGCTGTTTATGTTGAAAGCGCTACTTATCAAGGCAGCTATTGGTCGCAGGAAGCCGTTCAGCCCGGCGATACTTTATCCGATGTTTTGGCGCGGATAGGCGTTACTGCCGAAGACATCAAAAAAGTGATGGTTAAAAACGCAATCGACCGGAAGATGGCGCTTGTGCGAGCAGGTCAATCTGTCAGTGCACGTTTTGATGCGGCAGGAAACGTTACCGATATTCAGTTTTTCAGCGATGATGACAATGGTGAAGGCTATTTAATCGCCATTGAGAAAGTTAACGGCAAATGGCAGAAATCGGCTTCTACCGTTGAGATGGAAACCATGCCTACTTTGCGCTCCGTTCAGGTACGTACTTCGGCGCGAGGAGCAATGGCGCAGGCGGGGATTCCCGTAGAAATCCGCGAAGCGCTGAGCGAGATTTTCAACGATGTCGTCAACATCGAAGAATTAAGCAGTGGCGATGCGATCCGTTTACTGTATAACAGTATGTATTTCCGCGGGCAGGAAATGGCAACGGGCGATATTTTGGCTGCCGAAGTTGTTAAAGACGGAAAAACCTATCAAGCTTATTATTACAGCCAAGGCAAAGGCGATGAAGAAAGCGGTAGCTATTATGATCAAAACGGTAAATCATTACGCCATAGGGATGGCTTCAATGTACAGCCGGTAGGTAATGCCCGTATATCATCGCCTTACGGTTTGCGTTTGCATCCGATCCTGCGTACAGTAAAAATGCATACCGGTATCGACTATGCTGCTCCGACCGGCACGCCGATTCGTGCCGCCGCAGATGGTATACTTACCTTTAAAGGTTGGAAGGGCGGTTATGGTAATACCGTTGTATTACAACATAGCAACGGTATTGAAACATTATATGCCCATATGAGTGAGTTTTCTTCTGCACAGGGTTCGGTTCGCGCCGGAGATATTATCGGTTATGTCGGCAGTACAGGCCGTTCGACAGGGCCGCATTTGCATTACGAAGCACGCAAGAACGGCGAACCTGTGAACCCTTCAACTGTTGCATTGCCAACTCCCAAATTGACTCCGGACAATATGGCGGAATTCAAAGAACAACAACGGAAAAATAGTAGTACTTTGGCAGCAGTGCGTAATTTAACCGTTACTGTTGCACAATTGGATTGAATAAGTTTAAATTGTAAATGAGGCAAAGTTTAAAGCCGTCACTTTCTTTTGCATGAAAGTGGCGGCTTTATTGTTAGGCCGTCTGAAATTTTATTGTTTTTTTTCATTACTAATTTAATAATGCGGCAAGTTCATCAGTATGTTCTACAATAATTGCTCCGGCTTTTTTCATATTTTGGACGGCACGGGATGCTTCGGCGGAGTTTAAACTGCGACAGGCATCTAAATTGACAATTACCTGCCATTCGCCGTACCAGCACAATTGTAATACGGTTGCTTGCACACAGTACTCAGTGGCCAGGCCGCCGACGATTAAAGTTGAGGCATTGCGGCTTTGCAGCCATTCAATCAAACCGGTGCTGATATTCTCTGCCATGTCATGAAAGCATGCACCGAAAGTATGTACGTTATTTTCCAAACCGATATGGACAAGAAAGTCGTAGCTGTCAGAAGCAGGAAGACCGGGTAAGTTTTCATAGCCTTCACTGCCTAAAACGGCATGGTTGACCCAATTTTGTGCTTTGTCCAATGCCGGGTACTCATTCTGATGTTCTATATGCCATTCGGCATTATCACTGTGGACATCTTTGGTAATGACGCGGTAGTCCGCCAGTGCCGCTTGACGGTTAAGATGAGGAACAATAGAAAGTGCGTCTGGAATAGGTAGTTCGTCGGGGCACAGCTCAGAAAAAGTTTTCTGCGGATGAATATCAATGGCAACAATGCTCATAAGAAACCTGACTGAAAAATATGAAAAGAATGATATTTTATTCTTGATATTCGGTTGATATTATAGATAAGCGGTATTTTTAGCAAGTTTTATTCAGTGTACATAGGTAGAAAAGAGATTGTTTGTAATATGTTTGCTACAAATTAGATTTAGTGTAACTTTAGTATTTGGATAAATTTATGGAATATGGAAATGTTTATTTTTATAAAAAATAAATTGTTATCTTAATTTCAGATTATTTTTTTTGAAAAAACTTGCGAGGGGCGATTAATTCTGTTTTAATACGCCTTTCTTAAAGAAAGGCCAGATAGCTCAGTCGGTAGAGCAACGGATTGAAAATCCGTGTGTCGGCGGTTCGATCCCGCCTCTGGCCACCATTGAATTAAACTAAAATAAACCGCTTTTGCGGTTATTTTTTTGTCTACGGTTTTCCTGTTGTTTTTAGTACAATAATACTGTAAAGAATGAACGATTAAGAATAGACTGGGTAGGTTTGCCCAGTCTATTCGCTTATAATAAAGAAGTTTTTACTATATAAGCATTTTAATGTGAGCACTAAAGAGCATTGCGGGTTGGTTTTATGTTGAAAGGGTCTATTTAAAAAAACATAGCCCATAAATTTGAAAACGACATATGCCATGGTTAAATAATTTGCATGACAAGCAGATAGTATAATTATGATAGATACAGGTAAGAAAAAATGAGCGTCGGTTTATTAAGAGTATTGGTGCAAGGCCAAGTTATAGATGGAAATCAGGCAGAGCGGTATCAAGATGTATTAAAAGCGAATAAGCCTATTATTCCGATGTTGTTTGAAGAAGGGGTAGTTACACCAAAAGCATTGGGTGAATTACTTGCACGAGTGTTCAGTTATCCGTTACTGGATCTCCGTCATTTTTCTCGTAATAACATTTTAATGGATGTTCTTACTGAAGAACAAATGCTGCAAAATCGTTGTGTGCCGATTTTTAGACGGGGTAGAAAAGTCTATTTGGCAGTATCTGATCCCACCCAAATTCAAAATTTTCAGAAAATTGCTTTTTCATCAGGTGTTTCAATTGACTTGGTTGTGGTATGTGATGATCAGTTGAGTACATTATTGGAATGGTTAGGGCAGCGTTCCACCACTATTTTGAATGAAATAAGTAAGGAACAAGAAGCTGCCGCTCCTACACAAGCTCTTTATATTGATAATGAAGAAGCTGAAGATGGGCCAATTCCGCGCTTTATTCATAAAACTCTGTCTGACGCGCTTAATGCAGGAGCTTCAGATATCCACTTTGAATTTTATGAACAGATGGCACGGGTGCGTTTCCGTGTCGATGGGCAATTGCGTGAAGTTGTCCAGCCTCCAGTAGCAGTGAGAGGGCAATTGGCTTCGCGCATCAAAGTGATGGCAAGGTTGGATATTTCGGAAAAGCGTGTGCCCCAAGATGGACGTATTCAAATTGCCTTTCATAAGCATGGTCGTCCGATTGATTTTCGTGTGAGTACGTTACCGACCTTGTTCGGTGAAAAAGTAGTAATGCGTATTTTGAATTCGGATACAGGGTCTTTAAATATTGATCAACTTGGTTTTGAACCTTTCCAAAAGGAAATGCTGTTGGAGGCTATTAACCGCCCTTATGGAATGGTGTTGGTTACCGGCCCGACAGGCTCGGGTAAAACGGTATCTCTTTATACTTGTTTGAATATTTTAAATACAGAGAATGTTAACATTGCTACTGCAGAAGACCCTGCAGAAATTAACTTGCCGGGTATTAATCAGGTTAATGTGAATGACAAACAAGGATTAACATTTGCTGCAGCTTTGAAAGCATTCCTACGTCAAGATCCGGATATTATTATGGTTGGTGAGATCCGAGACTTAGAAACAGCTGATATTGCTATTAAGGCAGCGCAAACAGGACATATGGTATTTTCTACACTGCATACGAATAATGCACCAGCCACTTTGTCACGGATGTTAAATATGGGGGTGGCACCATTCAATATTGCCAGTTCGGTAAGTTTGATTATGGCTCAACGGTTATTGCGTCGATTATGTCCCTCTTGTAAAACTCCCATTGAACGTCCTCCTTTGGCAGCATTAAAGAAAGCGGGTTTTACTGATGAAGATTTAGCCAAAGACTGGACAATGTACCGTTCGGTTGGTTGCGATAGCTGTCGAGGTAAGGGTTATAGAGGCCGTGCAGGTGTCTATGAAGTGATGCCTATTACTGAAGAAATGCAACGGGTAATCATGGAAAATGGCACTGAAGTTGATATTATGAATATGGCCTATAAAGAAGGTATGGTGGATCTGCGTCGTGCAGGTTTACTAAAAGTAATGCAAGGGATTACTTCATTAGAAGAAGTACTCGCACATACTAATGATTAATGAATCTGAAAACGTCGGAATTATTTTAAGGGGTAATTATGAATCAAGTAAAGCAAGGTGGGCGTTCTGCTAAAGCAGATAAGGGTATACGTTTTAATTTTGAGGGTAGAAACACCGAAACCGAACAAATTGTACGCGGTGAAGTAGTGGCCAAAAATGAAGAGGAGGCTAAAAAAAAGCTGCAACGGCGCGGTATTAAGCCGTTGCGTGTTAGTAAAGTTAAAGCTGTTCGTAAAAAGCGCATTACACAAGAAGATATTACAGTATTTACCCGCCAACTTGCTACGATGATGAAAGCCGGATTGCCATTGATGCAGGCATTTGAGATTGTGGCAAGAGGTCACTCTAATCCTTCCATGACTCAGATGCTTATGCAGATTCGAGCAGATGTAGAGCAGGGGAGCGCACTGGGTAAAGCTTTCGCAAAGCATCCGAAGTATTTTGACCGGTTTTATTGTAATCTGATCGCTGCTGGTGAAGCCGGCGGTGTGTTAGAAAGTTTGCTGGATAAACTTGCTGTTTATAAGGAAAAAACCCAAGCGATTAAGAAGAAAGTGAAAAGTGCGCTTACTTATCCGATAGCTATTATCGTAGTGGCGATAGTGCTGGTATTTATCATGATGGTGTTTGTTCTTCCTGCATTCGGTGAAGTATATAGTAACATGGGAGCAGAGCTGCCTGGACTAACACAAATTGTTATGGATATGTCAAAGTTTTTTGTTGATTATGCTTGGGTAATGGTAGTTTCCATAATTGGTATAGGGTTTGGTTTATATAAATGGTATAAAAAATCTCCTGCTCTTCAAAAAAGAGCGGATGCCATGCTATTGAAACTGCCAATTTTTGGAGAGATTGTGAGGAAAGCGACAATTGCACGTTGGGCGCGTACTACGTCTACTTTATTTGCAGCCGGAGTACCTTTAGTTGAGGTGTTGGATTCTGTGGCCGGTGCTGCCGGTAATATCTTGTATGAAGAGGCTACGCACGATATTCGTGCTAAAGTAACACAAGGTTTGTCATTGACTTCCAGTATGCAGGGTACTGATATGTTCCCTAACATGGTACTTCAAATGGCGGCAATTGGTGAGGAATCTGGTTCATTGGACGGCATGTTGAATAAGGTGGCTGAATTCTATGAAGATGAGGTAGACAATGCCGTGGCTCAATTATCTTCCTTGATGGAGCCGATAATTATGGTGGTACTTGGCTCAATTATTGGTGTGATCCTTGTTGCTATGTACTTGCCGTTGTTCAATTTGGGTAACGTGGTAGGTTAACGGTATGCCTGAATGGATGAATCTCTGGGCACCCTTTGTGGTGCCTATTTCTGCATTATTTGGCTTGCTAGTAGGCAGTTTTTTAAATGTAGTAATTTACCGTGTACCAGTAATGATGGAGCGTGCTTGGACGGCATTTGCAAAAGAGCATCTTGGTCAGGTTTTGACCGAAGAAGAGCAACAGCCGTTTAATTTGATTAAACCTGATTCTCGTTGCCCTTCGTGCCAGTCCCCTGTAAAGGCTTGGCAAAATATCCCAGTACTCAGTTACCTGATGCTCGGTGGAAAGTGTGGGTCATGTCAAACACCCATCAGCAAACGTTATCCTTTAGTAGAGTTGTTAACCGGTGCATTATTTGCAGTAGTTGCTTGGAAATATGGTTGGAGTATGACGACGTTGGGTGGTTTAATTTTAACCGCTATGTTAATTGCTTTGACCTTTATTGATGCGGATACGCAATATCTTCCTGACCAACTTACACTACCTTTGGTTTGGCTGGGATTATTGTTTAATTTGAATGGTATTTTTGTGCCTCTAACGTCGGCTGTTTTAGGTGCGGTTTGCGGCTACATGAGCTTGTGGCTGTTGTGCTACGCTTATAAATTGCTGACCGGAAAAATAGGCATGGGGGGCGGTGATTTTAAATTACTCGCTGCTCTGGGAGCATGGTTGGGGGTTAGTGTGTTGCCCGTTTTGATATTTATGGCTGCTTTAATTGGTTTAGTAGCCGCCGTTATCATGCGTGTGGCAAAAGGCCAGCAGTTTGCTTTCGGCCCCAGTTTGGCGATTGCAGGTTGGATAATATTTATTGCTAATGAGCAGGTTATGACTGTAGTCGGATGGTGGCTGAAAGCTTCGGGATTCTAAACCATGACTTTTTGGGTGGGATTAACAGGTGGCATCGGCAGCGGCAAATCACAAGCAGCTGCCGAATTTCTCTATTTGGGCGTACCGGTGATTGACGTAGACGCAGTTAGCCGGGAACTGACCGCGGATAACGGAAAGGCCTTATCTGCTATTCATGCGGCATTTGGTAGTGAAGTATTTAACCATGATGGCCGTTTGAATAGAGCTGTTTTACGTGATTTGGTTTTCAGACGGCCTGAAGCTAAAACACGACTTGAATCCATTATGTTTCCTCTTATTCTGTCTGAAGTCCGAGTTCTTCAAGAAAGTTGTGTTACTGTGTATGGAATAATTGATATTCCTTTGTTAATAGAGAAACCGGCATTTTTAGCATTGGTTGATAGAGTGTTGGTGATTGATGTTTCCGAACAAACGCAGATTGAACGTGTGCGTAGCCGTAGCGGTCTTAAAACTGATGAAATTGAGCGGATTATGGCCGCGCAAGCCTGCCGTAAAGAGCGTTTGTTAGCTGCTGATGATGTCTTGACAAATGAAGGAATCTCTCAAGCCTTGGCAGCCAAGGTTCGTCAATTACACGGCTATTATCAGTCAAGGTTTTCTTATTTATCCAGAGTAACATCATGATTTATTTCGAGCATCCGTTGTCTGAGCGCGTGCGTAGTTTTTTACGTATCGAACATTTGTTTAATCGTTTTGATGCTGAATGTATTCGTGCCGATAGCCCTTGGGCCCATCATTTGGCCTTGTTTACTCTGTTCGAAATTATGGAGTGTGCGGGCAGGGCGGAATTGAAGTTGGATATTCTGCAAGAACTTGAGCGACAAAAGCAATTGTTGGTAAATAGCCGTTTGGTTGAACCGGAAGAGGCGGAAAAGCAGCGGCAGCAATTGCAAAAAACGGCAGAAAACTTGCAAGGCATACAGCAGAAATTCGGTCAGCATTTGCGTGAGAATGATTGGCTGATGGCCATCAAACAACGAATGTTTGTGCCGGGTGGAACCAGCCCATTTGATTTGTCGTCTTATCACTTTTGGCAGCAGCTACCGTTTGAGCGACGTTTGGCAGATTTGAAGAAGTGGATTGGCACATTACTGCCTACACAACAAGCGATTGCCCTTTTGCTCAATATCTTGCGCAGTAATACCCTTACCGTGGATTGTGTGGCACAAAAAGGTAATTATCAGCGCAATAGCTTGGCGCAAAATATCCATATGCTGGTAATTGAAGTGGAACAACAAAGTTGTGCTTTGCCTGAAGTGTCGGCTAATAAATATTTCACTCATATCCGCTTTTTGGAAGCATCTCAAGAGCATGCGCGGGGTAGGCCGTTAAATCAAGATGTATCTTTCAAACTGGTTATGTGCAGTTTTGATCCTGTTGTGGAATGAATTATGAGCTCGGAAGTTACTATAGTAAATTGTCCGACTTGCGGTAAGCAAGTGGCGTGGACTACAGAAAACCAATATCGTCCGTTTTGTAGTGAGCGGTGTAAATTGATTGATTTGGGGGCATGGGCTAATGAAGATTACAATCTGCCCGCGCAAGAGGAAGAACCGCTATCGGATTTAATACGTCATTGATGATCACAATCAGGCCGTCTGAAAATTTCAGACGGCTTCTTGCTATATTGAGTATTAAGACATGCCGTTTTGTGATACGGCATGCAAGTTTGCTTCAAAATTACTCAGGTCTACACCGGCTTGTTTGGCGGCTGTAATGACATCCGAAACAGCCATGCCGTTTTGAACTTGATGGTAAGCCCACAATAATGAGCTTCGGGTACCGGTGCGGCAGAAAGCAAGCGTGGGTATAGGTAAGGTTGCGAGTAGTTTTTGGAAAGTTGCTACATCATGGCCATTGATGGCAGGAGCAACAACAGGTTGGTGGACGGCTTGGTCGATTCCCGTATCAATAAGCCACTGTTTGAGTTGCTCGAAAGAAGGCTGATCATCGGCTTCGCCGTCAGGCCGATTGCAGATGATGCTGCGGATGCCGAGCTTTGCCGCTTCTTTAAGAAGATCGCTTTGAGTCAGCTGGGGAGAAATATAAAGATTGTCTGCCAGTTTCAAAATACTCATTAGAGGCTCCTTTTATCATTGGTCGTGTAGACGGCTTATGATACTGCGGCCGTCTGAAAGATTAAATTTAACGGTTTGGTTGCAACCAGTTTTCCAATAAGTGACGGTGGGTAATTTGCAAAATAGCAGTATCGGTTTGTGCGGCCTGTACGGTCAATTCGGTTTCACGTAATACGCCGTGGCGGAAGTAGTGCACTTGGATTTTTTCTCCAACCGAAAATTGTGCCCACTGCTGCTCAAAGGCGGTGCAGGCAAAGCCATTCAAAGCAATGATGCGGTCTTGCGGGCATAATGCAGCATTTTCGGCACTACCTCCGTTGAGAACATGAGTCAAGGTGATGCTGTCGCCATTTTGTTTAAACCGTGCCCCGAAGTCGGGAATTGGTTCGGTGTTAGGCAGCCATTTCTCAGCCAAGCCTCCTCCGTGATGGCGTGGAGCTGCCTGCCAGTGCAAAGCGAGACCTGTTTTTTCCAAGCAGGTTGCTAAAGGCAGGTCTTCAGTGGAATATAAGGCCATCTGAAAAAATTCTTCTAAATCCAAACCGGTGATCTGTTGGCATCGTACTTGCCATTGTTTTTCAGGGATGCCTTGCCGGGTTTCTTGCCAGTCGAGGTAAAGCTGCTGCATAACATTATCAAGGCTTTGTTCGCCGTTGCTATTTTGTCTGATAAGTAAGTCTAGGCATAAAGCGGCCAGAGCACCTTTCTGATAATAGCTGACAATGGCATTAGGGCTGTTTTCGTCTTGTTTGTAATATTTGTTCCATGCAGTAAAGCTGGATTCCGCAAGTGTTTGTTTCAGACGGCCTGATCCTTGCTGCACCCGAGTGATATTTCGGGCAAGTAGTTTCAAATATGCTTCGGGCGAGATCACGCCGCTTTTTACCAATATCAAATCATCGTAATAAGAAGTAATCCCTTCAAACGCCCATAATTGTTCCGTGTAACTTTCACTGTTTAAATGGTACGGTACAAATGCTGCAGGTTTGATGGATTTGACATTCCATGCGTGGAAATATTCGTGGCTGAATAAACCGAGCAATTGGGTGTAGTCATCATTTGCTTCTTTCATGCCTAGAGGAGGGAGGCTGTTGCGATCGGCAAGCAAAGCAGTACTGCTGATATGTTCCAAACCACCATAAATCTTATCGCCGACATGCAATAAAAACAGATACTGCTGAAAAGGGGCAGGAGAAGGGAACATGTTCAAAGCGGTTCGGCAGATTTTCTGAATGTCGTCGATTAAGCGGTTGCGGTCAAAATCCGGATAGTGGCCGCTGATTGCTATACGGTGTGCGATACCACCGGCTTCAAAATCCAGTGTTTCAAAATGACCCAATTCAAAAGGGTGGTCAATCAATTCATAGTAAGAGGCCGTCTGAAAAGTATGGCTTTCGGAAGAGGGTAGCGTAGTGGCTATTTGCCACGTTTCAGGTAAGCCATCAAATGTAATTTGATGTAGCTGTTGCTCGAGACCAGCTATTTTGAGGAACAGACAGGCCCCGTCAAAAAAACCACGGTCAACCGTTAAGAAAGAGCTTCTGACGGATAAATCATAGGCATAAACTGTGTAGTAAATTTGCCACTCTCCACTTTTTGCTTCTGTTTGCCAAACATTTTTTGCAGTTTGGGTGATTTCAGCCGGTTGGCCGTTACACATTGCCTTTATCTCAATAATATTGCGGGAAAAATCACGGATTAGATAGCTGCCGGGAACCCAGTTTGGCAAGCTTATATGTAAAGGATTGTTATTGCTCAGGGAGAGGCTTAAACATATTTTCCATGTATGTTTCAGAGTATTAGGTTTTATTTGATAGCAAAGCATAACTATTCTTTTTTTGTTAAGTTTTGTGTGTTGGGTTGAAAGGATTTGATTTCAGTCAAGAAACATAATGTAACTAACCTATAATCTAACAAAATATGACCGAAAGCAACCTTGTAAAAACCGCAAAAAATGCCGATTTCTGATGATTTGGCTTGGTGCAGTAAAGGTTTTGATTTAAAATGCGCCGATTAAGCTTCTGTTCGGCGTAAGTAAATCTTAACTGCCGACGGTGTTAAATTAAGAAAAATCGGGTATATCTTTGGTTGTGTTTGAGCAGGCCGAAGCAAACCGATGGTGTTAATTGCCATGTTTAATGGAGATCCTCATGGAAACGCAAACTTATAACTACAAAGTGGTGCGCCAGTTTGCCATCATGACTGTAGTTTGGGGCATTGTAGGCATGTTGGTCGGTGTGATTATCGCAGCCCAACTGTTTGCGCCTGCTTTGGATTTGTCGAATATTGGGCCGTGGTTTCACTTCGGCCGCTTGCGTCCGCTACATACGAATGCCGTTATTTTCGCATTCGGAGGTTGCGGTTTGTTTGCTACTTCTTATTATGTAGTGCAGCGCACATGTAATGTACGTTTGTTTGGCGGTAAATTTTTACCGGCATTCACGTTTTGGGGCTGGCAGCTTGTTATTGTTCTGGCCGCCATCACTTTGCCTTTGGGTTATACCCAAGGTAAAGAATATGCAGAATTGGAATGGCCGATTGATATTCTGATTGCATTGGTGTGGGTTGCTTATGCAGTAGTATTTTTCGGCACGATCGCCACACGTAAAATCAAGCATATTTATGTGGCTAACTGGTTTTACGGAGCATTTATTTTAGCAGTTGCTTTGTTGCATATCGTAAACAATATCAGTATTCCTTCTGGCATGATGAAATCTTACCCTGTGTATTCAGGTGCGATTGATGCAATGGTTCAATGGTGGTACGGGCATAATGCCGTAGGTTTCTTCTTAACCGCAGCCTTTTTGGGCATGATGTATTATTTTGTGCCGAAGCAGGCAGGTCGTCCTGTTTATTCTTACCGCTTATCAGTAGTTCACTTCTGGGCGTTGATTTTTACCTATATGTGGGCGGGGCCGCACCATCTGCATTACACAGCATTGCCTGACTGGACACAGTCACTCGGTATGGTGCTGTCTTTGATTCTGTTTGCGCCGTCTTGGGGCGGTATGATTAACGGTATCATGACTTTGTCGGGTGCTTGGCATAAGCTGCGCACAGATCCGATTTTGAAGTTTTTGGTAGTGTCTTTGTCTTTTTACGGTATGTCTACGTTTGAAGGCCCGATGATGTCTATTAAAACGGTCAATGCTTTGAGCCACTATACCGACTGGACCGTCGGACACGTTCATTCCGGTGCTCTTGGTTGGGTGGGTTTCATCACTATCGGCTCTATCTATTATTTAATCCCGCGTTTATTTGGCCGTAAAGAAATGTATAGCATCAAACTGATTGAAGCACATTTTTGGATTGCCACGATTGGTGTTGTACTTTACATCGCTTCTATGTGGATTTCCGGTGTGATGCAAGGTTTGATGTGGGGTGCTTTGAATGATGACGGTACTTTGACCTACTCTTTTGTAGAATCTGTAAAACGCAGTATTCCTTTCTATGTTATTCGTTTTGCCGGCGGTCTGTTGTATTTGAGCGGCATGTTCCTGATGGCTTACAACGTTTATCGTACTGCTGTTGGCGGTAAACCTGTGGATGCTGAAATTCCTGCTGTTTCTCAAGCGCAACATCATTAAAAACACAAGAAAGACAGGCTACCAAAATGAAATTACAACAATTAGCTGAAGAAAAAGTCGGTGCATTAATTTTGTTTACCTTCTTGGTAATCAGCGTCGGCCTTCTGATTGAAGTTGTGCCGCTGTTTTTTACCAAGTCGGTAACGGAACCGATTAAGGGTATAAAGCCTTACAATGCGCTGCAAGTAGCGGGCCGCGATATTTATGTACGTGAAGGTTGTTATAACTGTCACTCACAAATGATTCGTCCTTTCCGTGCGGAAACCGAACGTTACGGTCACTATTCTGTTGGTGGTGAGTCAGTATACGATCGTCCATTCCAATGGGGGTCTAAACGTACAGGTCCGGATTTGGCGCGAGTCGGTGGTCGCTACTCAGATGAATGGCACCGTATCCATTTGTTGAATCCGCGTGATGTCGTTCCTGAATCCAATATGCCTGCATTCCCGTGGTTGGCACGTAACAAAGTGGATATTGAAGCTACTGTTAGCAATATGAAAGCCTTACGTGCGGTCGGTACACCTTACAGTGATGAAGAAATTGAAAAAGCCCCACAAGAGTTGGCTAATAAATCAGAGCTGGATGCAGTAATTGCGTATTTGCAAGGTTTGGGCTTGGCATTGAAAAACGTAAGGTAACATCATGGATATTAACTGGGTGCGCTCGCTATTTACCATATGGGTGTTTGTAAGCTTTTTATTGGTTTTGTATATCGTACTAAACAAGCGCAATAAGCAAAACTACAGTGATGCAGCAAACAGCATTATGGAGGATAACGATACCCCTGATGATAAGAGCGGGCGCTGACCAGTAATACCGTGATAACGGAGTAAAATAATGAACACAACTTCCCAATTTACCAGTAATTTCTGGAACATATACATTGCCATTATCGTAGTGCTCAGTTTTGTCGGTTTGGCTTGGTTGTTATTATCGCAAAATAAAACCAAAGCTCCGCCTAAAGGTGAAGAAGTCAAAACAATGGGGCATTCGTGGGACGGTATTGAGGAATACAATAATCCTTTGCCTCGCTGGTGGTTTTTTCTTTTTATCCTGACAATGATTTTTGGGGCAGCGTATTTGTTTTTGTACCCCGGTTTAGGTGACTATAAAGGTTATTTGAATTGGACAAGCCAAAATCAATATGAGAAAGAGGTTGCAAAAGCTGATGAGCAATATGGCAAAATTTATGCCAAGTTTGCAAATATGCCTATTGAAGCAGTAGCCAAAGATCCTCAGGCACAGCGTATCGGTAAAAATCTGTTTGATACTTACTGTATTCAATGTCATGGTTCTGATGCAAAAGGCTCAAAAGGTTTCCCTAACTTGACAGATCACGACTGGTTATGGGGTGGAGAGCCTGCTCAGATTCAGGAAACCATCAAAAAAGGCCGTATTGGCACGATGTTGGCATGGGGACCTGTATTGGGTGAGGAGCGTGTTAAAGATGTTGCTCACTATGTAATGTCTTTATCCAAAGGTAAAGATCAATATGATCCGGAACGTGCAGAGCGTGGCAAAGCTTTATTTAGTGGCCCTCCTGCAAACTGTTTTACATGTCATGGAGATAAAGGACAAGGTATTAAAGGATTGGGGCCAAATCTAACTGATGATGTATGGTTATGGGGGGGTACTCAAAAATCTATTATTGAGACTATTACCAATGGTCGTCATAACCAAATGCCTGCTTGGGACAATTTCTTGGATAAAGATAAATTGCATATTATGACAGCATATGTTTGGGGGTTGTCTAATAAAGATGCTAAAGCGGTTAGTGCGAAAGCTGAAAAACAACTCCAAAAGAAATAACTTCCTGCTCCGTTACCCTTATATTCCGGTAAGATAAGGCAAAAAATTGATTATCAGCTCGGTTATACAGATTACTGGTAATGTAGCTGCTAATGCCAAATTAGCAAAAAAACGTGCTAAAGCAATCAAAATGTTCTTAGAAGTCTAAAGGAATGATGCTAAAAACATTGAATTGTGTAAACCTGAAGATACTATTATTGCAGAGTAAGGAAATGATGCAGGTCTGCAAAGTAGAATAAAGGTTGGAGGTTAATAGTTCTTTGCCGATGTGAATATAAAACCGCTCCTAATTTTAAGGAGCGGTTTTTATTTGTAGCCATATTGAGGTTTTATTCGTTTTGTTATGAGTTTTATATAAAAAATAAGTAATAGTTTCCGTTACAGCGAGCTAAATTAAAATTAGTATTGCATTAATGTCTGTTGCAACGCTATTTATAAATCTATGAGAATCATTTGCGCTGAGGATTGTAAGTTGATTATATTTGGTTTTAGACGACCTGATATTTATAAAGATACGGAATAAAATATGAGCAGATACCAGATACCATATTATCCCTAATTATATATTCATGCTTTATAATTCAAACTTTCTGTTTATATTTGGTTTGATCAGTCATGAAGTGGCTCAAACGTTCTTCCACTATTTTAAAAACTGTTTACCGTTACGGTTTGAGTGATCTTGTCGCAGGGCATACTGATAGGTTTTGGCTGCGTTCTTTATTACAAAAAATTCCCAAGTCCTCAGTTGCATCAGAAGAATCTTTACCTGTTCGTTTACGCTTGGCTTTAGAAAGTTTAGGACCGATTTTCGTTAAGTTCGGGCAGGTTTTATCGACTAGACCGGATTTGATTTCACAGGCTTATGCTTTAGAGCTGGCCAAGTTGCAGGATCGAGTTCCTCCCTTCGATGCAGAATTTTCACGTCGCCAGATTGAAGAATCGCTAGGGCAATCAATCGAAACGCTGTATGCTGAATTTGAAACCATGCCGGTGGCCAGTGCCTCGGTTGCACAAGTGCATAAAGCCCGCTTACACAGCGGTGAAGCAGTAGCGGTAAAAGTGTTACGGCCAAACATTGCGCCAATTATCGAACAAGATTTGGCATTGTTGCGCTTTGGTGCCGGCTGGGTTGAGAGATTGTTTTCAGACGGCAAGCGTTTGAAACCTCGAGAAGTGGTTGCTGAATTCGATAAATACCTTCATGATGAGTTGGATTTAATGAAAGAGGCCGCAAACGCTAGCCAGCTTGGGCGTAATTTTAGAGACAGCAATATGTTGCTGGTGCCAAAAGTATATTATGACTATTGCAGTCGTAATGTACTTACTATTGAATGGATGGAAGGGATCCCAGTAGCTGATATTGCTGGGCTTCAGGCAAGAAATGTGGATTTGCATCAACTCGCCCGTTATGGTGTTGAGATTTTCTTTACTCAAGTGTTTCGGCACGGTTTTTTTCATGCGGATATGCATCCAGGCAATATTTTAGTAACGGATAATGGTTGTTATATTGCTCTGGATTTCGGTATTGTCGGAAGTTTGACCGAATATGACAAACGTTATCTTGCAATCAATTTTTTGGCTTTTTTTAACCGTGATTATCACCGTGTTGCTACTGCCCATATCGAATCAGGTTGGGTTCCGTCGGATACCCGAGCTGAGGAATTGGAGGCAGCTGTTCGTGCAGTATGCGAACCTATTTTCAACAAGCCGTTATCGCAAATTTCTTTCGGTATGGTGTTGATGAGATTGTTTGAAACCAGCCGCCGCTTTAATGTAGAAATTCAGCCGCAGCTCGTTTTGTTGCAAAAAACGTTGTTGAATATTGAGGGGTTAGGGCGCCAGCTTGATCCTGATTTGGATTTGTGGGCAACAGCTAAACCGTTTTTAACTAAGTGGATGAATGAGCAGGTGGGGCCGAAAGCCTTATTGAATAACTTGAAAAAAGAAGTTCCTGATTGGGCGCAGATTCTGCCTAGCTTACCGCGTAAAATCAATTTATTGGTTGATGAAACCCGCCAACAAGAAATGCGTGATGCTTATATTCATTTAGTTAAGATCCAGCAAAGGCAAAATTTTTGGTTAGCTGTGATTGCAGTGGCATTACTGTTGATTGTATTGTTCAAATAGTAATTTGGATTTCATTATATTTATAAAAGGCCGTCTGAAAATAATCTTTCAGACGGCCTTATCAATAAATTTTTTATTAAATCAATTCTAAATCAGGGCCTGCATTTTGGGCGCGGCGACTGCGTAATTGGATATCCAAACGTAAATCATTGGCGGAATCTGCATTTTTAATCGCGTCTTGGAAGCTGATCAAACCTCCTTCATATAGCTCATATAAAGCTTGGTCAAAAGTCTGCATGCCGAGAGCTTGTGATTTTTTCATTACTTCTTTAATAGAGTGCACGTCACCATTATGAATTAATTCAGCTACTAAAGGAGAGTTGAGTAATACTTCAACCGCCGCGACACGACCTTTACCTCCTTCTCTCGGAATCAAACGCTGTGAAATAAAAGCCTGTAAATTTAATGACAAGTCAGTTAGTAATTGTACACGACGTTCTTCCGGAAAAAAGTTAATAATGCGGTCAAGTGCTTGGTTTGTGCTGTTTGCATGCAGAGTAGCCATACACAAGTGGCCTGTTTCTGAGAAAGCAATAGCATAATCCATTGTTTCACGATCACGAATCTCGCCAATCAGAATCACATCCGGTGCTTGGCGAAGTGTATTTTTAAGGGCTGCAAACCAGTTTTCGGTATCAACACCGACTTCGCGCTGAGTGATGATGCAATTTTTATGTTCATGCACAAATTCAATGGGATCCTCAATTGTGATGATATGATCTTGGCTGTTTTCATTGCGGTAATCAATCATCGATGCGAGAGAAGTAGATTTGCCGGAGCCTGTTCCTCCGACAAAAATGACTAATCCCCGCTTTTGCATGGCGACTTGTTGCAATATGGGCGGTAAATTGAGTGTTTCAAATTTGGGAATGTTGCTGGTAATGGTGCGGAAAACTAATGCCGTAGCACCGCGTTGCACCATAGCATTAACCCTGAAGCGGCTGGTGTCGGGAGTGCTGATAGCAAAGTTGCATTCATTGGTTGCCATAAATTCTTCCGACTGCTTGGGAGACATAATTGCAAAAGCAATCTCCATACAGCGTTCCGGAGTTAAGGGTGTATCAGTAATGCGGGTAATTTTGCCGTCAAGTTTCATTGCAGGCGGAAAGTTGGCGGTAATAAAAAGGTCGGAGCCTTTATATTTATTTAATGTACGCAGCCATGAATAAATTTCTTCTTTTGCGGAGAGAGTATTATTTTGTTCCATTTTGTTACTTAGGTAAAATTGCATTAATATACTTAATATTATAGCAAATTTCAGATTGCATGAAGCAATAGTATTTGCTTATTTACCATCATCTTGTTTGAAAAAGTTGATAATGACCTGCTTGATAATGGGTGCGTATAATACTTTTCAATTTAAATTAATAAGGTAATTAAAATGACTGAAAAAATATCTAAAAAATACTCAACGATAGCCATTATCGGTGCAATGGAACAGGAAATCGAATTGTTGAGACACAGTATGGAAAATGTGGAAAGTATGCAATTCGGTCATTTTACCGTTCATCATGGTGCTTTATCGGACAAAAAAATCATATTGGCATTGAGTGGAATCGGTAAAGTAAATGCAGCTGCTATTACGGCATTGGTCATCAGTCGTTTCTGTCCTGATTGCATTATTAATACCGGCAGTGCTGGCGGATTAGGGCAAGGTTTAAATGTGGGTGATGTAGTAATTGGAGAGCGAATTGCCCATCATGATGTGGATGTTACAGCATTCGGTTATGTTTTAGGGCAGGTGCCTAAGCTTGGCGTTTCATTCGAAACTGATTCGGAATTGTTGGAGGTCGCAAGCCGGGCTGCTACTGCTTTTCAGGGGGCTGCTGTACATCGTGGTTTAATTGTTAGTGGTGATCAATTTGTTCATAGTGCTGAAAAAGTAGAGTATATCCGTACACATTTCAAAGAGGTGCTTGCGTTGGAGATGGAAGCAGCAGCAATTGCTCAAACTTGCTATCAATTAGAAATTCCTTTTGTTGTTATACGTGCTATTTCAGATTTAGCGAATGAAAAAGCAAGTGTGAGTTTTGAGGAGTTTTTGCGAATTGCATCGAGTAATTCTGCTGAGATGGTTATGAAAATTACAAACTTTCTTTAATAATAGATAATTTAAGGAATTATATAAATCAAAAAATAGATTGAATCTTTGTATTGGTATATTTATTTTGTAAATGTGAAGAATTCTAGCATCGTATCATTTTTTTGTATAAAGGTTTAATTTAGGTTTTGAAAAGATATAAAAAAATATTAGAGAAGGAACGGAGTAGCTAAAAAGTTTTCCGAAGTAATCTGAAATTGACATCTTTATTTGAAATTTCGTCTAAATGAATGATTCGAAATAGTTCCAAATAGAAGAGAAAAGCCTGTGTTGTTTGGCACAAAGATAAACAGGAATTTGGTTACAGCCATCTGCAAGACATTAAGGGCAAATAATACGCTAAGTTCCGAGATACCTATATACCTATAACCATGCTACACCCTGTACAGATAGGAACGTGAAAGACATTTGAAATGAATAATGTAGAAAGCATCTGTCAAGATGATATTAATGCCCTGTTGGAAAAAAAGTTAAGTGCCATTTTCAAAGGCCGTCTGAAATGCCCATTACTTTTTGAGTTACAGGGTGCTTTCAAGAATTATGAAACAAAGCTTTCAAAAGTTTATCGATGCCCATGTCGGCAAAGGAAACCATGCAGACGCACGGTATCATCTTGGAACAATACGGCCAAATAGCCAACAAGCTTTACAGAATGGGAAATAAAAGTAAAGCGCGGATTATAAGCAAATTGGTAAAAGAAGTGGCCGGCCAGTCGTTTGGTACCAAAGCGCAAAACCAGTATGACACTATGCGGAGTAATAAGCCTGCTTATGATAAGTAGCAACATCAATTCAATCAACATGATTAAAACGATAAAGATATATTGCTTTGATTAGTACATTAGCTATTTTTAGAGAGATGTTTCCCGGTCGGAAACATCTTTTGTTTTTCAGACGGCCTTTAACATTAATTTTTATATAAGGAGCTTATATGAATATGAAACTTTCGGGTGTGAAGCAGATTACAGAATAGTGTTGCCATCAAATCAATGATTTTGGTTTCACAACGTAGAAAGATATGGCCCATCGTAACTGCAAAGTCCGATTGAAAATCTCGTGCGTGCTGGTGCCCTGATCGCCAAGGAAATAGATTGCTTGCAGAACGAGATAGAAAGCGGCGGTAAAGATTAAATCCTTGGAGGGTATTCTACATATCAATAAAAGTAGATAGAGATGACCCCGAACCTACCTTTACTTTATGAAAGGAGTGCTTATGACTTCTTACAACCATCCTGATAACAGTCTGCTTACCGGCGACTGCCATCTCGTCTTACCTGAGCAGGTTCAACAAGGTGTGAAGATCCAAAGCTATACTACATCATTAGAGCAATTACGGTTACGACAGGCAATACGACAATATTACGTGCTCTTTAAGTTGAATAAATGTTAGGTTCGTAAGTGCATCCCGACATTTTCATACTTGAGAACGTGGAACAAGATCGGAGTAGTGATCATTCATGAACTGCTTTACGAAGCAGATAAGGCACAAACAAAGATTAGTCTCTACAGTAGCTGATTTAATTTTGATTGCGAAAAAGTGGAATAGAACATGGAAGGAAAGAATCTTATGAATGAACTTTCCCAAAAACTTGAGTAACTAAATTAAAAAAATTATAAAAGTTTGATTTTATATTATACAAACCACTGATTTTAAGTTTTAATTTGATTCTATTGTTTGTTATATAATTTTATAGTCATGGTAAAAATAATTATTGGATACTTATTGGAATACATAAGGGTGTGCCATAATATGGGTCATTGATAATTTTGTTGTTAAGACCCAATATGCTTTGAATATTAGCTTCAGTAAAAACTTGTTCCGGACTACCTGAACATTCGATGGTTTTGTTTTTAATCGCTACAATGTAATCAGCATATCGGGCAGTTAGGTTTAAGTCATGTAGTACCATTACAATGGTCTTTTTTTGCTCCTGATTGAGTTTCTTTAGTAAGTCCAAGATTTCTATCTGATAAGCTAAATCTAAGTAAGTTGTGGGTTCATCTAACAGGATATAAGGGGTATTTTGGGCTAAGACCATAGCTATCCATACGCGTTGACGTTGCCCTCCAGACAAGTTTTCTAAGAATTGAGAAGCATAATCTTGTGTTTTAGTAAGCTGCATGGCTTGGTTTACCTGATATTCATCTTCATCATTCCATTGTGTAAAAAAATTACGGTGAGGGTAACGTCCATATCGAATTAATTGTTCTACTGTGAGGTTCTCAGGAGCAGTTGCGGATTGAGCGAGCATAGCTAGACGTGTAGCAGTTTTTTTACCTGAAGTTTGATAAATATCTTTTCCGTCTAAAATAATTTTTCCTTGCTCAGGAAGAAGTTGTCGGGCATAGGCTTTCAATAGGGTGGATTTACCACAGCCATTTGCACCGATAAAAACGGTGATTTTTTGTTCCGGTATAGAAAAAGAAACGTGATTAATGATGGATATTTTTTTATAAGACAAAGTAATATCTTCAGCTTTTAGCATAGTGTATTCTTTCGGTTTGTGTAATACGTTCAATACGTTCAGATAAAGGCAAACGTGGACAAACGTCACATAACTTACCTGATTCTAAACGGAATTCTTGACAACATGCTTGACGATTGAAGCCAAAATTTTGGCCGACAAATTTTCCTGGTGCATCCAGACAAAAAGTACCCTGACAATCAGGTAATCCAGTAGCAGACAGCCATATGGCAATCAATTTATCCAGCTCGAACTTATTACAATGTGCATACCGTGTATTTTGGAACAGTAGGGCAGAGACTATGCAATCGGTTTGTAGCTTATTGGCTAATTTGATGTTAAAGGGAATGATTTCACTTAGACTAGAATAAATATAACTACTTAGTTTTTTGATTTGTTGACCGGAAAAATGAATCAGATGAGCTTGTTTACCACTATAAATGGCTCTTGGACTAAGACTGTAAGCCACAATGTCAGCTTGTTCAACAATGAGACCGAATTTCTCTAAACTTATTGCTTTATTCAGTAGCTGTACGCTTAAAACAGCCATATAGATAGGCTGCCAGATAAGTAATGCCCATGTACGGCATGACCAAAAGGCTTTCCCTCCTTCAGGATATCGTTGTTGTAGGTGATTATATAGTCGTTTAATGTGGTATATATCTTCCCCTACTCCAACTCGAAAAGTATAAACAGACGTGTCATTCAGACGGCCTGAGAGTCTAGGGAATAATTGATTAATTTGTGAGAGAAAATTTACAGTTTGTAAGGAGTAAGCAGCTATATTCATTTTCTCCACCATTCATGGATCAGCAATACTAACAAGTAAAAACCACCAGATATAGCTGTAAGTACGCCTACTGGAAGTTGTGATGAAAACGGCAATAGACGTGACACAAAGTCTGCTGTCAACAGCAATAATGCACCCGTCAAGGAGATTTGAAACCATAACCATCGATTACTTCGTAACATTTTTCGGACAATATGTGGTGCTACTAGTGCAATAAAGGATACCGGTCCAGCTGCAACCACTGCAGCTGCGGCTAAGGTGGTAGCGGCCGCTAATGACAAGGCAAAGGTTGTTGGCACGGTAACTCCAACACCTAAAGCAGTTGAGCGACTGATTGCCAGTATATCCAGTGCATTTCTCTGTGAGAGTAAAACTAAAAAGCAAATGGGTAAAACTAGCCAGACTACCATTGCCTCTTGCCAGCTACGCTGAGCTAAACTGCCACTCAGCCATGCAGCCATTTGCAAAGCATCTTCTTGGCGGACACCGGTTAAGCCAAACTGGATAATAGCAACAGCAGCAGCATTTATAGCTATACCTGCCATGATCATTTGAATACCGAATGAAAAACGCTCTCGCCCGGCGGTAATTACTAGGAATACCACGGTTATAGCACCAAATAATGCGCCCACAGTAGTTGGCAAATTGTTGGGCCAAATCAGTGTACATAATACTGCACCTGCAGCGGCCCCTGTATTGACACCAATAATGTCAGGGCTACCTAAAGGATTGTATGTCAATATTTGAAATATACTACCAGATAAGGCCAATGCTGCTCCTACGCCCACCGCAATTACTGTGCGAGGTAACCATAGCTGCCAAAACAACCAAGCTGTAACGGCATCTGTCTGGTTATGTAATAAGTCAGGTAATTGTAATAACAAAAATTGCTGTTTTCCCGAAATTGCAGAGAAAAATACCAGTAACACTAGTAAAACCAGACAACTCCAAGCATAAAACCGGGCGTATGGTACCGATAGTAACAAAGCTGGGCGATTCATGATTGTGCTCTCTTGAATATTACCAGTACATAAAGTAAAGGTGCTCCTAACAGAGCAGTTATGATGCCGGTAGCGATTTCAGATGGCCTGACTACAGTTCTAGCTAAAACATCTGCAAAGCATAGCAAGGTTGCTCCATTAAGCATTGCAGCGGGTATTAAAAAACGGTAGTCACTGCCTATTAGCTTCCGAGAAATATGTACTGAACCCAATCCAATAAAAACTATTGGTCCCGCTAATGCAACAGAAGCGGCAGACAATAGGGCGGTTGCCAATAAGACGACAGATTGAATGAGTAATATGTTTGTTCCTAGTGACATCGCCGTTTGCTTATCAAAAGCTATCATATTGACATACCGACTGCAGCATAAAGCCAATACTACGCCTACAGTGAAAAAAGGCAGCACAGAAATAATTTGGCTTACTTTTATACCGCCAAATGAACCACTAACCCAAAAACGATATTGATCAAATACTTGAGGATTTAATTGGGAAACCGCCTGTACATAAGCGTATAGACATACTGATATTGCCATACCCACCAAAATGATAAAATCGCTTGAACCATCTTTTTTACTTAAGCCAAGAATGCTTATCAAAATTGCCACCAATAAGGAGCCTAATAAAGCCAACCAGAAAATATTAGTTTGTAAAAATGGAAAGAAAGCTGCAGAAGCAATCATAGCTGCGGCTCCAGTATTAATACCAAGCAAACCGCTGTCGGCCAGTGGGTTACGAGTTAGACCTTGCATTAATGCGCCTGAGAGACCTAAAGCTGAGCCACATAATAGTACAGCTAATGTTCGGACAAAACGATGGTTAATAACCAGGGCAATGTGATGTTGTTCAGGAGAAATAGTCGTTTTAGGAGAGCTAACAAATTTCCACACATCAGTAAAGTCTAATATTTTATTGCCCCAAGCTAAGCTGGATAAAAAAGCCGCAATACAAAGTAACACTAATAAAGTCAAGATAAAAATTGGATATACCTGCAATTTCATTATGGTTCTTCTATTTTCGGGGAGGAACATGAGCAATAGCTTCCAATAACATTGGCATGAAGCGTGGTATACCCCAATTCAGACTTAGGGATGTTCCATAAGACATTGACATGACTAGTGCACTGTCAGTTAATGTAACATAAGCACCATTATGTACAGCAGGGATGGTTGCATAGAGCGGAATATTTTTAACTTCATCACGTACCTGTTCGTTATAAAACCAACTAACTACAATATCGACATCATGCAATATATCAGCATTCTCTAAGCCTACCTCTGCTACAAAACTTCCTTGTCTAACAGATAAGTTTTGGATCGATGGAGCTAGATTCAGCCCAAGTTGAATTAACACATCTACGCGCGGGTCTCCAGAAACATAAGCCGATAAATTTGATATACGGCTTCCTGCATTCAAGTAGGCAAATGTATATTGCTGTAATTGTGGATAAATGGCACGATAATTTTCCATTTTTTTTAATATTAATTGATATATATACCGTGTTTCCGGTAGTCGCCCTAGTGCTGCGCCCGCAATCTCTAACTGTTCTTGCGTTGAAGTCAGCCATGCGCGTTCGGGATAAGCTACAACAGGAACAAAACTCGACAATTGCCTGAATATTTCTGGTGTAATACCCGACTGAGGGGCTAATATTAAATCAGGGTGCAAACTAATGATTTTTTCTATATCCAATTCCGGATACATAGCGACAGTATCAGGTAACATCCATCCTGTTTTTAAAGCTGCTTCTTTAAACCATGGCAAATAGCCTTTTTTATCTCCTCCCCATAGGTGAGATTCAATAGCTATAGGCATAATGCCAAGTGATAAAACAATATCTTCTGCTCCTGCTCCTAGTGTAATGATGCGCCGCGGAGGTCGATCAATTAAGGTATCTCCTAATGCACCATGAATGATAACGGGAAAGGCGCGGCTCGGATCAGGATGTTCAAACAGTTGTGCTGAGTGAGAGTTGGAAGAATGGCAACCAAACAGACAACCTGCTGCTAAAAGGCTGCCTGTAAGCAAAAAATCACGTCGATTCATTGGAATTTATAGCGGAAAGTAGCCATTACATTACGCGGTGCTCCATATTGGTACTGCGTAAACTGACCATAATTGGTGTAATAATGCTTATCAAATAAGTTGTTAATATTCATACTCAGAGAAGCACGTGGAGTAAATTCATATCGTGCCATTAAGTTGGCAACCGCATATGCGTCTGTATTTATTTTTGTTTGTTGTTTTTGTGGATTGTTAACGGTGCGCTCAATCTTACTATACCAATTTACTCCACCACCAATGGTCATACGCTGTAATGGTTTAGGTAGCCGGTAGGTAGTAAATAACTTGAAGATACGGTTTGGTGTTTCTTTGCTGATGCGATTACCATAAGCATCTCTAGCAACAAAAGTAGTTAAACCCGCTTGAATATTCCAATTATTTGTCACAGAGCCGACAATTTCTGTATCAAGACCACGAGTTTTTGCTCCATCAATAGCACGATTTATTGTTTGTCCACTCGCTAAACGTTCTCCTGTTGGTTGCGCAACGTTATCGCGTCGGGTTTCAAAAGCAGCTATGGAGAAATTCAGACGGCCATCACGTAAACCACCTTTTAAACCAATTTCGTAATTTCCGCCAATAACAGGGTCAAGATATTTCCCTGAAGCATTTACGGCAGTTTGTGGTTGGAAAATATCGGTATAGCTACCATATAAAGAATAGTGATCGTTCAATTTGTAGTTCAAACCGATATATTTAGATAAAGCATTAAAACTGTTATTATATGGTTTAAAATATACTCCATAGCTGTCGTCTGCTACTTTATAGTGAGTCAGCCGTGCACCCAAAGTAAGATTTAACCTATCGTGTAGGGACAACTCAGTAATACCTGAAGCAGCATGTTGAATTGTGGTTCCCCGCAATGCAGTAAAAATATCATTTTGCCATTGTGGTTCAGGTACATGGAAATTTGGTTGGGTAAAATCACCCCATACAGTAGGTAAAGTACCGTTTACAGGGCGTCGATAGCCATTGTTATAGTTATTATGATTGAAATTATAATTAAACCGTGCCGTGTGTTCTCGACCAAATAAATGATACAAACCATTTACCTTTATATCAAAAGTATTTTGCTTACGAATGCCGTTAATTCGACTGATAGTTCCTGGGTTTAAACCAGTATTACTAATTGGATCAGGTGAACCATACACATAAGAGTTTTTTAACTCACGATTATTATTGCTATGGGTATAATTACTTTCTAAACGCCAACCATTCTTGAAACGGTGGTGTAGGGTCAAATAAGTACTTAAACTGTTATAACGGTCAGTAGCCCAATCAGGTGCTGTATTGGAAGAACGATCATAATGAGTATAAGCACCATTGCTATAAAACAAGGGTAGACCACCTGACATTACTCCACGGGAATTATTATGCTGATAATTTGCTCCAGCACTGAGTAAAGTATGTTTTCCTAAATCGGCTTCCAATACACCAAATAAAACATGCCGTTGATTATTGTAGCGATTTAGAAAAGAATCACGGGTGTGATAGACCCCCACCAATCGCCCACGTACAGAACCACTTTGATTAAGACTGCCCGAAACATCTGCTTCAGTTCGATAACTGTTCCATGAACCGACACTTGCAGCTACACTACCCTGGAAATCTTTGGTAGGCCGTTTTCGTACCAGATTAATGGAAGCTGAAGGATTACCTGGCCCTGTCATGAAACCTGTTGCTCCACGAACTATTTCCACACGATCATATAATGCAGTATCCATGTGGTTATCGCCATAGTTGAATCGAGTATCATAATAAGTGGTTACTCCATCGTAAGAAACACTGTCTATTCCCAAACCACGTGAACTCAAACTGTAACGATCACTTTCATTTTGTTGTAGGTGTAGACCAGTAGCATTATTTACGACATCAATTACACGATTAGTATCAGGTTGATCTTGTAATCGCTTATGTGTAATGACACTAATAGATTGAAGAGTGTCTTTCAGTTCTTTAGGAATTCCCGTAGTTGAATAAGTGATAGATGTGGTATAGCTGTCAGTATCTTCAGTGATCGTAGGTGATTTACTGTTCCCAGTCACATGAACAGTACCCAAATTAATAGGCTCTTTTTCAGAATGATTAATTTCATTGCCTATTACTAAAGAAGAACTGATTAGTAGATTAGTTGAAAAAATCCATTTAAATATTGATACCAAAGGTTTTTTTTTGAAGGTAGACATAACATTATTCCTTGTATAAAAATTTATTTAATGGATTTTCCAACATGCCAGCAAATTTTAAATTTTTTTCACGGTCATCTAGATCAATCATTTGCTTATTGTTATTTAGTTGCAATCTATTCAGACAAGTTCTTATAAATTCAGGTTTAAAAAGATTAAAGTATTTATACTTTTCTGCTTGTTCTGGAAACTTATTTTGATATTCTTTTATCATACCACTAACTAATAACCAAAAATCATATTCCTTAAAATCTGTATTTCTATCCAAAATCGGTACCAAAAATCTAAAAAAACAGTCAAAAATATCTAGAAATATGTAATTTATCTTCATATCATCTTCTATTTTTACAGAGATTCTCGAAATTAATTCAGGTACTTTCATGGGACTATTTAAAAGTCCAACTTCTTCACCAATATCTTTCATAAAAATAGAAACAGGTTGATTCTGTTGATTCAACACTAAAATTAAATTTTCGCCATGAGGCATAAAAACTAAATCATATTTGTAAAAACAATGGATTAAAGGAATTAAATATATATCAAGATATGATTTGACCCATTCTTTAGCTGACATTCCTGAGCTTTTAATTAACTCCCCAATAACAGAATTTCCATTACGATCAATATGTAGTAAGGAAGTCATAGATAGGAGTTTTTGATCTGAATTTATCTTTGGTAAGGGGCTTTCTCTCCATAAAGCAGACAGCATTTTTTTATATGGTGTATCTGCTTTGATTGCATTTTCAATATTTACGTCTTTGAAACCGATTGCAGCAACTTCTCTTAATATATGGAACCCTTTTTCACTAAAAAATGGATCTTTATCTAATAAATTTTCAACCCATTCGTTTATCTGTGGAGTAGCACTCATAAAATAAGGAGATAATCCTCGCATAAACCCCATATTTAAAATGGATAACGCAGTTTTGACGTAATATTTATTGGAATCACTCTCATTAAAAAGTGTGCGAATAGACTGTTGAGCAATATATTTATCATATCCTATACCAAGAAAAATAATATTTTTAACAGCTATTTCATGAGAAAAACGGGTAGTTATTTTTTCACGCCATTGCCATTCATGAACAGGCATCCAATAATAGTTTTGTGGGCTCTGTGTGTTCTTCTTTAGAGTTTCATTAAATTCATCAATTAAATTTTGTGCTAGTTCATGTGCAATTAACCTTTCGTAAGTCATATTTGATATACATGAGAAAACAGTTTTATCTTTATGAACAGCAATCCATATTAGGGATTGCCGCATTCCGCATTCTGGAGCGTATTCCAAATAATCGCATGAGTCAAAGCCTATTCGTCCATTATTTGCAATAAAAACAGGGTGGCCCTCATCCATTGATATTTCTACTGTTTGAAAATCTGCATGAGCAAGCTCCTTTGCCGTTGGTCGGGGAATAGATAATTTAAATGCTTTACTACTCAAAGTTGCAGTAATTTCATCTAAATAAATTGGTAGCAAATCATCGCTAATTTCTAAAAGTTGCCGTAATTCTAAGATTAATTGAAGGGCATCAGGCAATTGTAGCTCACCCTTTAATGTTTTACTTATTGAATCTGGATTAATATCTAAATAATCTAGCCAATATGATTTAGCAGAAAAAGTGTAAAAGCAATCATCATTGATATATAGACTATACTTGCCTGGTTCAATTTGTTTAGGAAAGATAATTTTTTCATGAGAAAATTCAGCTAAAATTTTGCATACTAAATGTCTGTTGGCTGTTTGCCAATGATCTGTTTGGATATGATCGATTGCTTGCTTATACCTTTCTAATTTACTTTTTAGATGATGCATAATATTTCTCCGGATTGATGAAATCCTTTAATATTTAAATTTAAAATCTTCCTTTTCCAGGAAGGCTAAATATCCAATCTTGTATGATAAAGTAATTGGATATTGATAAATAAATCCTATTTTTTTATTTAAAACATGAATTTTTTTATTGTTTACATCAGGTTCAACAATAACCCTAGAAGCTGAACTATTAGAAAAAATAAATTTTATAATTATTTGTAAAATAGATTGAGATAATCCATGTATTGGTGATGATTGCTTAGGGGCTATTAGAAAATGCATACCAATATCACCATCCTTAACTTCATAATGTTTATTTATCTCATCAAATTTTGGATCATATACTTCAAGTAGAAAAATAGGTTCACTATTTAATCTTCCCATATAGGCAGTTGAATGAGAACTTTCTTGCATTTTCTTATAGAATTCAAAAATTTCTTTGTTATCCATTTCTCTCATGCACCAGAATTTAGCATGCTCACTTTTGACCCAATTGATGATTAAATCTCTATCTACTTCTATATCTAGAGGTACAAGCGTAAATGTGCCTAAATCTTTCTGTGAAAAAGTAGAATATGTTGTACCAATTAGCATCGAACCCATTCCATTGAATGAAAAAATATTTTTATAACCATGAACAGTAAGAAAAATAATTATTAAAATTACAATATAGCTTCTTAATCCATAAAATGTGACTAAAATTCTTAAACTATAGTATGTTGTTATTAATTATAAATTTTGTATAATTTTAATATACATGTATTTTTACTTAATTATTCTTTCAGTTATTATGTTTTAGATCGTAAAAAATAATTTTAGTAAGTGTGTTTTTTACTTTAGTTTCCCTTGCAAAGGTAAAACAACCATAACAGTAACACACATGGCTGCTATATAAATGCCAGTTATCTTAAGAATAGTCATTCGTAAATTAAATATTGAGAAAATAATATCGGGTAGTAGTGCAATAAAGCAGTATCGGCCATAGCAGCTATAAATAATCATGGCATAAATAAAATTAACTGTTTTATTCGTATTACTCACTTAGCTAATACTTATTGAATAGGAAATTCCTGAAAGGCAATCTTTTTCTCTAAAGGATAATAGATATTTCCAGTTATTTCTTTTAAGATCACAGTATTTCTGTAACATGCCATGCCTAAATCAGGCGTGACTAATCCATGGGTATACAATCCGACATTTTGAACAAATATATTATTTTCTTTAGAAATACAATAATTTAAAGATACATCAGGTCTTCCTTTATAATCTAGTTTGATTAAGTTTGATAATGATTTAATACACTTAGGTACTATGTAAGAATATCCTGTTGCAAGAATGACTTTTTCGGATTGAGTAGTAAGAGAAGTATCTTTTTCAATGTGGTGTAAATCTAATTTGAGTGAATTATTGCTTTGGATGACAGAACGCAGTTCCATATTGGACATTAGGCGTATTTTATTATTAGGATCTTGACTCTTTATATACATCAAGTCATATATTTGGTTAATCAATCCTAGATTAATACCTTTGTATAGATTTTTTTGGCTGTCAATTAATGAATCACGTTTTTCTGGAGGTAGATGAAAAAAATAGTCCATATAGTTAGTCTGGGGAAGTTAATTCTAGAGTTAATTTGCTATATTCTAGAGGATAGAATCTTGGCGAACGAGTAAACCAATTCAAACTATATTTGTGGCTATCAATGTCTTTTAGTAAATCATAAAATATTTCAGCTGCACTTTGGCCGCTGCCGATGATAGTAATACTTTTTGATTTTTGATATTGTGCTTTGAATTTCAGATATTCTGCTGAATGGCAGATTTTTTCAGATGGCAGATTTTCACAGAAATAGGGAATAGATGGGGAAGTACCTGTGCCAAGAACTATATTTTTTGCAAAGTAATGATGTATTTTATTCGTTTGCTTATTTAGGACAGTTACCTGATATATTTTTTCTTTAGGTGAATATTCAATATCTACTACTTCATGTTTGAAATAAAGATTACTCAGCTGGGAAACTGCCCATTGACAATATTGGTTGTATTCAGAGCGAAGTATATACATACTTTCTCTGATGTAAAATTGATATAATCTACTTGTATCTTTTAAGTAATTTAGAAAACTGAATGGATTAGTTGGATCTGCAAAGGAAACTAAATCTGCAATAAAAGGAATCTGTAAAGTCGCATCTGAAATCATCAATCCTGGATGCCATTGGAAATCATCTGCCTTATCAAAAAATATAGTTTTAATTGGGATGGAGTGAGCTAAACACGCAAGCCCAAGATTAAAAGGTCCCACACCTACACCTAATAAATCAAATATTTCCTGATTCATTTTCTGACTTAGCTCCTCAGCTTGTAAGTTATAAATTTGAAATCCTTAATATTTACTTTCATATAAATAATAATCATTATCATTTTAATTATTAATTTGACGTAAGTCAATTCCTAAATGGAATTAAATTTCTCATACGATATAATCAAGAGTTGTTTTTAAAAATATGAGCTAAATTGTTAAAGGTTGTAAAGGTGGAGTCATTTCCCATGTTTTTTACCGTATTGCAGGATTCAACATGAATGCTATGTGTAGAAGTCATAGTCAGAATACATCAACTGTTTTACTGATAGAAATCCTCATAACGCGAAGCTGCTAAACAACTTAATCTTTCCTGCAACACCATTGTCAAATATCTGCAATACTCAACTAGTAAATCTTTTGCTTACTATAGAGAGAAATCTACTGTCCTGAATTTTCCTTTTCTTGAAATGTTAAATTCTTCTATTTCAAGAAATAGAGCAGTGCCGGTATCTTTCTGCCAGATGCCATTTCAAACAGTGAATAAGCGAAGCTGTTCTATGGGTGGTGAGATGTTTAGCTGTTTAACGTACTGCTACCATATTTGGGAGGAGAGAATGGCTCTTTGCAGATGAAAAGATTGTAAAGTAACTTAATTTAAAATTAGTATTGATAATTTCTATCATTAAGATAGATTTTTTTACTACTTTTCAGCAATAAACAACCTAATTAATAATGTGAAGGGAGGACTAAGTTGGGTTTGGGCTTGCTGGTTGTACGTTGACGTAGGTGCTGGAGCGATCGGTATAGCCAAATCTGGCTTGAGGGCGTGGGAATGTTTAGGCGAAGGTACGGAGCTAGGAACAGAGCTGCAGCAGGTTGGATTTTTGACAACAGAATTTCCCGTTTGTTATATTTGGGTCATCTGAAACCATCTTTTTCAGATGGCCCACTACATTAAAAATGATAAATTAATTGGTCGATTGTCCACCAAGCATTGGGGTAAGTTTCCTTATAACTCTTCAATTTTTAATTGATTTTTTTATCATTACGGTCTGAGTAATAGATAAATTTTCATCTGAATCTATAAAATATGTTGCTCTTATGCAACTATTGCTAATATTAGCCTCCACATTAGCCACATTATCCAGCATCAACAGATTAGTTAAGGTTACTGTGTTAAGTCTTGTATCGACAGGAATATCTTCTTTTAGACAGTCTAAAAACAACTTGTCATACGTTTCACGCTGACTGTTTAGTCCGAGTGCTTACATCGTAATTCGTACATGTTTAAGCCAGTAAATCGTGAGTGAAATCTGAACTGCTTTTTAAAGCTGAAGCAAAAATTTCCATGCAGTCGTCAACGCTTAAACCATCACTCAAACCATCCATATCGTGCCACATTCCTATGAATACTTCCCGCATTTTTTGGGGTTCAGTCTGGATATTTGGACGAGAATATTGAGTAACATTGTTTACTTTAACCATTATTACACCTCTTTATTTTCTTCAACGCTTTTAAGCCATTTTCTTCAACGCTTTTAAGCCCTCTAGCTGCTATCTTTTTTTCAAACCATGCCGCAGGGTTGGAATGAATCTGGCCTAGAATATTTAGATAAACGCCCAAGTCAATCATCGTCCCATCGCACTACCATTGTGCATTCATATCATGTAATAAACCTCGATAAATGCATTGCGTATTTTGTAACTTTTGGCTGCACTCTTACTTTACGATATAAGCGGTTATCTGAACATGCCCGAATTGGACATCAATTTCTTGCAGGGTAGGGTAGATGCTGCATTGGTCGCAAATAGCGGGTTATGTCGAGTTTAACCGCTAAATTCCTGTAAACCTTATCTCTATTGTCATCCGTTCACATGCCTTCTTAGAGTGTTCCTTCATCTAAGAAAATAACCATCTCGCGTGTACCTGCAATCCATATTGAAAATGGTATTCCATAGCAATTTTCTTTCTTTTCAGACGGCCTTAACAGGCCGTCTGAAACATGGTTTAACAACTCCACCAATTGTCATAAAAGACGGTCAAGCTGTTTGCTATGGCATCGCGGGTTGCCACAATAAATTTCTTGGTTTCCTCTATATCGAAAAAAAGCTCGATATATATTCTAATTCATCGTTTTCTAATGCCTGTTTCAACCGTTCCGAGCCCTCTAGCTCCAGTCTCACCGTTCGACAGTTAAACACTTCATCTTGCCCGCCTTTTTCCCTGTAAAGCTCTTGCATCGAACCATGCAGATGATTGAATTCCCGTCAGTAGGCAATATTGGTTATCTGTATCTGTTCGCATTTTTCTTTGGTTTGCAACGTCTATAAAAACGCTATTTTGATATTCTTCATATGAAATTTCACAAAACGTCGAAGGATCATAGAGACTGTTTGAAATTATGCTCAAGCAGCAATGAAGACAGTATGCCCGACTCGAGCAGTGCTTTAGCTAATTGCGCTAGCTGCTGTTATACGAACAAGCTTAATTGAGTCATGAGATCAAAAAATATGTCAGATTGGGAAAAATGGGGCATGAAGGGTGGTATGGCACAGTACGCATACCATACATCAAAAATGTAAAATCCAGTTATTACCAAGCCTATTTCGGCCATGAATGGACGGTAAGATGAGATATGTCGGTCTAGAAGGGAAGTGGTCTGTGGGTAGATGTGGAATCGTTCGATAATTTTCTTGCACTTTAGCTTTATTCCTTTATCCCGGCTAGAAATGTTTAACTAGCAGAGTCTTTGCATTTTTTTCTTTCTCTAGTGTTTTTTATAGACTAAAGGCTGTCTAAAAATGCGGATTTTGGTGTGTGAAAGCACTTTTAACTAAATTAAATTTTAGATGATGCTGCAATTGAAGTTTTAAAGAGGAAATCCTATTGTTGGTATAGCTATTGTTGGTATAGATAGTAGGTAGTGGAAAAAAGTCTTGAGTTGGTCAGCATAACAGATTTCACTTAGCACAACTTGAGACATACTTGAACCAGTTGGTTGGTGCAATGCAGAGTGCTTTTGAGGGTGTTATAAGAGATGGGTGGAGGGAAAACACTATCCATAGTGCAATGCTATGCTCACTTATCATTGGAACATTTGCAGCCACATGCTCTGATACTGTCTGATTTGGTTAAGTATTCGGAGAATGACGACACAAATTTGGCACAGTAACTTTAGCTGTTGTGGTTAGCGTCTAAGTAAGATTATTGGATATGAAGTGATAATTTTCTTAGGAAAATTATCATGATTATGGTGCCCGGAGCCGGAATCGAACCGGCACGACCTGTTTAGGGTCGACGGATTTTAAGTCCGTTGTGTCTACCTATTTCACCACCCGGGCTTTGTCTTTTATTTCGTGGTGAAATTAAAGACAGATAACTTGGAGGCGGGGGCGCGGATTTTAACCGGCCTGTATAAGGGTTGCACCCCTTATCGCATAAACACTCTGCCACCCCGCCATGAAGATTTAATTTGGAGGCGGAAGTCGGAATCGAACCGGCGTACACGGCTTTGCAGGCCGCTGCATAACCACTCTGCCATTCCGCCTGAAACTTTACAAGCCGTTTAAGTGGTTGTAAACGGCCTGATATTTTGGAGCGGGAAACGAGTCTCGAACTCGCGACCTCAACCTTGGCAAGGTTGCGCTCTACCAACTGAGCTATTCCCGCTTAGGTTCAAATGTAAGTTGTTGGAGCGGGAAACGAGTCTCGAACTCGCGACCTCAACCTTGGCAAGGTTGCGCTCTACCAACTGAGCTATTCCCGCATTTGAATTACATTTGAGTGAACTTTGGAGCGGGAAACGAGTCTCGAACTCGCGACCTCAACCTTGGCAAGGTTGCGCTCTACCAACTGAGCTATTCCCGCTTGGATTTTGCTTCTGCTCATAGGCTTCGGCAAAAGAGAAAGCTATTATATTGTCTGGAAATTTGCTGTCAAGTATTTTATTGGATTTTAATGCTTAAATTCTTTCCATGCCATTTTCAAGTAATAGAACATTGACCAGATGGTTAATACGGATGCAATACACATCAATATGTTACCTGTGGTAAGCAGGTTGAAGCCGTGAAAATCTTGCAGGCCGATGAGCAGCAGTAAAATGGCAGTCATTTGTGCTGCTGTTTTGAATTTGCCGATGGTGGCAACGGCGACACTGTTGCGTTTGCCCAGTTGCGCCATCCATTCGCGCAGGGCGGAAATGGTGATTTCGCGACCGATGATAATCATGGCGAAGATGGCATGGGTGCGGCCTAAGCTCACGAGCAGCAGTAAGGCAACGGCTACCATTAGTTTGTCGGCAACGGGGTCGAGAAATGCACCGAAGTCGGAAGTTTGTTTCCAACGGCGGGCGAGAAAGCCGTCAAACCAGTCGGTAACGGCTGCCACGGCAAAAATAATCGCTGCAGTCCAGTTGATGGTTTGCATATCCAGCCATCCGTTTGGCAGATAAAACAGTATGGTAAATACCGGAATGAGTAAAACGCGCATCCAGGTAAGGAAAATGGGTATGTTCCACGGCATGTTGGGGCTTGCTTTCCGAAGATGATGATGTTTCAGACGGTCGTGGGATTATGCAGATAGAAAGGCCGTCTGAAAAAAGATGTTTATTATAGCGAATTTATTGGTTATCGGCGGGTTTGCGCCTGTATGAATGCTACTTTTCATGCGGAAATGGTGTCCAATGTCGGCAAAATGGGTATAGGCACTCCGATTTTAATGCGGCAAAGTTGTCTGAACAGACCAATATTAACCACGACTATGTTACTAAAACGAAGCTGCTCTGTGTTTCGAGGCCGTCTGAATGTTTCAGACAGCCTGTTTGCTTTAATGAAGATGTTCGTAAATTTTTTCGGCCAAGGCTTTACTAATGCCTTCTACTTGAGCCAGGTCTTCTATGCTGGCGGCTGCTACGCCGCGCAAGCCGCCGAAGCGGGTGAGCAGGGCTTGGCGGCGTTTGGCACCTACGCCGGGAATTTCGCTGAGTGATGAGCTTACCCGGGCTTTGTCGCGTTTTTTTCTGTGGCCGGTAATGGCGAAACGGTGGGATTCGTCGCGCACGGTTTGCAGTAGGTGTAAGGCGGAGCTGTTGGGCGGCAGACGGAAGGTTTCGCCTGTGAACGGCAAAATCAGTTCTTCCAAGCCGGCTTTGCGTTCGGGGCCTTTGGCGATGCCGATGATGGGGATGTGCAGGCCGAGTTCTTCCCACACGGTTACGGCCATGCCGACCTGCCCTTTGCCGCCGTCGATTAAGACGGCATCGGGCCATTTGACGGTTTCGCCGTTGGCTTCGGCTTCGACCATTTTGCCGTAACGGCGGGTAAGCACTTCGCGCATGGCGGCGTAGTCGTCGCCGGCTTTGGCGGTGGTGATGTTGTAGCGGCGGTACTGGCTCGGTTGGATATTATGCTCGTCGTACACAACGCAGGAGGCGATGGTGGCTTCGCCCTGCGTGTGACTGATATCAAAGCATTCGAGGCGTTGGAGGCCGTCTGAATCTATGTTTAACACGCGTGCCAGTTCTTCGATGCGGTGTTGCTGGTTGCTGTGCTGTAAGCGGTGTTGGGCAATGGCGAGTTTGGCGTTTTTCTCTGCCATGTTTAGCCAGATTTTGCGTTCGCCTATGGTTTTGGTAACGAATTGGATTTGTTTGCCGTGTTCTTGGTTTAAGGCCGTCTGAAGCACTTCGGGCAAAGTGAAGTTGCTGATGATGATGTCGGGCTTGCTTTTGCCTAAATAATGTTGGGCAACAAAGGCTTCGGCGTAATCCTGCCCGTTGGGTTCGGGATCATTGCGCACGTCGGGAAAGAAACTTTTGTCGCCGACATGCCGCCCGCCGCGGATGCTGACCCAATGAATACACACGCTGCCTTGTTCCACCACCAACGCCAGCAGGTCAATATCGTTAGGATTGTTGGGATTTTTGCTGTCGATAAACTGCTGGCTTTGCACTAATCCGAGCGCTTGAATTTGGTCGCGGTAACAGGCGGCTTCTTCAAATTGCAGTGCGGCGGCGGCCTGATTCATTTTGTGGTGCAGGGTTTGGGTAAGTTCGCCGGTTTTGCCGTTGAGAAAGGTAACAGCTTCGCGTACGCTGGCTTGGTAGTCTTCGTAAGTGATATGGCCGACGCACGGGCCGGAACAGCGTTTGATTTGATACAGCAGGCAGGCACGGTCGCGGTGTTCGAACACGCTGTCTTCACAAGTGCGCAGGCGGAATACTTTTTGCAGAATCTGAATGCTGTCGCGCACGGCGTAACCGTTTGGATAAGGGCCGAAATATTGGTTGGGTTTTTTGAGTGTGCCGCGGTAATAGGCCATCTGCGGGAATTCGTGCCCGCTCAACATCAGATAAGGATAGCTTTTGTCGTCACGGAAAAGGATATTGTATTTCGGCGATAAGGCTTTGATTAAATTGTTTTCCAGAATCAGCGCTTCGGCTTCGGAGCGGGTAACGGTGGTTTCGACCGAATGCACTTGTTTTACCATCAAGGTGATGCGCGGAGAATGGTCGCTTTTCTGAAAATAGCTCGACACCCGCCGTTTCAGGTTGACTGCCTTGCCGACGTACAAAACCTGTCCGCTTTTGTCGAGCATGCGGTAAACGCCTGGCAGATTCGGCAGGTTTTTCAAAAAAACGGTTAAGTCGAACGGAGTGGACACAGCAAGCGGCGGATTTGTATTTCAGACGGCTTGAATTATACGGGAAATTAATGAAGCCGTTTGTTTTGACGGTAGGAATACCGATATTCAACGGCATAGATTACCGCTCGGGTAGGGTAAGTAACGAGGCCGTCTGAAATCGTTTTCAGACGGCCTTTATATCGAAGTAGATTAGTTACAATATTTTGAAACGTCTGCATCGTAGCGCTTCATCAGTTCATCACGGTTGGCACTGCGTGCTGTTTCGGCAAACTGGCGGTTCAGGCGGGCTGTTTTGCAGTTGTCTTCTTTGAATTGGCGGTTTTGCTCTTCAACCTTTTTATTCTGTTCTTCAACTCTTCTGTTTTCTTCGGCAATTTGGTCGTTAAGCTGTTTTTGCTTGTCTGCTAAAGAATCACCATCTGTTGAAGCAGATTGGGTGGAAACGGAGGGGGTAACGGTATGGGTGCGCACGTTGACAGTGCCTGCGCGGGAAGGTTGAAGGTTTTGCGGTACGTCGGAATAGCTTGTGCTGCCGTTTTTGCCTTTCCAAGTGTATACCTCTGCTGCAGAAAGGGTGCCGGCTGCGAAAAGGCTGCCGAGTAAAACAAATTGTGCCAAACGGGTAATGTGCATGGTCTTATTCTTTCTGTTTTGTTTTCAGACGGCCTATATTGTACTGTTTTGTAAAACTGTTGTCATGAATTGTAATCACATTTGTAATAAACCGTTGATTGTTTCGGCATCCTTACAACGAAATGCCGTTTTTCCACATCGCGATTTTTTAAAGTCGGGAGGGTAATAAAATGGCGGCGGGCTGCTATTAAGCAGTCCGCAAATTTGATACAATGCCGTGCATCTTGCACAAACTGAAAGCCCGAGCATCATGCGTATCGTAGAGAAAGCCTATACTTTTGACGATGTTTTACTGGTTCCCGCACATTCCCAAGTGCTGCCGCGAGACGTCAAACTCCAAACCTCCCTCACCCGCAACATCACCATCAATCTTCCCCTTCTTTCTGCTGCCATGGATACAGTTACCGAAGCCAAGCTGGCCATTTCTATGGCTCAGGAAGGCGGCATCGGCATTATCCATAAAAATATGACTGTAGAACGCCAAGCCGCCGCCGTGGCCAAAGTCAAACGCCACGAAAGCGGCATTGTTAAAGATCCGGTAACCATTCCGCCCGAAATGCCGATTCGCGATTTGGTGGAAATGCTGTCGCGCCGCAAGCGCAAAATGTCGGGCCTGCCGGTGGTGGAAAACGGCAAAGTGGTCGGCTTGGTTACCAACCGCGACCTGCGTTTTGAAAAACGTCTCGACCAACCGGTTTCGGCCATCATGACCCCGCGCGAGCGTTTGGTTACCGTGCCGGAAGGCACCAGCATCGAAGATGCGCGCGATGTGATGCACGACCATAAAGTCGAGCGCGTATTGGTTGTGAACGAAGCGTGGGAGCTGAAAGGTCTGATTACGGTTAAAGACATTCTGAAAACCACCGAATTTCCCAATGCCAACAAAGATTCAGACGGCCGCCTGCGCGTAGGTGCGGCGGTTGGCGTGGGTGCGGACACCGACGAGCGCGTGAAAGCATTGGTTGAAGCAGGCGTAGATGTGTTGGTGGTGGATACCGCCCACGGTCACAGCCAAGGCGTGCTCGACCGCGTGCGTTGGGTCAAACAGCATTTTCCGGAAGTTCAAGTTATCGGCGGCAACATTGCCACGGCACAGGCTGCACGCGATCTGGTGGCGGCCGGTGCGGACGCGGTAAAAGTCGGTATCGGCCCGGGTTCGATTTGCACCACCCGCATTGTGGCCGGCGTGGGCGTGCCGCAATTAACGGCAATCCATAATGTATCCGAAGCCCTGAAAGGCACGGGCGTACCTCTGATTGCAGACGGCGGCATCCGCTTCTCGGGCGATATTGCCAAAGCATTGGCAGCGGGCGCGAGCACCGTGATGCTCGGCGGCATGTTTGCCGGCACCGAAGAAGCACCGGGCGAAATCGAACTGTATCAAGGCCGTTCTTATAAATCTTACCGCGGTATGGGTTCGCTGGGTGCCATGAGCCAAGGTTCAAGCGACCGCTATTTCCAAGACAAACAAGACAGCGCCGATAAATATGTGCCCGAAGGCATTGAAGGCCGCGTGCCCTATAAAGGCCCGATTGTGCAGATTATCCACCAGCTGATGGGCGGCTTGCGCTCGAGCATGGGTTATTTGGGCTGCGCCAGCATCGCCGAAATGCACGAGAAAGCCGAGTTTGTGGAAATCACTTCGGCCGGCATGAGCGAGTCGCACGTTCACGACGTGCAAATCACCAAAGAAGCACCGAACTACCACCGCTGATATGGTACACAGGCCGTCTGAAAATATGTTCGCTTTCAGACGGCCTCAACATGTTATACAAAACAGCTCAGCCGAAATTACATGCCGTTACATCAAAACCGCTTTTAGGTTCATTGACTTCCGACAAGTTTTATATGATTTAACGGCAAAATACTCGTTTCAGACGGCCTGAAACGCTATAATCGGCAACTGTAATATTATTTCACGACAGCCTTCGGCCAACCCGAAACCTTTACAAATACAAAACCCTCAAATGCAGTTCAAAGCGTAGCAGCCAGCGGGTGCAGACATATCATCACAGATAGTCAAACAAGCGGGCGGCACACAACACAGAAATGTAATGCAGACGGAGGTTTTACAAAGGTCTAAGGCCGTCTGAAACCACCCTATTTCATTTTTATTGTTCAAAATCAGGAGATTTTCATGAGCACAATCGTTGATATTTTTGCCCGCGAAATTCTGGATTCCCGCGGTAATCCCACCGTTGAGTGCGACGTATTGCTGGAGTCGGGCGTAATGGGGCGTGCCGCCGTACCCTCCGGCGCATCCACCGGCCAAAAAGAAGCGTTGGAACTGCGCGACGGCGACAAAACCCGTTATTTGGGCAAAGGTGTGCTGCAAGCCGTAGAACATGTCAACAACGAAATCGCTCAAGCCCTGATTGGCTTGGACGCATCCGAGCAAAGCTACATCGACCAAGTGATGATTGAACTGGACGGCACCGAAAACAAAGGCCGTTTGGGTGCCAACGCCACTTTGGCCGTATCCATGGCCGTTGCCCGCGCCGCCGCCGAAGATGCCGGCCTGCCGCTCTACCGCTACTTGGGCGGTGCCGGCCCGATGGCCATGCCCGTACCGATGATGAACGTGATCAACGGCGGCGCCCATGCCAACAACAGCTTGGATATTCAAGAATTTATGATCATGCCCGTAGGCGCAAAAAGCTTCCGCGAAGCCCTGCGCTGCGGTGCCGAAATTTTCCACGCCCTGAAAAAACTGTGCGACGACAAAGACTTCCCCACCACCGTAGGTGACGAAGGCGGGTTCGCGCCCAACTTAAACAGCCACGAAGAAGCCCTGCAACTGATGCAGGAAGCCGTAAAAGCCGCCGGCTACACCCCCGGCGAAGACGTATTGTTTGCCTTAGACTGCGCTTCGAGCGAATTCTACAAAGACGGCAAATACCACCTGAGCGCAGAAGGCTTGGCCTTGAGCAGCGAAGAGTTTGCCGACTACTTGGCCAAACTGGTCGATACCTACCCCATCGTTTCCATCGAAGACGGCATGGACGAAAACGACTGGACAGGCTGGAAGTACCTAACCGAAAAACTAGGCAAAAAAGTACAATTGGTCGGCGACGACTTATTCGTTACCAACCCAAAAATTTTGGCCGACGGCATCGAACAAGGCATCGCCAACGCCCTCTTGGTAAAAGTCAACCAAATCGGCACCCTGAGCGAAACCCTCAAAGCCGTCGAGCTGGCCAAACGCAACCGCTACACCAGCGTAATGAGCCACCGCTCGGGCGAAACCGAAGACAGCACCATCGCTGATTTGGCCGTTGCCACCAACTGCATGCAGATCAAAACCGGTTCGTTAAGCCGTTCCGACCGCATGGCCAAATACAACCAGCTGCTGCGTATCGAAGAAGAATTGGCCGAAGCCGCCTACTATCCCGGCAAAGCCGCCTTCTACCAACTGGGCAAATAATTAAAGGTATCTATATTATGAAGTGGGTTACCCTGGTTTTAATCGCCGCACTGACATGGTTCCAATACAGCCTTTGGCTTTCCAAAGGCGGCTGGCGCGACATGTGGCGCCTGCAAGACCAAGTTGCCGCGCAGGAAGAAAAAAATCAGGCACTGACTTTGCGTAACAATGCCCTTACGGCAGAAGTAAACGATTTGGCGGAAGGCCAAGATGCCATTGCCGAAATCGCACGGGTGGATTTAGGTTATATCCAGGATGGAGAAACCTACTACCGCTTGGTGGATCATCGTTAATATATGTAGAACAGTTAGGTTTGTAAATTAATCCTCTAAATCATCCTTTAGGATATTTGGAGGATTTTTTTATCAATATGGTTACTTTCGCAAATCAAGTTATCAACTATTAAAAAGTAGATATGTAATTAACTTCGGGAAAAGTGCGATATGGTAATTTTGCAAATGGAATAATCTTAATTATGCGATTATACTATGATTAAAATTGAAATAAGTAATCAACTAATAATCATGGTTAATAAGATTTTTTTCTGAATTAGGATATTAAGGCATAATTATACGGCTGTAGCATCTTATTTTTGTGCAATGGGAATAATGAAATTAATTACTTAGCTATTAATTTGGAGAGCGATGTGAATAGTAAGTAACTTGAATAGCTATTTTAAATGTCATTTGGGAATATTGAAATAAAAACATTAGCAATCTTGCATGCGGTAGTAGCCAGCTATGATGGGATTGTTTTATAAAGGTTTCAGACTGTCTTGAAAAAGAGCCGATTGTCAGATTTTTCCCGAAAAAAAACGTAGAGTGGTTATAAAGTTGCATTTTCTGGTTTAATATTTACATAAATTAGCAAATTTGCTTGGCAGAGTAGGCGGTTAGAATATATCATGTTGTCTATATAGTGTAAGGCAGCCAAACTGCGAATTTGAACAGGGGATAAAATTTGAAAAATAATCATAGAATCAAACTGATTGCTGCGTCAGTGGCTTTGATAACGTCATTTTCTGCTGTTGCAGGGTTAGGCGGTTTGAATGTGCAATCGAATCTTGGCGAACCGTTTGTCGGTACGGTAACGGTAACAGGAGAAGAGGCCAGGATTTTATTGAACGGGGGAGCAGCTTCCCTCTCAGATGGTAGCTTACGTACCAGTGTTAGAAAATCTGGCGACAATGCCATCATCAACATCCGTTCTAATAGCCCTGTACAAGATCCGGTATTGGTATTTCAAATCAATGTCGGTACTCAGTCGCGTCAATATACAGCTATTATAGATCCCCCTGATTATTCTCTGGAAAATACACAGCGTATTTCTGTTGTTGAAGAACAGCAAAATGTCCGTGATCGTATTTTTTCGACAGTGCCTGATACAGAAAAATCTGAGCTTATTTCTGAAACAGGAAGATTCAAAACGAAAAAATTTCAGGAGCAAAAACAATCTAAGCAAACACAACAAAAAACTGATTCTGTTGATAAAACCAATACCGATAAGGGATTGGAAGCTGTAGCGTCAAATGAAAAAACAGTAGCAGATAGCAGATCTGAACCCCAATTGAAAGGCGAATATACAGTTCGCAGGGGCGAAACTCTTACTGCTATTGCCAGTAGAATTCGTCCGAGCGGTTTAACGGTAAGTCAAACAGTTCAAGCATTGGTCTTAGCTAACCCTGAATCATTTAAAAATCGAAATGCAAACCAGATTGTTGCAGGTGCTATTCTCAATATTCCTTCTGCGGCAGAATTAAGGCGGTTTGCAAAAGAGGGGGCTCAAGTTGCTATACAAGAGCCTGCAGCTACTCCTGGTGCAGCCTCTGCTCCTACATCCCAGGCCCCTGTTGAAAAGCCATCTATTTCTACGCCTACTGCATCTGCTCCGGCGGGAACCGGATTGGTTGAAATTCCAGTTTCGGCCTCAGAAGTTAAAGAAACAGAAGCTGCTAAGGTTGCACCTGTGCCAGCCTCAGAAGTAGAAGTTCCGGTAGCATCTGATTTGCCGGCATCTGTTGTTGAAGCTCCGAAGGCGGATACAGAAAGTGAAACAGAGTCCGGTGGTTGGTGGCGTTGGTTACTATTTGGCGGTTTGGGTTTAATTGCTTTATTGCTGTTATTGAAAAAAGCCGGCAAGAGAAAAGCTGTTGATGAAGAATATAGTGATGACATTCAGGAAGATGAGCGGTTATTTGATGAACAGCCATCAGATATATCGCAGATTCGTACACACCAGTCCGTAGTATATCCGAGTCATACTGAGCCTTTGGGTCGTGAAAAAGCAGCTGCAAGTTTGGCAGCGGCCCGAGCAGGGTTGATGCCCAAGAAAGGTAGCGCAGGGACTGATGAATTAAGCGTAGAAGATGATTTCGACGATGAAATTTTCTTTACTGAAGCAAAAGATGTACCCGTTGAAGAGACTGAAGAGAATATCAATTTAGATTTAGGTTCAATTGATCGCCAACAAGGGGGAATTGTATCCGGTGCGTTGACTCAAGATGAAGAAACCGAGCAACGTAAATATGCTGACTGGGACAAAATTGAGTCCACAGAAAGTGTATATGAACCTGAACCTGAAAATACATATCAGCATGTTGCTGTGGAACTGCAGGCTGTTAAAGAAGAAGTTCCGGAGCAGGTAGATAACATAATTGATATTGAAGTAGATTCTTTTGAGAACGAAGGAACTGTTGAGAAAATACAGCAGGAAGAAATTGGGCATATTGAGCTGGATGTCCATCCTCAAGAAGTACAGGCCAGAGTTGATCAATTACAGGTTGAAACGGTTGAAGTAAACGATGTATCGGAAGAAAAGCATGTAATTTCTTCTGCAGTTGAATCACAGGATATTCGAGTAGATGAACAGGAAGAAGTACAATCTCTTTCTAACTTGGAGCCGTTAGAATTTACTGCCAGTACCAAAGGGGATGAGGTATCAACAGTAAAAGATAAACTTCATGTTCCTACAGAAGCTGAACGTGCGGAAGAGTTTCCAGTAGCTGCAGATGCTGAAGAATCTCCAACAGATCAACAGACGACAGTAGGTGATTCTGTAGTAACATCAAGCGATTCTGAATGGTTTGATGTTAAGATGCAAGACGATGGTATTGCATTCCAAGACAGTGAGAATTTTGCTAATGCTGAAGTGATTGCGAATGCAGATGATAGCGAAACCATTGAATGGGAAAGCAGTATCAGCGTAACTGATGAAGATACTCGCGCCGGAAGTGGATTTATTTCTGAATCCGTAGGTATGACAGCTCCCTTGGAAGCTAAATACGAATTAGCGCAAATGTATATGGAAATTGGTGATCCTGAAGCAGCTAGAGAAACCTTGTTGGAGCTATTGGAAGAATCGAGTGGTGATATTCTTGCAAGAGCAAAAACGATGTTGGAAGAACTGGATAACTAACTTTTGATAAAAATGCCGTCTGATAAAGACGGCATTTTTTATGCGGATAAATCAAATAATTATATAAGAGGATGGAATAATACCTATCTACATGGAAAAGAAACCGAATGATGCCGTAAAATTATTTGATTAATCTTTAATATCCTTGTTTTGTATGTTTTGGCTTTATTTTGAAAAAACGTAATTAAAGCTATTTTCAGATATGGAAACAGAGCCAAAAAACCGTGCAACTGTAAAAAGTAATTTGAGATGTGTTGTATCAGTGAAGATAACTGGTACGGTGTAATTTAAGGATTTGTGAAATTGTTTTTTCTTTAGATGGCAGCTGAGAGTACTGTAAAATAATTTCTAGTCTTGGTTATTAAAATGGTTTTTTTAAAAAAACGATTCATATTTTTTAAGGTGTTTATTGAAAATATATTTTTTCATGAATCTAAAAATGTCTGAAATTGAAAAAGAAAATGAAAACCTTGCCCAGCGCTGGGTCTTAATACTGTCCTATGATGGCGGCCGTTTTTACGGTTGGCAAAAACAGGCGGGAAATATTCCTACTGTGCAATCGGCCTTAGAAGATGCGTTAAGCAGGATTGCTGGTGAACAGATTCATGTTGTTGTTGCCGGACGAACCGATACAGGAGTACATGCAACGGCACAGGTGGTACATTTTGATACTACGGCAGACCGCTCGGAGCAGGCATGGATAAGAGGGGTAAACGCTCATCTGCCTGAGGGGGTTGCCGTATGGAAAGCACAACGGGTAAATAGCCGTTTTCATGCCCGTTTTGATGCTTTTGGCCGACGTTACCGTTATGTGTTGCAGTCATCATCCGTACGCTCTCCTTTATTGGTAGGACGGGTTGGGTGGATACATACCCCGTTAGACATGGAGGCTATGCAAAAAGCTGTTGCTTTTTTAGTAGGAACACATGATTTTTCTAGCTTTCGTGCTTCCGAATGCCAAGCAAAGTCTCCTGTTAAAACGATGTATAGCGTAGCATTAAGCGGTAAGCCTGAATTGATGGCTTTGGATTTGCATGGCAACGCATTTTTGCACCATATGGTACGTAATATTATGGGGGCGTTGGTATATGTTGGAAACGGGCGTTTGAGTGTGCAAGGATTTGCAGATTTAATTGAGGAACGAAGCCGTTTGAAAGCTCCTCCGACGTTTATGCCTGACGGATTATATTTGACAGGAGTGGATTACCCTCCTGAATGGGGCGTTGAAACGCCACCATCGCCGGTATGGTTATGGTAGTAGGGGGAAAAAGCGATACTTAATAAAAGAAGGCCGTCTGAAACGAAACATTTCAGACGGCCTTCTTTTATCTGGGAGCTTATAAGAGCTGCCAAACAAAGAAAATAAAGGTATGTATGATAAATAATGGAACAAGGATACCGAAGGACCAAGCCATATATCCGAAGAAGCTCGGCATTTTCACTTTGCGTTGTTCTGCAATTGCTTTCACCATAAAGTTTGGTGCGTTACCGATATAGCTCAGCGCCCCCATAAATACAGAACCCATTGAGATGGCAAGCAGGGTATGGAATAGTGGGCCCGCCATCAATGCCTGGGCATCACCGCCAGCCATATTGAAGAATACAAGATAAGTCGGTGCATTATCTAAGAAAGCAGATAAAATACCTGTCATCCAGAAATACATAGTGTTGACAGGATTGCCTGAATCATCATGTACCAAAGCGATTAGCGGGCTAAATGCACCTGCTTCTCCGGCTTTTAAAATAGCCAGCACCGGAGCAATGGTGATGAAAATGCCGAGAAACAATTTGCCGACTTCTAAAATCGGATCCCAGTTGAATTCATTACCGGAGCGAACCTGTTTGGGGGTGATAACCAGTGAAATGACGGCTAAAGCAAGTAAGATTAAATCACGTACCAAGTTTTGCAGTAGGTAGTGGCTGCCGAAAATTTCGAAGCCCGGATGGTCGGGTTTCCATAGACCGGACATCAATACCGAGCTTACTACGCCGGCCAGCAGCAGGAAATTCCATTTGCCGAAAATTTGCAGTTTGCTGTCGGGGGTAGGATCCGGTGCTTCTATCTCATCTTCAAGCGAAAAGAAATGGCGGTCGAGAAAATAGAATATGGTGAGCAGGATGGCAGAACTTAGTAAGACCGGTACAAGCATATGTTGTACCGTCCACATAAAGTCGACCCCTTTTAAGAAACCCAAGAAAAGCGGAGGATCGCCGAGCGGTGTTAAGCCGCCACCGATGTTGGCAACCAGGAAAATAAAGAAAACAACCACATGCACGCGGTGTTTGCGGTTGTCGTTGGCTTTCAGCAGCGGGCGGATAAGCAGCATTGCAGCACCGGTTGTGCCCATAATAGATGCCAAAACCGTGCCGATGGCCAGAATGGTTGTATTCAAGCGCGCACTGCCATGCAGATTACCCCATACCAAGATGCCGCCTGAAATCGTATAGAGAGCCAATAATAACAGGATGAACGGTATGTATTCTTCAACCAAAGCATGTGCCACGGTTTGTATGCCGGCATTCAAACCGAAAACGGCAACGAAAGGAATTAAGAAAACGATAGTCCAAAAAGCCGTGATTTTGCCGAAATGGTGGTGCCAAAAGCGCGGCATGAACAATGGTCCGGTAGCGATGGATAACAAAATGAGAAGAAAGGGAATACCCCAAAGCACGCTCAAACTGGCACCGTCAAAATCGGCAGCTTGAGCTGCCAACGGCATCAGTAGCAAGGGTAGAAGGGCGGATTGAAAACGCATCAGCTTTCCTTTTTTATTTTGATAACACATTCAGGCCGTCTGAAAACAGATACGGCTGAATTTCGGTATGCAGTAAGTCTGTTTGAAACGCTTGCAGCACTTTTTTCGGCAAGATGCATGAGCAATTTTCTTGCCGTGTGCATAACTTTAAAAATTAAAGTCCAGATTTACTTTGGGAAACAGCTTTGAAAAGCGGTAATGTGGCAAATTGTAAAAGAAAAACAATGCTGGTTCCAGTTTTCACGGGTTTTTGTTAATGCTTTTTACACAATTCAGGTGGCTTGAGAGAGACTTTCCTTCTAAAAACAGGAAATTGCGTTAAATATTTAAAGGTCTGTCAGAAAAGGAGGAATAAGGTTTCAGACGGCAATTTTCCGAAAAATTAGAGTACGGTATTGAAATTTATGAACCGATCAGGACATGCGGGTGCCTACACCCGCATGTCCGTGCGGTGCGGATAACCCGTATCTGACGTTTAAAGAAAAAATGATTTTTTTGACTCAGGCATGCGGAAGCCGCCACATCCATACGGCGACGCAGAAGCAGAATATCGATGAAACGGCGGCTACCCACCAGCGTTCGGGAAATTGCCACCATAGAAAAGTACAAGAGGCAGTCATCATTGAAAAGGCGAACAGCTTGGCTCTTTTGGGAACGGCACGCCGTTCTTCCCAGTCTCTAACCATGGGGCCGAAGAAGTGGTGCTGGTGTAGCCAACGATGGAAGCGGGGCGACGCTTTGGCCCAGCATGCGGCCGCTAAAATAACAAAAGGCGTAGTCGGCAACACAGGCAGGAAGATGCCGATAATTCCCAAGAGCAGCGCAAGTGCGCCAAAGAGCCAGAATACAGAACGTAAGACCATAGTTTTCCCTAATTATTTTTTATGAACGGGACAACGCGGAATATTTAAATCATCCCAGCCTTGTTGCCCCATTTCTTCTAAAAGTTTAATGTTCCGCCCGAAAATGGTCTCCGCATCGGGAAACGATTCGGCCGCTCTGCTGATGCTGCTTTCACGGATGAGATGCAGGGTGGGGTAGGGGGAACGGTTGGTGTAATTACTGATGTCGTTTGCGTCGGTACCCTCAAACTGAAAATCGGGGTGGAATGGTGCAATCTGAATCACACCTTCCAAACCGTTTTCTGCAACCGCTTCATCGGCAATATCCAGCATATCGTTAAAAATGAAAAAATCACCGAATAAAGAGGGATGAACCAACAAAGAGGTTTCGATTTCATTTTCAGAAGCGGCGGAGAGTAATTGCAACTCACGGTCGAGGTCTTCCAAGAAACCATCCAAATGCTTGGCATGGCTTACTGCGATACGCACACGGTTTTTTACGTATGGCGCTTTGGCAAACGGGCAGAAGTTCAAACCGATAACGGCTTTTTCCAGCCATTGGCGGGTATGGTCGATAACGGTTTCGTCGGAGACTGACATTGAGTGTATATATTTACTTATATCAAGAATAATTTCTAATAATAAAGCTTTTCGGTAATAAAAGAAACAGGCCGTCTGAAAGCCGGTTTAAACTTTCAGACGGCCTGTTTTTCTTTCAGCCAAGTGCTGCCGTCAATCTTGCTGCTGCAAATGACTGAGCGGCAAAGCAGTTGTACTTTTGATTTCTTTCAATACAAAACTTGATTTGGCATCTTCAACGCCCGGATGCGAAAGCAAAGTGTCAAGCACAAAGTGCGAAAACGCATTCATATCGGTGAAGAATGTGTGCAGTAAATAATCGGTTTCACCGGTGAGTGCGAAGCAGCTCAACACTTCGGGCCAGCTTTGTACTGCGGTCGAAAAATTATCACGTGCTTCACTGGCCTTATCGATGGAAACGCGGATAAATGCCTGCAAGCCGAGTTGCACGGATACAGGAGAAAGCAAAGCTGCATATTTTCGGATGATACCTGCGTCTTCCAACTGTTTGAGTCGGCGCAAACAGGGGGAAGGCGACAGAGCCACGCGTTCCGAAAGCTCCACATTGGTCAGGCGGCCATTTTCCTGTAAGACTTGTAAAATTTTAAGATCGGTTTTATCTAAAGTAATTTGTGCCATGCTGATACCTTTTTTTCTTCTGGATGGGTGTTGTGCCGGAAGCACAGTCTTAATATATTCTAATTTAACTTAACGCACAATAGTCTAAAAAACATAGCTTTTTAAAATTATGTGTAGCGATATAAACTGTTTCTGGTTCATTTTGTTAAAAGGCCGTCTGAAAAGACTTTTCAACGGCAGATAATCTTTGCAAAACGGGTAAAGCACGGCTTGCAGATTCGGTAGCAGAGTATTACGGCGAACAAGGCTCCGGAGCGGTAACGCAATATAAGGTGCAACCCCTTAAACGATTCGATTTTCCAGTTATATCAAACAGCCGGCTCAACCTGCTACAATAGCCTTTCCATAAAAAATCCGTCGGGCAAAACAATGGCTAATATCAGACAAGTCCCCAGCAGCATCACTCCTGATTTGGACAACTACCGCCGGTGGTTTGACGGGTATGTTGCCAAACTTCCCGCAAACGATGCCCAATTATTGCTGAACGCCCGCAAACTTGCCGAGCAGTATTATCCTTTTGATGCATTTACGCCTTACGGCGAGCCTTTGCTCGGCAATCTTATGGGAGCCGCCCAATTGGTGGCCGACATGGATTTGCTTCCCGATGCCGTAGCCGCCACCGTTTTGGCCGATATTTCTTCTTATTGCGGCAACTGGCAGGAATTGGTAACCGGACAATGCAACGCCACTGTGTGCAATCTGGTAAAAGGTATCGACGAAGTGCAGAAGCTCACGCAGTTTGCCCGCGTGAACAACCTCAACACTCCCGAAGAGCGTGCCCAGCAAGCCGAGAGTATGCGCAAAATGCTGTTGGCGATGGTGTCCGATATCCGCGTGGTGTTGATTAAGCTCGCCTTACGTACCCGCACTATGCACTTTATCGGCACGCTGCCCGACAGCGAAGAAAAGCGTGCTTTGGCCAAAGAAACGCTGGATATTTTTGCACCGTTGGCCAACCGCTTGGGCGTGTGGCAGCTCAAATGGCAGCTCGAAGATTTGGGTTTTCGCCATCAAAATCCCGAAAAATACCGCGAAATCGCCCGTTTGCTTGATGAAAAACGCACCGAACGGTTGGAATATATCGAAGATTTCCTGCAAACCTTGCGAACCGAGCTGGACAAATACGGCATCCACTACGACGTGGCCGGCCGCCCCAAGCATATCTATTCCATTTACAAAAAAATGGTTAAGAAAAAGCTTGATTTCGAAGGGCTTTACGACATCCGCGCCGTGCGGATTCTGGTGGATACCGTGCCGGAGTGCTATACCACGCTCGGTATCGTCCACAGCCTGTGGCAACCCGTGCCGGGCGAGTTTGACGACTATATCGCCCAGCCCAAAGGCAACGGCTATAAGAGCCTGCATACCGTGATTGTCGGGCCGGAAGACAAAGGCGTGGAAGTGCAGATCCGCACGTTCGAGATGCACCAGTTCAACGAATTTGGCGTGGCCGCCCACTGGCGTTATAAAGAAGGCGGCAAAGGCGACAGTGCCTACGAGCAGAAAATCGCTTGGTTGCGGCAACTGCTCGACTGGCGCGAAAACATGGCTGACAACGACCGCGAAGACTTGGCATCCGCCTTCCGCACCGAGCTGTTTAACGACACCATTTATGTGCTGACCCCGCATGGTAAAGTATTGTCGCTACCGGCGGGGGCAACACCGATTGATTTTGCCTACGCACTTCACAGCAGCATCGGCGACCGCTGCCGCGGTGCCAAAGTGGAAGGCCAGATTGTGCCGCTTTCCACCCCGCTCGAAAACGGCCAGCGCGTCGAAATCATTACCGCCAAAGAAGGAAAACCGTCGGTAAACTGGCTGTACGAAGGTTGGGTGAAAAGCAATAAGGCCATCGGCAAAATCCGTGCGTTTATCCGCCAGCAAAACGCCGATGCCGTGCGTGAAAACGGCCGCAACCAGCTCGACAAACAGTTGGTAAAAGTATCGAACAAACCCAATTTGCAGGATCTGGCGGAAAAACTCGGCTTCAAAAAAATCGACGATTTATACACTGCCGTAGGGCAGGGCGAAATTTCCCCGCGAGCCATCCAGAAAGCCTGCGGCACATTGGTGGAACCGCCTCCGGAGCCGTTGAGCGAAACCACCATCGTCAAACAGTCTAAAATCAAAAAAGGCGGGCACGGAGGCGTGTTGGTCGACGGCGAAGACGGTTTGCTGACGACGTTGGCAAAGTGTTGCAAGCCGGCTCCGCCCGACGACATCGTCGGTTTTGTTACCCGCGAGCGCGGCATTTCGATACACCGCAGTAACTGCCCGTCGTTTCGGCATCTTGCCGAGCATTCGCCCGATAAAGTACTTACCGCAAGTTGGGCGGGGGAGCAGGAAGGACAGGTATTTGCCGTCGATATCGAAATCCGTGCCCAAGACCGTAGTGGCCTGTTGCGCGACGTATCCGATACCCTTGCCCGCCACAAGCTCAACGTAACCGCCGTGCAAACCCAATCGCGCGATTTGGAAGCCAGTATGCGGTTTACGCTTGAAGTGCGTCAGGTAAACGACCTACCGCGGGTGCTGGCGAGCTTGGCCGAAGTCAAAGGCGTGTTGAGCGTAACGCGCTTATGATGGCTTTTAACCTGAAGCAGAAATGAAGAGGCCGTCTGAAAATATTTTTTCAGACGGCCTTTTTGCCAAATTGTAGAACCTACTGCTGCATTGAAGCCGCGCCAACCCCCATTCCGAAAACCAGAACCGCTGCAATCACGATCGAAACCAACATAAACAATAATTGTGCTTTGCAGAAATTCGCTTTGCTCGGATTGGTGCCGCTACTGAACGCCCATACCAATAACATAATAATGTTTACCAGCGGAATCATGAGTACAATTAGCGTAACAATCCATTCTCCCAAGCCGACTGCAGGTGCAACGGCGTTTTGATACACGCGGGATAAATTAGTGCGATGTTGTTGAATATCAGACATTTCGTTTTCTCTCGGCAATTCATTAAAAAATAAATGAGTTGTGGATTTTAGTGTATAACCTTCCCGTTTGACAAACGAAACAAGAGGCCGTCTGAAAAATTTTAGCGAAACCCGCAAAGCCCGTTTCAGACGGCCTTTTTTTGATGGCGGCTATTCGATTCCCGCCCATTTATGCGTTTGCACGCTCAATTGCCAATGCACGGGAGCATTGGGGCGGCTGTTGAGCAGACCGATTTGGCGGATGGTATCGTAAATGTTCATTTCGCCGTTTTGCTCGCAGGGCGAGAGATAGTAATGCTTGGCACGGATTTTGTGCTCCATACGTTCGCAAAACGCCAGTACGTCGCCGTCGGCCACGATGCGTACTTCGTCGGCGGTTGCGATGCACTGCTTTTCGTATTTTTCGGCATAGCAGGCTTTGGGGCTGGTGGCGACAAAATCAATCTGTGGCGGCGCAGGGTTGAGGCCGTTGGTTTCGATGCAGAGCGTGTAGCCTTCGGTTTTCAGTGCATCGAGCAGAATATCGACGTGCGGCTGAATGGTGGGTTCGCCGCCGGTGATAATGATATTGCGGGCTGTATGGTTCTTCAGACGGCCTAAAATATCCTGCAAACTCATCATGTTGAATGTGAGGTAATCGGTGTCGCACCATGAGCAGGCGAGGTTGCATTTGCCGAGGCGGATGAACACTGCGGGCATACCGGTGTTGTAGCCTTCCCCTTGCAGGCTTTCAAAAATTTCAACGATGCGGTATTGCGGGTTTTCGGGGCGGATTTTGGTCATGGCGTTATTCCCCTTCGTATTCCGCGCAAGACGTGGGCGTTTCCCACAAGCGGATCAGGTTTACGGGCAGGCCGGCGTTTTTCAGACGGCCGAATATTTCCACCGTCATGTTTTCGGCGGTGGTGCGGAAACCGAGCCGCAGGGTTTTCATGTTCCAGCTTTCGAGCAGGGCGGCGATTTGGCTTTCGCGCGGGTTGTTGCCGTTGTAGATAAAGGCGTGGTCGAACGGCTCGATAATGGTGCGTTTGACGATGGTTTTGAGGTCGGAGAAGTCCATCACCATGCCGTCTTTTGCACCGCCTTGAATGAGGCCGTCTGAAACCGTGACTTCGAGCTTATAGGTGTGGCCGTGCAGGTTTTGGCATTTGCCGTCGTGTCCGTCGAGCATGTGCGACGAATCGAATGTGAAGATTTTGGTGATTTTCATGGTGGGTTTGGTTTGGGGTTCAGGCCGTCTGAAACGGGTTTTGCTAAAACCCGTTTCAGACGGCCTTTTTTGTTTTGGAAAGATAAGGCGGTTAACGTGAAGCGAGATATTCCGCCAGCCCGCGTTCGCGCAGCACGCAGCTTGGGCATTCGCCGCAGCCGCCTTCCACGCCGTGATAGCAGGTGTGGGTGTGTTGGCGGATGTAGTCGAGGCAGCCCAAGCGGTCGGCCAACGCCCATGTTTGCGCTTTGGTGAGATACATCAGCGGCGTGTGGATTTGAAAGGCGTAGTCCATCGCCAGATTGAGCGTTACGTTCATCGATTTCACGAATACGTCGCGGCAGTCAGGATAGCCCGAAAAGTCGGTTTCGCATACACCCACGATGATGTGCTTGATGTTTCGGCTTTTGGCGTAAATGGCGGCGTAGAGCAGAAACAGCGCATTGCGGCCGTCGACAAAAGTATTCGGCACACCGTTTGAGGCCGTCTGAATTTCTGCTGTGCCGTCCATTAAAGCGTTGTGGGTGATTTGCTGCATCAGGCTTAAATCAAGCACGGTTTGCGCGATGTCTAAATCTTCGGCAATCCAACGGGCGCGTTCCAGCTCGATGGCGTGGCGTTGCCCGTATTGAAACGTGATGGCCTGCACATTTTCGCGGCCGTAGGTTTGAACCGCCTGAATCAGGCAGGTAGTGGAATCTTGGCCGCCTGAAAAGACGACCAGAGCTTTTTCGTTTTGCATTTGGGTTCCTAGTTTTGGTATCGCGGGAGGATTTCGAACCGCGTGGAAAGAATCGCCTAATTGTACAGCAAAAGCACCCGGGCCGTCTGAAACGGAAGAGGGCACGGGTTTAAAAAACACCTGCATTTTGCTAAACCGTTTCGCAGCAAACACAGCTTCGGCGGGCAAGGCCGTCTGGAAAGTAAATGTCATCCCCGGCATTTGCTTTTCAGACGGCCTTTATTCGTCCGGTATGGTTGGTAAAGTTAAGGCTCTAAAAATAAATATTTGAAACAAATATGCTTTTTAATTGTGTTGCATTATGTAGTCAAAAAAAAACGTTTAAAAGTTAATGGGTTGTGAAAAAGTTCCTGTTTAGGGGTAAATTTTCTGTAAGTTTTCTTTGTATTATTACGTCATTCCAGAAAACGTGGGCAGGGAGTAATGCCGGGAGACATTGTCTACAGTAATCTGGTGCTCTGAAGTATTTTTCACTGGGCGGGCAAACCTGCCTGATACTGTTTTTTTTACTCAAACATGAAGGAAATCTCAAAATGAAAAAACAATCATTCAATACTTTACTTTCATTGACCGCAGCGGCAGTACTGACTGTGTTTGCCGGCCAAGCTCAAGCGCAGAATAATGCAGATTTGGCGAAGAAAGTTGAGCAAAATGCACAAGATATCAAAAAAAATCAAGGTACTATTGGAGGTTTGGCTGCATTATCAGGTTTAAATCATGGTGCTGTTAAAACTCTTGAACAGCGTGAAAGAGAAGGTAGACAACAGCGTGAAGCACAGCAAAATGCCATCAATAAAATCAACGCAGATTTGAGCGCAGCACAAAAAAATATTAACGGTAATCAAATTAACATTGATTCGCTTAGAGACGGTTTGTCAAAACAGGAAGATCAGGTTAGAAATCATACTCAACGGTTGAATCAGCTGCAAGCGGGTGCAACTGAGCAAGATAAACAAATCAAAGCCAACAAAGATGCCATTGAGCGCATTTCTCTCGGTAAAGGTGTGGATCCTGAAAAAGTGAAACAAATCAGCAACAATGCCGATGCCATCAAGAGCAATAATATTGTTATCAATGGCAATACCAATGCTATCAAGCTCAACACCGAGGATATCGAAACCAACAAAGCAGGTATCGCAGCCAACAAACAGGCTACCGAAACCAACAAGAATGCCATCAAGAGCAATTCTATTGTTATCAATGGCAATACCAATGCTATCAAGCTAAACACTGAGGATATCGAAACCAACAAAGCAGGTATCGCAGCCAACAAGCAGGCTACCGAAACCAACAAGGCCGACATCGCAGCCAACAAACAGGCTATCGAAACCAACAAGAAGGTTATCGATAGCAATACCAATGCTGCCAAGCTCAACGCCGAAAATATCGAAACCAACAAGACTGGTATCGCTGCAAACAAACAGGCTACCGAAGCCAACAAAGCCGCTATTGCCGCCAACCTTGCCGCCATTAACCGTCTTACTCAAAGCAGCAGTTTAGATCCGAAACGTTTGGAAAGCGTTGAAGCGAGAACCGCACAAAATGCCGCCAAAATCCAACAGCTGGATAAGAAGGTTAACGATTTAGATAAAGAAGTGCGCCGCGGTTTGGCTTCCCAAGCTGCATTGGGCGGATTGTTCCAACCTTACAACGTAGGCAAACTGAACGTTTCCGCAGCCGTTGGCGGCTACCGTTCTGAAACTGCCGTTGCCGTGGGTACCGGTTTCCGCTTCAACGAACACTTCGCTACTAAAGCGGGTGCGGCGTTCAATACCAAAAAAGGCGGTAGCGCATCTTACAACGTAGGCGTGAACTTTGAATGGTAATCTGAATTGGTTTAAATGCCGATAACAAAAGTGCCGGATAGCAATATCCGGCACTTTTTTGTTTTTTAGAGCGTAAGCCCGCTGTCCTGCCGCATCACGGAGCGGCGAACGGTTCGGGCGGAAAGAACCGCGTTGTTTTCTACCGAGAGAAAAGGGAATTGCCCCGCAGTCATATAAATATACCGCTGGGGTGGAATTGGGATGCCTTTGTTTTGAAACTGATAAGATACGGTTAAGTTTTTTCAGACGGCCTCTTTAGCGATACGGGTATCCGCTTATGGGCAATTATGCCCTCAAGCCCAAGTTTTTCAAAACCTGCTGCGCCCGTTGGTGCGGAGCCTGTATGTGCGCGGTGTTGCCGCCAATCAGGTAACGCTGTTTAGCCGTGCGGTTTCGGTGCTGCCTGCCGGGGGCAGCGTTATGCGTGTATGCCGATACGCCGCCGCATGTGCAGCATGAAGCTGGCGTTTTTCTTTTCGCTGTTTTTCATTATGGGCGTGGCGGCGGCTTATGAAATCATCGAGGAGCAGTATGCCGTGCTGGAAGGCGGGGGGCAGGTATCGGGTTTTTAGGTTCGCAAGGCGACATTTGAGATATCCGGAAAGATATGTCGGCAGATACGCTGGGCGCGCTGACGGCACCGGCGGTCTGTCTGCTTGCCCGACCCGACAAGCGTATGAAAACCGTCCCGTAATGGTTCAGACGGCCTCTTTTCCTTAATGTGTATGTGTAAGGATGCAAGCCGTTTGTTTTATCCCTTCCGATTAAGGAAATATCATGCAAGAACTGCAAAAAACGTTTACAGCTTCCGACGGCACGGAGCTGTTTTACCGTTACCGCCCGGCTGAGAACGGCAGCGGCGATAAGGCCATCGTTTTATTCCACTGCGGGCACGAGCACTCGGGCCGCATGATGTTTGTGGCCGACGAGCTGGGTTTAGACGACTTCGCCTATTTCGCGTGGGATGCACGCGGCCACGGCCACAGCCCCGGCGAGTGCGGAGACAGCCCCGGCTTCGGCACATCGGTTGCCGACATCCAAAGTTTTATCCGGCACATCAGGTGCGAATACGGCATCAAACCTGAAAACATCGGCGTGATCGCCCAAAGCGTAGGCGCGGTGCTGGTGTCGGCATGGTTGCATGATTATGCGCCCAAAATCCGCTGCGCCGTGCTGGCCTCGCCCGCATTCAAGGTTAAACTTTATGTGCCGTTTGCCCGTATCGGCCTGAAACTGATGAAGAAATGGCGCGGCAACTTTTTTGTGAACAGCTATGTTAAGTCGCACTACCTGACCCATGATCGAGAGCGGCAGCGGAGCTACGACAATGACCCGCTGATTGCACGTGCCATTTCCGTGCGTACTCTTTTGGGCCTGTATGATGCCGCCGAGCGCGTGGTGGCCGATGCCCAAGCCATTACTACGCCGATACAGCTGTTGGTGTCCGGCAGCGATTGGGTGGTGCATCACAAACCGCAGCACGATTTCTACAACCACCTCGGCAGCCACATTAAAGAACGCCATATTTTCAGCGGCTTTTATCACGATACTCTTGGCGAAGAGAACCGCGAATTGGCGTTTGTGGAAGTGCGTCGTTTTATCCGCGAACGCTTCGCCGAAGCACTGGAAACCGTAGACGTTACCTGCGCCCATATTCACAGCGACAGCCGCCGCGAGGCCGACGAACTGGCCACGCCGTTGTCGCCGTTTACCTTGCACGGCGCATATTGGGCGGCTCTGCGCTGGTTGGTCGGACTCGGTGCCAACTGGAGCGAAGGCTTGAGAATCGGCAAAGAAACCGGCTTTGATTCCGGCAGCACCCTTGATTATGTGTACCGCAACCAACCGCAAGGTACCAATAAATTCGGCGAAGCAGTCGATAAATATTATCTGAATGCCATCGGCTGGCGCGGTATCCGCCAACGTAAAGAAAACATCGGTAAAGCCATTCAGACGGCCTTTGCCCGATTGCGTGAACACGGCAAACCCTTGCATGTGTTGGACATCGCTTCAGGTCGCGGCCGCTATGTGCTTGATGCGCTTACTGCCGAAAGCTTGCCCGACAGCGTGCGCCTGCGCGATTACAGCTCTGTAAACGTAGAAGCGGGGCGCAAGCTGATTGCCGAACGTAAGCTGCAAAACATTGTTATTTTTGAAGAGGTTAATGCCTATAACCGCGCCAACTACCAAAACCTCAACCCGCGCCCCACGCTCGGTATCGTTTCCGGCCTGCACGAGCTTTTCCCCGATAACGACTTGATTATGCGTTCGCTCAAAGGCTTCCGCGATGCACTTGAATACGGCGGCTGCCTTATCTACACCTGCCAGCCGTGGCATCCGCAACTTGAAATGATTGCCCGTGTGCTGACCAGCCACAAAGAAGGCAGCCCCAATTGGGTAATGCGCCGCCGCAGCCAGCAGGAAATGGATCAGCTGGTGGAGCTGGCGGGCTTTAAGAAAATCCACCAATGGATTGATGAAGACGGTATCTTTACCGTGAGTTTGGCCGTGAAGGAGTAGAGGCCGTCTGAAAACCATGAAGCCCGCGTTTAAAACCACTTTCATCAAACTCTTAGTAGCCGGCACGGTGGGCGCCATTGCCTCTGCCGTGCTGGTGGCGGTGTTGATGTCGCCGATTACGCCGTTTTCGCCAGTTCAGGCGGCTTTGATCGGGCTGGTGATTTGTTTGATGGGCTTTTTCGGCGGTTTGGTAATGTCGGCCATCAAACGCGATTACGGTGTGAAAGATTGGAGCAATATGATTCAGGGCCACGGCGGTATGTTGGATCGGGCGGGTTCGGTCTGTTTCGCCGCGCCGGTGTTTTTCCATATCGTGCGTTATTTTTGGCACGGGTAGGCAGGATAAGTAAAAAGGCCGTCTGAAAACTTCTTTTCAGACGGCCTTTTTGAAACCTTTCCCCTGTTATCAGCCGGTTAGCTGGTGGGTAATCAGTTTTTTAAGCGGCGGCAGGTTGTTACTCACGCGCAGAACCAAGCCGCGCAGCAGTTTGGCGGGCGGGGTTTCGTTGGTAAACAGCTTCAGCAGCATATTGGTGCCGTGATAGAGCGGGCGCGACTGGAGCATATGTTTGCTATCGTATTGCGAAAGCAGCGACGCGGCTCCGATGTCTTTGCCTTGTTTGGCGGCATTGAGCACCAGCTTGGACAAAATATCGGCACTGGAAAGGCCGAGGTTGAAGCCGTGGGCGGTAACGGGATGCATGCCTACGGCGGCATCGCCGATTAACGCGCTGCGCGTACCGTAAAAACGTTGGGCGTGCATGCCGACCAACGGGTAGGAGTGGATGGTGCTGGCCAGCTCCATATCCCCCAAGCGGCCGCCCAGTTGTTTTTTAACGCTGGCGGCGAGTTCTTCCGGACTGAGGTTTTGAATGCTTGCCGCTTGGTCGCTGTCTACCGTGAGCACGGTGTTGGTTAAGTGCTCTTCCAGCGGCAGCAGGGCGATGGTGCGGCCGTAGTGGAAGCATTCGTAAGCGGTATGCTGATTGGAAAGGGTGTGCTTCATGCGGCAGACGAACATGGTTCGGCTGTAATCGTGCATATCGGAAGCGATACCGAGCTGACGGCGTGTTTGCGAAAAGCGGCTGTCGGCGGCAACCAGCAGGCGGGCGGTTAGGGTTTCGCCGTTTTCCAACACTACTTCGGCTTTTTCGGGGCCGGTTCGGACTTCTTTCACACCGCTGCCGCACTCAATCGAAACATTATCCAAGTTGCAAACCACATCATAAGCAGCCTTGCGGATGTTGTGGTTGGAAACCAGATAGCCCAAGCAGTCGGCGGGCTTGCCGCGGGCCTCGGTGGGTTGCGGGAAGTGCAGTTGGTAGGAAGACTGCCCGTTCAATACTTTGGCATCACGCAGCGGGTAGATTTCGTTTTCGGGAATAAGCTGCCACATGCCGAGCTGTTGCATGATGGCTTTCGACGGATGGGTAAGGGCGATTTCGCGGCCGTCGTAGGCAGGGTTTTGCAGTGATTCCGAAGAGCTTTTCTCAATTATTGTTACGTTTAGCCCGCTGTTTGCCAGTGCCGCGGCAAAGCTTAATCCGGCAGGGCCTGCACCAACAATGATGATGTCGCTATGAAAATTCATGGACCGATTCCTTTGAGTATGAAATTTTGTTTAGGATAAACCAAAAGATGCAGATAATGTGGAGGTTTTTTGTCTGTTTAGTGCCTGTTTAATATAAGTCAAATCGAAAAGCGGCGGATTATGGCCGAATGATACGTTATTTTGAGTTTATGCCGGGTTTCATTCGGCTGTCCCGCAAAATGAGGAAGATGTGCAGCGGCCGTTTGAAAATCTTTTAGCGGAACGCGCAAAGCTCGTTTTAGCGAAACTCGCAAAGCTCGTTTTCAGACGGCCTCTTTGTTGCGGGATCAGTACGGGGAGGATCAATCCGTTTCTACTTCGCTGCCGTTTTCATCAGGGGCAACCAGCTGCCGTTCCGGTTCCTGTGCACGTTCCGCCAAACTTTTTTCAAGCTGTTTCGAGGCTTTTACGCCCAGTTTGCGCAGTTTTTCGGCGCGGTTCACCAGATTGCCTCGGCCTTCGGAAAGCTGTTTGAACGCGGCTTGGTATTGGCTTTGCGCCTGCTCGATGTTTTTGCCGACGCTCTCCAGCGTGGTGACGAAGCCGACGAATTTGTCGTAGAGCTTGCCGCCTTCTTCGGCGATGGCGATGGCGTTTTGGTTTTGCTGCTCGTTGCGCCAAATATTCGCCACCGTGCGCAGCGTCGCCAGCAAGGTGCTGGGGCCGACGGGCATGATGCGTTTGTCGAAGCACTCTTGAAACAGGTTGTCGTCGTGCTGCAAGGCCAACAGGTAGGCGGGTTCGACGGGGATGAACATAAACACGAAATCAAGCGTGTTCACGCCTTCGATATGGCTGTATTGCTTGAGCGACAGGCTCTTGATGTGGTTGCGGACGCTGGCGGCATGGGCGGCGAGTGCGCGTTCGGCTTCTTCGGGCGTTTGCGCCTGCGTGTAGCGCACATAGGCGGTGAGCGATACTTTGCTGTCGATGATGATTTGCTTGTTGTCGGGCAGGTTGACCAGCACGTCGGGTTGCAGGCGGCGGGTGCTGCCGTCTTCTTCGTGGCGCACGGAGGCCGCCTGAACAATATATTCGCGCCCTTTCACCAAGCCGGAATTTTCCAGCACGGTTTCCAGAATCATTTCGCCCCAGTTGCCCTGCGTTTTGTTTTGCACGCCGGTGAGTGCGTCGGTGAGGGCTTTGGCATCGGTGTGAAGCTGGGTGTTGAGGGTTTGCAGGCGTTTGAGTTCGTTTTCAAGCGTGAGCCGTTCTTTGGCTTCTTTTTCGTAAGTGCTTTGCACCAGCTCGCTGAATTTGCCCATGCGCTCGTTAAGCGGAGTGAGCAGACGGTTGATGTTTTCGGTGTTGTGTTCGGTAAAACGTTTGGTTTTTTCTTCGAGAATGTTGTTGGCGAGATTTTGGAATTGGTCGGTTAAGCTTTGGCGCGCTTCGGCCAGCAGGGCGAGTTTTTCTTCCGAGGCAAGGCGTTCCTGCTCGATTTGGGTGTGCAGGCGTTCGTTGCGCACGTTCAAATCGGCCACGGTTTGCTGCAAACCGGCATATTCTTCTTTCAGACGGCCTAATTCGCCCTCGCGCGCCTGCAAGCCTTCGATGTGCTGTTTGGCGGCGGCAAAGCGGCTGTGGATTTCCTGCATTTCGGCCTGCAAATCCTGCGCGTGGCGGCGGCTTTGCGCCAGCTCGTTTTGCAGCGGCTCGATCTGGCTGCTGCGCGTTTCGGCGGCGGCAAGAGCGGTTTGGGCCGTCTGAAACTGCTGTTGCAGGGCATCAAGCGCGTTTTCCGCCTCGGCCTGCTCGCGGGCTGCGAATTGGTATTGCTGGGTGCGCTCGGCAAGCTGGCCGTTCAAGCGGTTTTGCTCGGCCTGATGTTTGTTGCGCAAAACCAGCCAAGTGATAAGGATGCCGAAAAAGGCGGCGGCAAGGGCGGTGAGGATGAGGTAAAGCGTAGGTGTGTCCATAATGAAACAGGCCGTCTGAAAATGATAAAGCGCGTGCACTATATCATGTTTCAGACGGCCTAGAGCCAAGTAAAACGGTTATTTTTCAGAGGCTTTGGAAGGGGAGGTTTAAGATGCAGGCTTCGTTACTTCGTCGGAGACCAAGCAACTTGAATTTATGGCTTAGTGTTTGGGGGCCTTCTGATTGGTAAGCGTCGTATGGCAGAGGAAAAAAGATATATGCGGATTTAAATTTAAAGTATTTGTGATGATATTTGAAAATTTATAATAAGGATTGATAATTATTATTATTTTTTGATAAAATTAAAGAAATACTAATAATGTTATTAATTATTGTATTTTAAATGGATAAAGCAGATCGTAAATTTGTTTTTAATGGTTTCGGTTAATTTATCTTTTTTTACACACATTTTTTTTAAGTTTCTTAACTAGAAAGAGTAGCTCAGTGAAAAAATTATCATTGCAAGCAGTTTTAGCGGTTACATGCGCTATTGTTTTAAATGCATGTTCTTCAGGGGGCGGTTCTGCACCGGCTTCTTTATCTACACCCCAAAATAATCAAAATCAGGCACAAAATCAAAAAGAGGAGAAAGAGGAAGCCGAACGTAAAAAAACCGAAGAACAGGCTAAAGCAGAGGCTGAGCGCAAAAAAGCCGAAGAGTTAGCCAAACAAGAAGCCGAACGTAAAAAAGCCGAAGAGTTGGCCAAACAGGAAGCCGAGCGTAAAAAAGCCGAAGAGTTGGCCAAACAGGAAGCCGAACGCAAAAAAGCCGAAGAGTTGGCCAAACAGGAAGCCGAACGCAAAAAAGCCGAAGAGTTGGCCAAACAGGAAGCTGAACGTAAAAAAGCCGAAGAGTTGGCCAAACAGGAAGCCGAACGCAAAAAAGCCGAAGAGTTGGCCAAACAGGAAGCTGAACGTAAAAAAGCCGAAGAGTTAGCTAAACAGGAAGCCGATCGTAAAAAGGCTGAAGAAGATGCTAAAAATCAAGCCAACAATAATCCGAAACCTCAACCGGAAAAAGGCGGTTTGTTTGCAGAGGCTTTGGCAAAAGGCTTTGCTGCCAATAATTCTAAAAAAGCGGGTTTTATGGACAGTAAATCTGTGAACGGTATCTTATTGAGCATCGACAATGCCAGCGGTACAGTAACCGGCCAGCTTCCTCCAAAGACCGAAGCATTCAACGAACTCGTGCTCAACGGAACTAAAATCCTTTTATTGGCTGGAGCAAGGGACAAATTGAATCAAATCGGTATGCGCCCCTTGGCTGAACGTGATTTCCCTAATGGTGGCTATAAAGCGGAAGGTAAAGGTTTGGTCGGCAGTACCGGAGATGAACGTGCCGGAAACTTCCAAGATGTCCGTTACGGCGTTTATACCGTTGACGGCAAATCACATCTGTTTGTACAAGGTAATCCGAGTGCATGGCTGCCTTCGGCAAAATATTCCTACAGTGGTAATGCGGTTTACGGTAAAGACGGCGAATACAGCAGGGCCAAAACTGATGCAATTGTAGATTTTGCTAAAAAAACAGTTGATATAACCATCACCCCGCCGAGTGTTGCCGGTAAAGCTGCCCCTTCTCCGTTGCAGTTTGGTGGAACCATCAACGGCAATATCTTTAGCGGTACTAAAAACGGTATTGAAACTAAGGGTGGTTTCTTCGGCGGTGGCGGTGCTGATTTAGGTGGCGTTTACAATGTTAAAGAAGGCGAGCATAAAGGCTACAATGGAGCCTATGGCGCATCAAACCGTCAGATTGTCAAATAATTACTATTAATTTGCAAAATCGGAACCTCAAAATAAAAGGTTCCGATTTTTTATTCTGAAATAAAGGCCGTCTGAAAAAACTTTTCAGACGGCCTTAGTTTTATTGGGTGGGCACAGCTTTTTTGCCCTGATGTTTGTGTGATATTTGAAAATACACAGGACTATGCGTTTTCAATTTTCACCGGAAACACGCCGCGCAAGGCATTGCTTAGGCGGATTTCGTCGGCCTGCATCAACATTTCGCGGTTGATGCGGCTTTGGTGCACGGTGTCGGTACCGAGATGGGTTTTCGGGTCGGCGAGTACGGCTTGGCGCATCACGCCGTTGAGGATGTCCAAATCCAATGCGGGGGTGTGCCATTCGTTGCCGAGGCGGATAAAGACGTTGCTGCGACCGCCTTCGAGCAGGAGGCCGTCTGAATTGAAAAACAGGCTGTCAAACGCGCCTTGCCGTTCGGCTTGCTGCCAGCCGTGGTCGTAGATGCTGCGGCAGGTGGTTTTGAAGCGGCGCAGGTAGTTTTGCGGCGGCAAAGAAGTTGCGGACAGGCATACCGTTTGCTCGGGCGGCAATTCGTTGAGCGGCGCATGGCTGAGACTGAGGCCGTCTGAAGGGTTTAGGGCGGCTTTGACGCGGTAAAGGCCGTGGTCGGGCAGTTGGGCGAGATAGCTGTGTATCTGCTGTTCGATACTATCGGGGAACGGCAGGTTCAGGGCGGCGGCGGATTGTTTCAGACGGCCTATGTGCAGGAGCAGCAGCGGGCATTGTTTTTGCTGCACGCGCATGGTTTCGAAGATGCCGAATTCGGGGGCGAGATCGGTAAGGAAACGGGCTTTCCAGCGGCATTCGGTGTATTCGTCGGCAGGCACGCTGTCGGCGACGATGCCGGAGCCTACTCCGTACACGCCGCGGTAGAGGCCGTCTGAAAGCGGAGTAAGCTGCAAGGTGCGTATCACGACGTTGAGGGTGCCGCTGAATCCCAAACCGCTGTCGCAGGGGTTGAGAAAGCCGATACTGCCGGTGTAAAGGCCGCGCGGGGCGGTTTCGATGTCGCGGATAATCTGCATGCTCATGCGTTTGGGTGCGCCGGTAATCGAGCCGCAGGGGAAGGCGGCGCGGATGATGTCGGCGGCGCGGGTGTTCGGTTTGGCTTGCGCTTCGATGGCGGTGGTCATCTGCCACACGCTGCCGAAGCGGGATACTTTAAAAGGTTCGGGCACGCGCACCCGGCCGGTTTGGGCGATTTTGCCAAGGTCGTTGCGTAGCAAATCGACAATCATGATGTTTTCGGCGCGGTTTTTGGGGTCGGCCTGCAAATCGCGCGCGCGTTGCTCGTCTTGCCCGTCGTTGAGGATGGGGGCAGTGCCTTTCATGGGTTCGGTGGTGATGAGGCCGTCTGAACCGATATTCAGGAAGAGTTCGGGCGAAAAGCATAATGTCCAGCGGCTTTGCCCCTGATGGTCGGGCAGGCAGCTCAGGGCAGCGTAAGGCACGGGCTGGCGCAGGCGGCGGTAAAGTTTTATGGGGTTGCCGTAGGCGGTAAGGTGCAGGCGGGTGGTGTAGTTGATTTGGTAGGTGTCGCCGCGGGCGATGGCCGCCTGAATATCGCGCACGGCTTGCAGATAATCGGCCTCAGCGGTGTCGCTTGCGGGTGTGCCGATGCCCGCCGGTTGCGTTTCTCCGCCGTGCTGCGCCAGCCATGCTTCGGGGTCGGTTTCGGTGCAGCGTTCAAACCAATGCAGGGCGAGATGGGAGGGCGGTTGTGCGGGCAGGTTGAGCAGCGGCAGGCCGAATTCGTAGTCGGCAAACAAAACGGCGTGCCAACCTTGCTGCCAGCCTTCGCGCAGGGCGGCATCCAGTCCGTCGATATCGTCGGCGGTGAAAAAACGGCTGCCGGTGTGGATTTGGTAAAGTTGGGCGCGGTTGGCGGCTGCGTCGTCTAAAAGCGCAAAATGGGGCATGGCGGGTAGCGTGGATAAAAGGCGTTATTATAACGGCAATGGGCGGCTGCCGACGGCTTTTTCGGTGCGCGGACTATGTGGCGGCAGGGCAAAAAGTGCTGTAATTTTCCGTAGCGTTTTTTGTTTGTTTATGTAAATAGGAGTAGAATAGTTCTAAAGAATTAAACATTTCCAAATCAATTGACATACAAGGAGCGCTGCATGACCGATCACCAGTTAAAGCCGTTCGAGCAAGTTCATCTGGGGGAGAAAAAAGAAGAATTAAAGGTTTTTGAAAAAGCAGTTTTGGAACACAAAGGCCGCATTACCAATGAAGATTCCAGCTCCGCTCCTTTGCCGGAAAGTTATCCTTACCGCACGCGCATGAGCCGCAGTGTTTATGAGAGGGAAAAGAAAAAGCTGCAAATCGAGTTGTTGAAAGTTCAAAGCTGGGTAAAAGAGTCCGGTCAGCGTATCGTAAGCCTGTTTGAAGGCCGTGATGCGGCGGGCAAGGGCGGTACGATCAAGCGTTATATGGAGCATTTGAACCCGCGCGGTGCGCGCGTGGTGGCTTTGGAGAAACCGACCGAAACCGAACGAGGCCAATGGTATTTCCAGCGTTATATCCAAAACTTGCCGACAGCGGGCGAAATGGTGTTTTTCGACCGCTCGTGGTATAACCGAGCGGGAGTGGAGCGCGTGATGGGCTTCTGCCAGCCGCACGAATATCTACTGTTTATGCGCCAAACGCCCGAATTCGAGCGTATGTTGGTTTCCAGCGGTATCCATCTGTTTAAATTCTGGTTTTCGGTAAGCAGGGAAGAGCAGTTGCGCCGCTTTATTTCCCGCCGCGACGATCCGCTGAAACACTGGAAACTTTCTCCCGTCGATGTTCAGTCGCTTGATCGTTGGGACGATTACACCGATGCGAAAAACGCGATGTTCTTCCACACCCACACAGGCGACGCGCCGTGGACAATCGTTAAATCGGACGATAAAAAACGTGCACGTTTGAACTGCATCCGTTATTTCCTGCATGCGTTGGATTATCCGGGCAAAGATGAAAAAGCCATCGGGGAAGTGGATCCGTTGATTGTGAAAGTGCCGGATACCAAGTTTGCCGACAACAATTTTGATGTGATTGCGGATTAATATTCTGGTGGCACGA